>JAQBZW010000023.1 GCA_027622315.1 Chloroflexota bacterium | reverse complement strand
GGTTCGCGTCGGCGGACGTGGCCGCCGGTTCGCGTCGGCGGTCCCGCGTGTCGGCGGCTTTTCAGCCGCCGCTTGCCGGGCGTCGGCGGCGCAGCCCGCCGGTTCGCGTCGGCGGCGCAGCCCGCCGGTTCGCGTCGGCGGACGTGGCCGCCGGTTCGCGATGCCGGGCGGTACACTCACGCGAACCACTGCGGCGGGGCGAAGAGGGGGCCAGCCTGATGCGTCGCGTCGTCGTCACGGGTATCGGCCTGCTCACACCGCTCGGGAACGACACCGGCTCCACGTGGGAGGGCCTCGTCGCCGGACGCTCCGGTCTGGACTGGATCACCTCCTTCGACACCTCAGCCTACGAGTGCCCGATCGCCGGGGAACTCAAGCACTTCGACCCCGAGGCTTATGTCGACGCGAAACTGCTGCGACGCATCGACCGCTCGTCCGTGTTCGCGCTCGGCGCCACGCGCCAGGCGATCGCGGACGCCGGCCTCACGATCGCCGGCGAGGAGCGCGCCGTCGGCGTGCTGCTCGGGACCGGCATGGGCAGCGCACACCTGATCGTCGAGCAGCAGGCGATCCTCGACGAGAAGGGGCCGCGCCGGGTCTCGCCCTTCCTCACGTCGCACATGCTCCCGGACACGGCGACCGGGCTGGTCGCCATGGACACGGGCGCGCGCGGTCCGAATTACGCGGTCACGGCCGCGTGTGCGACCGGCGGCGCGGCCACCGGCGAGGCCGCGGCCATGATCGCGCGAGGCGACGCCGATGTGATGCTCACCGGCGGTTATGAGGCACCGCTGCGGCCGATCTACTACGCCGGCTTCCACGCGATGAAGGCGCTCGCCACGCACGAGGATCCGACGAAGGCGGTGCGCCCCTTCGACAGAACGCGCAACGGCTTCATCCTCTCGGAGGGCGCGGGCGTGCTCGTGCTCGAGGCGCTGGAGCACGCACAGGCGCGCGGCGCGCGCATCTACGCAGAGTGGAAGTCCGCTGCCACCACGAACGATGCCTACGACATGGTCGCCGCGGCCGAGGACGGGCACGGCATCGCGGAGGCGATGGAGGACGCGCTCGCCCGCGCCGGCATCGAGCCGGACGCGATCGACTACGTCAACGCGCACGGCACGGGCACGGCGCTCAACGACCGCGTGGAGACATCGGCGATCCGCCGCGTGTTCGGCGAACATGCCGACAACCTGCTCGTCTCGTCCACGAAGTCGATGCTCGGGCACATGATGGGCGCCGCCGGTGCGGTGGAAGCGGCGGTCGCGGTGCTCGCGCTCCACCACGAGACGGCGCCGCCCACGATCAACTACGCGGAACCCGACCCCGACTGCGATCTCGACTACGTACCGAACGAGGCACGGCACGCCACATTGCGTCACGCGATGAGCACGTCGGTCGGTCTCGGCGGGCACAACTCCGCGATCATCTTCGGTCGCTGGGAGGGGAACTGATGGCAGCACCGCCGAGGCCGGCATACGTACCGCGCCGCGTCGCCGTGACCGGCGTGGGCATGATGACGCCGGTCGGCATCGGACGTGAGGCGAGCTGGCGCGCGCTGCTCGGCGGCGAGAACGGCATCGGGCCGGTCACGCTCTGTGAGTCCGCCGACCTCGAGTCCCGCATCGCCGGCGAGGTGACCGGCTTCGACGCGCTCGACTACGTCGACCGCAAGGAGATGCGGCGCATGGACCGCTTCACGCACCTCGCGATCGCCGCGACCGCCGAGGCGATCGAGCACTCCGGGCTCGACATCGCGGCCGAGGCCGACGAGATCGGCTGCATGATCGGCAGCGGCATCGGCGGCATGCAGACGCTCGAGGAGCAGTTCGACGTCTTCTTCCACAAGGGGCCCGGCCGCGTCTCGCCGTTCCTCGTGCCGATGTTCATCCCGGACATGGCCGCCGGCCAGGTCTCGATCCGCTTCGGCGCACGCGGACCGAACTACAACACCGTTTCGGCCTGTGCCTCGGGCGCTGACGCCGTCGGCAGTGCCGCCGAAGTCATTCGGCGCGGCGACGCGATCGCGATGCTCGCCGGCGGCGCCGAGGCGGCCGTCACGCGCATGTCGATCGCCGCCTTCGCCGCCTCGCGCGCGCTCTCGTGCGGCCAGAACGACGACCCGGAGCACGCCTCCCGCCCGTTCGACGTGAAGCGGGACGGCTTCGTGCTTGCCGAGGGCGCGGCCACGCTCGTGCTCGAGGAGTGGGACCACGCCGAGGCGCGCGGCGCGACGATCTATGCCGAGCTGTTGTCGTACGGGCAGTCGGCGGACGCGTTTCACATCACCCAGCCCTCCGAGAACGGTGAGGGCGCCGCGCGCGCGATGCGCGTCGCGCTGAGGAAGGCCGGCCTCGAGCCCCGCGACATCGGCTACGTGAACGCACACGGCACGAGCACCCCGCTCAACGACAAGTTCGAGACGATGTCGATCAAGGCCGTTTTCGGCGAGGACGCCTTCGGCGTGCCGGTGAGCTCGACGAAGTCGATGGTCGGCCACACGCTCGGCGCCGCCGGCGCAATTGAGTCGGCGGTGACGGTGCTCTCGCTGGTCGACCAGCGCATTCACCCCACGCGCAACGTGATCGTCCCGGACCCCGAGTGCGACCTCGACTACGTCACCGAGGGCGCGCGCGCGCTCGAGCTCGAGTACGCGATGACGAACTCGCTCGGGTTCGGCGGCCACAACAGCTCGCTGATCTTCGGCCGCGTCTCGGGGTAGCGCGGCGGTCAGGGAGCCTCAATGAAGCCAACCGTCCTGCGGGAGGTGGCTTCGACTTCATCCCCCCGTCCCTTGAAGGCGCTGTAGGCCTGCCCGTCCAGACCGATGTGCACCAGGCAGGCGCGTAGCCGTACCTCGAAGTCCGGGACGTCGACGCCGACGGCCGCGAAGTGCCGTCTCGCCGTCGCGACGAAGTCGATGCCGGCCCACTGTGGGAACCAGGGCGACCAGAAGTGCAGCCACGCGA
Source organism: Chloroflexota bacterium (assembly GCA_027622315.1). Taxonomy (GTDB): domain Bacteria; phylum Chloroflexota; class Dehalococcoidia; order UBA2979; family UBA2979; genus VGNK01. The sequence continues at coordinate 22,077 of JAQBZW010000023.1, read as the reverse complement.
CGTCGTACAGAAAGTCGCCGTACATCGCGTTCCCCCAATCGAGGACCGCGCTGACGGCCGAGCCCGAGACGAGAACGTTGCGATTCAGAAGGTCGGCGTGAACGAGGCAGCGCACTTCCGGGAGCAAGGCGCACAGCTCTCGAAGGTGGTTGAAGGCACGGTCGAAGGGGCCGGAGCCGGTCGGTGACGCATCGAGTCGCTCGCGCCATCCCTGGATCCGGCTCGTCGGTCCCGGACCGTTCGCCACGTCCAGCAGGAAGCTCGACCAACTCGCCGACGGGGCGTCGCCCGACCGAGACCAGCGTCCCCATCCCGCAGTTCCCGTGAGATCAGTCTCGCGAATCACGTCGAGAGCGCCGAGCAACGACGGGAGAACCGCCCGCATCTCGGCCGCACTGAGCTCGTCGAGCGGGCGCCCGGGTGCCCGCTCGGAAATGGCGAAGTACCGATCGAGGGCCTGACCCAGTTCGAGCAGTCGGGGCACCGGCAGATCCCGCGTGGCGAAGCCCGAGGCCACGCGGTCCTTCGCGAAGTCCTCGTCGGTCAGGCTCAATCGAACCACCAGCGCTCTGTCCTGGAACTCGAATGCATACACGGTCTACCATTCGCCTCCGGTCAGCTGCGTAACGCCGCTGACCGGGCCACCGAGGTGCCTGGTGAGAAACGCAGCGACACGCGAGCGCTCCATCATCGCCTCCGTTCGATGCCCACGGTTCGCTCCACGCTCCGCGCTTGCCGTGCCTGACCTGCACCTCGCGCGCTCGACGCCGCGGCGAGAGCGCGGTAACAACTGATCGGCTACTTCGTCGCCCGTCCCTCCCTCGGGGAAGGACCCGCCTCTCCCCATGGGCGACCGACCGGCGCAGCGCGAGCTTGCGCTATCTGAGCCGGTCGCAGGCAGGACGAGAGGCCGCTCCGTGGTTGATTCACCCGTACACGCCACGCTCCCGGCCGACACCGGGTCGCGCGCCACCGTGCTCCGCGGATCGAACGGGCGCCGCTGGCGCCTGCCGCCACCGCCCGATCTCACGGGCTTCGCCGATGCCGGCCCGGGGCTCCCGCCGCTCATGCAGGTACTGCTCGCACACCGTGCCGTGCGCGGCACCGCCGACGCGCGCCGCTACCTCGGGCGCCCGGGCGAGCTCACCGACGCCTCGCTCATGCCGAACCTGGACATCGCCGTCGATCGGCTGGCGCGCGCCTGCCGCGACGGCGAGATGGTCGCGATCATCGGCGACTTCGACGTTGACGGCGTGACGGCGACGACGATCCTCGTCGAAGGGTTGCGCGCGCTCGGCGCGCGGCCCGAGCCGTATATCCCCAACCGCTTCACGGAGGGCTACGGGCCAAACGTCGCCGCGGTGCGGCGGCTCGCCGACGCCGGTGCGACCGTGCTCGTCACCGCCGACTGCGGAACGTCGTCCGTCGCGGAGATCGCGGAGGCGAACGCCTCCGGCATGGACGCGCTCGTGCTCGATCACCACACGGTCCCGGAGGTGCTCCCCGCAGCGTTTGCGATCGTGAATCCCAAGCTCAACGGCTCGGCGTACGGCTCGGAGCCGGCGGCCGTCGGCGTCGCCTACAAGGTCGTGCACGACCTGCACGACCGGCTGGGCCGGCCGTACGACCCGGATGAGCACCGCGCGCTCGTGGCGCTCGGCACCGTCTGCGACCTCGCGCCGCTCGTCGCGGAGAACCGCGACCTCGTGCGCATCGGGATCGAGGCGCTGGCGCGCACACGTCGCCCGGGCTTGCTCGCGCTTGCGGCCGTGGCGAACGCGAACCTGGCGCAGGCCACGCCCGACACGTGCGGCTGGGTGCTCGGCCCGCGGCTGAACGCCGCGGGGCGCATGGAGCACGCACGGCTCGCGCTCGACCTGCTGTTGACGGACTCGCCCGCTCGCGCGCGCGAGCTCGCCGAGACGCTCGAGGCGCTCAACCTTCGCCGCCGTGAGACGACGCAAACCGCCATCGACGCCGCGCGCGCGTCGCTCACGGCCGATGACCTCGCCGGCCCGCTGCTGATTGCGGCGTCGCCGGACGTCTCCATGGGCGTCGTGGGCCCGGTCGCGTCGCGGCTCGTCGAGGAGTACTCGCGACCGGCAATCGTGATGCAGCTCGTCGGCGGCGAGGGCCGCGCGTCGTGCCGCTCGATCCCGGACTTCGACATCACCGCGCTCCTACGGCGCCACGCCCATCTCTTCCTCCGCTTCGGGGGCCACCGCGCGGCCGCCGGCTTCACGATCGACGCCGCCCGCCTGGACGAGCTGAAGGCCACGCTGATCGCGGACGCCGCGGACCACCTCGACACATCCGCGCTCGCACCCACGATCGAGGTAGACGCCGAGCTGCATCTCCCCGCGGTCAACCGGCAGGTGCTGCAATGGCTCGCGCTGCTTGGGCCGCACGGCATCGGCAACCCGACGCCAACCTTCCTCGCGCGCAGTGTGCGCGTCGCCGACAGCCGCGTGGTCGGCCGCGAGGGCGAGCACCTGCAGCTCACGCTGCGCGAGGGCAACGTGAGCTGGCGAGCGATCTCGTTCCGCAACGCCGCCGCCGCGGTGCCCGCGGGCGAGCTCGCCGACATCGTCTACACCTTCAAGCGCGACGACTTCCGTGACGAGGGCGGCCTTCAGCTCGAGGTGCTCGACCTGCGGCCGGCGGAGGCGCTGACCGTCGGCGCCGTGGAGGGTCCCTAGTCAGTCCGCGCGGCTGAAGCGGTTGCCGTCAGAGCGTGTACGGCCCCGGCGACTGGGTGACAGCGAAGCTCGCGTCGACGCCGAATGCCGCCTTGAACCACTTCGCGATGCTGGATTGATCGAACACCCAGCCGGCGCTGAAGATCGCGCTATCGCCCTCGAGTTCCTCGGTGAGCGATGCGTATGAGCGGGGACCCTGACCCGTCTTCGGATCGGTGGGCGCGAAGTCTTCGTCGATCTCGAACTGGACCCACCAGCCCTGTTTCTCTCCCACCATGTCACTATCAACCTGCACGCTCGCCAGCCCGGCACTGCCGATCTGCCCGATGAACTCGCTCCACTGCGCGGCATTGTCTTCCATCATCGCGAAGTGATAGCCCACTCCACCGCCGTCGCTGAACGTCGCGGTCACCGCCATGCATCCGGCAGCGAGCTTCGTGAACTTGATCGTCTGGCCTTTGGCGACCTTCGCGTATTGCGCCTCGGCGACCCCTTTCGCGGGATCGCCCTGGCCGCGCTGGACGACCGATCCCGAACCGCCACCCGCCCCCGCGAGCAGCTTCGCCACAGCGCGGTTGCCGATCAGGCGCTGCAGGCGCCGGGCGACGGCGGGCTGTAGCACGCCCGCATTGAGCGCGGCGCCCGATGCCACGACCTTCCGTGCCGGCTCCGGTCCAGTCGCGGCTGAACGAGGGGACGGCCGTCGTCGCGCGGAACGGTCCGCAGACGGCTCATTTGCTTCGCGCGACCGTTGTTCCGGCATTGCCTTCTCGCAATCCAGGCGGTTCCGCGTGCCCTCCCCGGGGCGACTCACGCACAGACTACGCTCCGTCGCGACACGCGCGTGCCGCAGGCAGACCGCTGCGACCGCTCTCCGAACGTGACAGCGTTCGCTGTCGACGCGTACGAACGTTTGTTCTATCGTCCGCGCGGCCGACCCACCTCCGAGCCACGGGAGCGAACGCGATGCAGCTGGCGGGATTCAACATCAACGTCACGAGCGAGCAGCCACAGGAGCTCGCGGCCTGGTATCGGGATGTGCTCGAGTTGCCGCCCATGCCTGAGCTGGGCGAGGCGGCGTTCAGCCTCGGCGAACGCACCGCATTCCTGATCGACGGGCACTCCGATACGCGCGGCAAGGCACAGGAGCCCCAGCGCGTGCTGATCAACTTCATGGTCGAAGACCTGGAGTCCGAGCGGCAGCGGCTGCTTGCCCGCGGCGTGGAATTCATCCGCCCGCCCGAAGCGGAGCCGTGGGGCGGCGTGATCACCACCTTCCTCGACCCGGACGGCAACTACCTCCAGCTGATCGAGTTCAAGCCCTAGCGGCGGGCGAGCGTACTACCGCGGCGCGCACTTCTTGCGCGCCGCGGTAGTACGCCGCGCCGGTCGCGCACGGTCGGCAGGTGAGCGCCTGTTCTCCCGCAATGCCGTCGGCGACGCGGATCGTCTCGCCACAGAGATCGCAGGCGACGCGTGTTCGCGGACGGTCGGCGCCCGCAGACACGCACACGTCCCGGACCGTGAACAGCGCTGCGTCCGGCATCAGCCGGTATGCGATCGCCTGGCGATGGTGCCGCGTGAGCAACGGAGACGCCCAGCGATCGTCCGGATCGCGAGCATCTTCACGCGCGAGCACTCGGATCGCGCGTCCGGTGCGGAGGTCTTCGAACGTGGCCGCCACTTTCCCGTAGTCGACGACGCGCAGATTCCCGCGCCCCAGCGTGCACCCGGTCACGGACGCGACGGCGTCGGTCGCGCAGCGCGCGACCTCGACGGTGATCTGGAGGGCCTCCGGCGGTAGCGGCGGCGCGATCCCCAGCTCGCTCATCGCGAGCCGGCCCATGCGCACGCCGAGCACGACGCCGGCGCAGAGATGGCCATGCGTGCGCGCGGCACGACGAACGTCGGCGCGGAGCTCGTCGTCACCGGCGGCGGAGAGCATGAACTGCGTCTCTACCGCCGATGCGAGCCCGGCGACGTTGCCGGCGATGGTCTCGAGGATGAGCGTCCCGTCCATCGCCTCCAGCCGGGCACGACGGGCGTCGTCGCCGGAGAGGCGGATCACTGCTCCGAGCGTGTCGTGCTTGAAGCCTTCGACGATGGCGATGTCGGCTTCTCCCATGTAGCGCCTCAGCGCCGCGTCGAGCCCGACCGGCGCCGAACGCTCGAGCGTGCCGTCGGCGGCGCAAAACAACACGGACGCCGCGCCCGCTCGGGCGAAGCGATCGGTGTCCGATCCCTCGCGATCGAGAGCGACCGGGTGGTGGGAGCGCTTCACCGCAGCTACCCGGTAGCCGCGGGCGGTGAGCTCGCCGATCAACCGACTCGCCATCCACGTCTTCCCAACGTTCTGGCCGGGACCGGTGACCCGAACAACGGGTAGTGCGGGAGGCACGATCAGGCCGCCCGTGCATTCGAGCGCGCGGAGGCGTACAGGAACGCAGCGACCGCTGCGCCGCTGAGCGCGATCACGATGATGATCAACACCTGCTCGGCACCGAAGCGCCCGCGCGCCGCCACGTCGGCGTCTCCGATCTTGAGCTCGATGAAGGGCGCAATCGACTTCTGTCCGTTGCGATCGTCCGCCGCGCCCTCCCACACCGCGAAGGCGACGCTGGTGCTGGTGCCGACCGCGAAGCTGGCGTAGTCGCCGTCGGCGGGCTCAAGGGCGCGCACGAAGAGCGCGCGCCAGCGGCCGTCACGCCACTCGCCAGCCCCTGCAACATCCTGAAGCGCGGCGTGAGTGAGCGTGCCGAAGCCCTCGGACAGGAGGTTCTCGATCGGCGAGTCATGATCGCGCTGAGCGAGCGGATTGCCCGCGGCGAGCGCGGTCTTGTAGAGCGGATCGTCCCCGTTCAGGTACCCGTCGACGAGCGTGTTGGGGTAGCGGTCCTGCGACGTGGTGAAGCCGCCGGCGAGATCTGCCTGCCAGACGGCCTTCCACTGCCAGATGTTCACCGGCTGGCCGGGCGCTCCCATCGTGAATGGTGGCTCTGAACCGGCGATCGAGGGGAACTGCACGGCGGCTGCGTCGCTGAACTCGGCGACCCCGTTCACGGCGTCGTCCGCTTCAGCATCCGCCCACTCGAGCAGCAGGTAGAGGCGTGTACCGTCCTGGAGCGCCCGTGCCGTCAGCGCGGTGACGCTCCCGCCGCCGAATGGCAGCGCGATCTGCTGGCTCGAGAGCGGCACTTCCTGGCGCGGCGCGAGCTCCCACAGGCGATCCCAGGGCGCTTCGGCACTGATGCCCTCGGGTGCACGCGCTGCCTCGAGCGTGAGCGTCTGCGCTGACACCGGGACGAGCTGCAGCCCGCCCGCGAACAGCGCGACCCCGACGACTGCGGTCACGAGCAGAGCACCGCGTCCACGACTACCGATCAGCTGCTGCAGCATCGAGCGCCTCCTCTCGGCTCTCGAAGAATGGGAGGTTCGCGGCCTCGGCAGGGGTCATCTCCTCGTACGGGCAGACCATCTCGCCGGGGTCGTCCGCGATCACTACGGGCTCGTCGCGATAGCGGCGCACGGCAGGGAGCCGCAGGAATCGCTCCTCGCCGGCGATGAACGCCATGAGCAGCCTTCCCGCCGCACCGAACGGCGAAGCTTCGCCCGTCACCGCGATGCGCTGCCCGATGATCGGCGCCCAGCGCGCGACGTGATCGGTCAGGAACGTGCGCTGCGCATCGCGGCAGATCGTTACGTGATCAGCCTCGCCGAGCTCGCGCGCTCGCGCTTCCTTCAGCGCGAGCAAGTAGCAGAACTCGAGCTCGGTCACGAGGTGGTCGGAGCGCTCGTCGCAGGCATCCACCCCGAACGCGCGGTAGAAGCCGGCGATGTCTGCCTGCTGCTGCGTCTGCTGGAAGATGTGACTCGAACTGAACGCCGTCTCGTACGGGGGGCAGTCCTCCGAATAGCTGAGCGTGAACACGTGCTGGTAGGCCGTCTCGACGGCCTTCCGGTCGCCGCCGACCAGGGCCCGATCGAGCCGATCGGCGAGCCCATGGACGGCGTCGGCGGTCCGCTCATCCAGCAACGGGGCTGCGACGCGCGCGACCGCAAGCGCGCCGGCCAGCTCCTCGCAGCCCTCGGCGGTCGGGTACGAGAACGCCAGCGCCAGCGCCCGGTAGACGGCGGCGCGTGCGAGCGCCCGCTCCTCGGCGGTGCAGCGAACCATCGCGTCCTCCTCTCTTTCTCTCCGTGCTAAATCGAATTCAGGAATTGCACCGGCCGCTCGAAGAACGGTTCCTTCACGGTCACGCGGACCACTTCCTGCCCGTTGCGCGAGTAGCCGATGACGGTGTCGTCGAAGACCTCGAGGGAGCGTCCGTTGACGTTGACCTCGGAGACCTTGGGGCCCTCGATCACCTCGAAGCGGAAGATGATGCTCTGGGTCACGCGGAAGAGCTGCAGTACGGCCTGCGCCCGACGTGACGGTCGCTCATACGCGGCGATCGCATCGTCGACCCCTGGACCGAACATCTGCTTGAGGTAGGGCCGGGGCACCCACCGCGGCGGGACGTAGAAGACGTTTGGCTGCGTCCCGAACTGCGGGTAGAGCGGCAGCGCCATCTTCTCCTCGCGCACGAGGTAGTACAGCGGGTTGTCGGCGTCGACCTTCCACGAGCCGTCCGGCTCGACGGGGACCAGCCCCTGGAGCCGGATCTGCCCGGGGCAGACGGCCATGCAGCGCGTCTCCATGGGCAGCCCGTTGGTGAGCGGATCCGAGCCTTCGACGCGCGGGAAGCAGCCGATGCACTTCTCGGAGACGCGTGTATCCGGCCGGTACATCGACTTCTTGTACGGACACTGCTCGACGCACTTGCGGTAGCCGCGACACCGCGACTGATCGATCAGGACGATGCCGTCCTCTTCGCGCTTGTAGATGGCGTTGCGGGGGCAGGCCGACAGGCACGCCGGGTACGAGCAGTGATTGCAGATGCGCTGCAGGTAGAAGAACCAGGTCTTGTGCACCGGGAGCGCGGCACCCTCGCTGAGCGGCGCGCCGGCGACCGGTGAGTCCTCGTGGATGTTGGGCGCGGACCACTCCTCGTCGGTCGGGATGTAGCCGACGGCCTGCTGGCCGGTGCCGGCCATCCGCGCCGCGTCGAAGATCGTGGCGCCGTTGTACGTCCCGTATGGCGCCTCGGGGCCGGCGCTACCGCCCCAGCTCTGTCCGCCGGGATTCGCCTGCTCGATCAGGTCGAGCGCCTTCACGTCCCAATGCTGCGGGTAGCCGCCGTACGGCTTCGTCTCCACGTTGTTCCACCACATGTCCTCCTGGCCTTCGGAGAACGTCCACGTGGATTTGCACGCCATCGTGCACGTCTGGCAGGCGAGACAGCGGTTCGTGTTGAAGATCGCGGCGAATTGCCAGTCGGGAGCCGCCTGCTCGAAGCGATAGTCCATCTCTCGCCCGAGTTGCCAGTTGTAGACCTTGGCCATCTCAGCTCTCCTCCCGGTTCGCCGGCGACGGTTCGACTCGGCCGAGCACTTCGTCGAGTAACGCTGCCACGAACTCCGGTCCGCGCTCCTGATACACGGCGTACGCCGCCGCGAAGCGTGGGTTCTCGAACATGCGGGCGATCCGCGCGCGCGACCAGCCCACCATGGCGAACTCTTCGACGAACGCCCGCCCCATCGCCGCCAGCCCGTCGTAGCCGGGCGTCGACAGCGCCACGACCGTCGCGACGTAGGGGTCGCTCGCTTCGACTGTCTTGTTGCGCCCGCTTGTATCGACGAGCGGGATCAGCTCTGGCGTTCGGTCCTGTGCGGTCATGCGAGGAAGCTCCCATCCAGGTACCGGCGCATGCGCTCATCCTCATTGCCGGGCGACATCCCGCTGGTTCCCGGCTCCCACGCGCCGCGCCCGCCCATCCCGCCGTCCTCGGCCTTCGTGACGCGCACGAGCGTTTCCTTGGGGACGGTGTTGATCGCGTGGTTGTCCGCTTCGCCCCCGAACATGAAGCCGACCGCGACCTTCTGCTTGTGGAAGAGCGTGTCGGTCTGGTGCATCGGCATCGCCCAGTCGCGCGTCACGCTCTGGTGCGACCCGTAGCGGTAGCTCGACTGGTAGCCCGTGTCCTCAGACTTCGCGAGGCCGTCCGGCCGCGTCTCGTGCGCCTTCACCGTCTTCTCGGTCGCGAGCCAGTAGCCGTGCTTCGCCATCAGCACGTTGTAGGGATAGGCCGGGTTGAACTTCACACGGAGCATGAGCCGCGCCACCTTGTGGAACGGATCGCTTGTGTCGTTCGGGTCGTAGTTGGGGTACGGCCGGTCGATCGGATTGGCGTCGATCCAGACGTAATCGCCATCCTTCAGCCCGAGGTCGACCGCCGCCTGAGGGTTCATGTGCACCTCGCGGTCACCGAGGTGCGGCAGCCGCTTATCGCGGCGATGCGGGTCACCGAAGTTGCTGCCCCAGAGCGTTTCCCAGTCCGTCACCGCCCACCCGGAGTGCACCGTGTGCCGCGACTTCGGCGTCAGGAAGTAGAACTGAAAGCCCTGCTCCCAGAGCGGGTTCTTGGTCAGCTTCGCCTCGGCCCAGGGCAGCCTGATGTTGCGCACCGTGCGCATGTCCGGATCGAGCTCGTCCCGTGCGATCCCGTAGTCCTCGGGGCGGATCAGCGGGTTCGAGGAGACGATCACGTTCGGCAGATACGGCGTGGCCTCGGGGCCCTCGCGATGCACGATGAAGTTCTCGCCGTACTCAATCGCCTCCGGGATGTCGACGTACGAATGCATGCGCCCGGTATCGGTGAAGAACGGCTGGTCGTCGTGGATCTGCTCCCAGAACGGGATGCGCGGGTAGGTCCGGAACATCATCAGCGCGGCGCCGGGCTCTCCGTACTTGCCGGCCTTGATGTCGGTGACCGTGTAGCCACGCGTTGTCGCGGAGGCATCCAGCAGCCGCTGGAGGTAGACCTCGCCGCGGCCCTCGAGCGCGAACTTCCAGTAGTTCGCGAACCGCGGATCGTCGAGGTCCTGGCCGAGCCGCTCGGCGACCTTCGCCATCATCATCAGGTCGTCCTCGCTGTCGTAGAGCGGCTTGATGCCGTCCCGGCCCCAGATCTGGAGGAATGGGTTCGAGCAGGACGCAGTGACCTCGGACGTCTGGAACTCGACCCAGGAGTTCGCGGGGAGCACGAAGTCCGAGAGCTCGCAGGAGGCCGTCATCTCGATGTCCTGCGTGACGATCATGTCGACGTGCGGGTTCACGTCGCGGATCACGAGGTAGGCGTTCTTCGCGTTGTTGATCAGGTTGACGTTGGTCGTCCAGATCACCTTCGTCGGCGTAGGCATGTGCGTTTGGCCGGTGAAGTTCTTCCGGCCGAACCGCGGCGTCTCGACGATCAACGCGCGATCGCCGTGATCCCAGTACGCAGGCTCCTCGTCCTTGCCGTACCCGTGCGCCACGATGTCCTTGCCGTCGGCGGTGTCGTCCAGGTTCGGCTCGAACGGATCCTCGGCCACCCAGCCCTTGAAGCCCGGGCCCGACCAGTCGGTGGACTGGAAGAGCGCCGCCTTGTAGTTGCCCGCCCACGTGTGGCTCCCGGCGCCCGGCAGGCCGATGTTGCCCGTGAGCATCAGCGGGAGGTACGTCGCGCGGTTGTGCAGCGTGGCGTGGAACCAGTGGTTGATGCCCTCGCCCGTGTGGATAGCCACCGGTTTGATGGTCGCGATGTCGTGCGCGAGGCGCGTGATCAGGTCCTTCGGCGTGCCGGTGATCTCCTGCACCGTGTCGAGGTCGTAGTCGACGAGGTGATCGCGGTAGGCCTCCCACAGCGTGAGCACCTCGGCCTCGCTGCCGTCCACCAGTCGCACGGTGGCGCGGTAGTCGAGCTTCGGCTTGAAGCCGCGCTCGACCATGCGCTGGCCGACGTCGTCGCGCGTGATCGCGCGCAGCGCGCCGCGACCCTCGTCGAAGACGACGAAGTCGCCACCGACGCGCTCGTATTGCGCCTGCGTCAGCTTCTGGTCGCGGAAGCTCGGGCCGCTCGGCTCGAGCGCGGGCTGGTAGCCCGGGAACACATCCTTCGCACGCAGCCGCATCAGCGTGTCGGTGCGGATCAGGAACGGGAAGTCGGTGAACTGCGTGACGAAGGCGGCGTCGTGGAGCCCCTCGTCCATGAGGATCTTCGTGATCGCGAGGAAGATCGACGTGTCGGACAGCCCGGGCCGCACGGGGAGCCAGTAGTCGGACTTGCTCGCGGGAGCGCCGTATTCCGGCGCGATCGTCACGATTTTGCCGCCGTGCTCCATGATGTTCGAGAAGAAGTGCGATTCCGGCATCTTGTTCTCGACGAGGTTCTTGCCGACCTGGATCGTGAGCTTCGAATTCGCCAGGTCATTGAAGTCCGGCTCCGAGGTCTGGAGCCCGTGCACGAACGGGTGCCCGGGCGCCTGGTCGCCGTGCCACGTGTAGTTCGACCAGTTGCGACCGGCTCGCGCCTCGTCCGGGCCCACGCCGCGCACCCGAGCATCGAGCAGCGCCATCGTGTTGTTCAGCCGGTACATGCCGTATTTGCCGATCACGCCGAGCAGGCCCATGCCGCCGCGGAACTTCATCGTTCGCGTGCCGGCGCCGCCCATCTCGTCGATCATCTCGGGCTGGTAGCCCTCCTCGCGCAGCCGCCGCGCACCCTCATCACCCGAGTACGTCTCGGCGACGTTCACCAGGCCGCGCGCGAGGTAGCCGTATGCGTCGTCCCACGTGAGCCGCGTGAACGAGTCGGTGCCGCGACTCTTGAACTTGTACGTGTCGCGGTTGGCCGGCGTGAGCTCCGGGAAGCCATCGTCCGCCCACCGCTTCCACCCCGCGCGCACCAGTGGGTACTTCAAGCGGTACGGGCCGTACACGCGGCGGTGGAACGTCATGCCCTTTTTGCATCCGCGCGGATGCCACTTCACGGTGGACTTGTTCCCCAGCTGATCCTGGTAGCGACCCACGTCGTAGTTCTGCTCGATGCGCTGGATCACGCCGTTGCGGGTGAACGCGCGCAGACGGCACGCGTGCGTGTCATTCGGTGAGCAGATGAACGTGAAGCTGTCGTCGTACTTGTACTGATCGCGATAGACGTGCTCCCAGTCTCGGAACGGATAGGCGTCGAGCGGATTGTCGATCGTCTCGATGGCACCGAGCTGGCGGAGCAGCGGATATGACGCCGCTCCGACGGTGGCGACCGCTCCCAGTCGAAGGAAGTCGCGTCGTGAGACTGGAGACATGCTTGACTCCTATTCCCCTATTCCAGTGCGCCGACCGCGCTGCCCACGGTGCCCCGCTCCGGCACCGCCGCCCGCACGTCATGTGACGGTGCCGGCGAAGCGTCAGCGAGCAGGAGGAGCGCGAACACCGCGGTGAGATTGTGATGAGCGACGGCCGGCTGCACTCCGGCGACGGCGAGCAATACCAGCCCCGCAGCGAGGTGCCGGGTGGAGGGGCCCCGAAGCCAGTGCGTCAGCACCAGCCCGACGCAGGTCGCGGAGAGTACGTAGGCGAACGTCGGCAGCGCGAGCGTGCTCCCGGTGGCCCAGATTGAGACCAGTCCCGCGTATCCGGGCTCCGCAGCGAGGAACGCGCCCGCGCCAAGTGCGGCGACGGTCGCCGCAGCCCACTCCAGCCGTGACGGTGTCGTCACGAGCAGGAGCGCAATCCCGAACGCGACCGGTGCGGCCACGAGCGCAGCCTCGGCGACCGTCCAGGCCACGAACGCCGTGCCCACGCCGCTCCGCGCCCCGAGCAGCGCGGACCATGAGTCGGCGAGCAGGGGCCACCGGGCGGCGGCGAGACCGAACGCCGTCAGCCCGAGCCCGGCCAGCACGGGTCGTGCGGCGGGCCGGGCGCCACGCGCGGCCACGGCCACGATCGCGGCGAACGCCGCGATCGTCAGCACGTGCCCGGCAAATGCGATGCCGACGCTCCTCGTCGCGGCGTCTGCGAGGGTGAACGCCGCGCTGGCGATGATGAGTACCGCCAGCGGGCGATGGTCGCGAAATACCGCGCCGCCTGCCACGACGACACCGCACACGACCAGCAGCGCGGTCCCTGCGAACGCGCGTTCGCCCGACCATGCGAGGGCGTCCACGAAACGCTGGCCGGGCACTTCGCCGGGAATGTGCGCAAGCACGGGAGCGACCACTCGGTGTACTCCGAGTTCGACACTTCCGAGCAGCGCCGCAGCGAGTGCGAGAACACGAACGCCGAAGGCGGTTGAGAGGCGGAGTGGCACATGACCATTCATGAGTGTCTCCGCGGTAGATATCGCATCTCCGATCAGTAAGAGATGTGGACCTACGACCCGGATCGCACAGGACAAAGGTCCCGTGTCCGGTGTCGCATCACCCTCCAAAGGCCGATCCGTGACTCTCGCGGGCCCTTCCGCGCGCCCGTATCGCGACGCGCGTTCCTCCCGCGCCGAGGGGCAACGTCCGAGCGCGCGCCCCACCGCACCGGCCGCCGCGCCCACATCATGCGTTGTCGGCCTTTCGCGGCCGGCGCTACCATCGGCCTCACACTGACCCGAGGGAGTCGCCGCATGAAGGAATACACGTCGGACGCTCTGCGCAACGTGGTGCTCATGGGCCACGGCAACTCGGGGAAGACGACGTTGTCGGAGGCGTTGCTCCACGTCTCCGGCGCCATTTCCCGCATGGGTCGCGTCGAGGACGGCAACACCGTCTCCGACTTCGACGACGAAGAGCGCCGGCATGTCTATTCGATCTCTTCTGCGCTGATCCCGGTGGAGTGGGGCTCGGCGAAGATCAACCTGATCGACACTCCGGGCTATGCCGACTTCGAAGGCGAGGTAGTCGCTGCCTGTCACGCGACGGAGGCCGCCGCGATCACGGTCGACGGGAGCGCCGGCGTTGAGGCGGGCACCGAGACCGCGTGGGAGCACGCCGACCGCGCGAGGTTGCCTCGCATGCTGCTCGTGACGCGCCTCGATCGCGAGCACGCCAACTTCGACACGGTGCTCGCCAGTCTGCGTGAACGCTTCGGCCCCCGCTGTGTGCCGATGGCGATCCCGATCGGCGCCGCGGGCGCGCTGGAGGGTGCCGTCGATCTGCTCAGCCGCATCGCCCGCCGCGGCGAGGCCGAGAGCGAAGCGCCGGCGGAGATGGCGGACGCGATCGCCGCCGCGCGCGACATGCTCTTCGAGTCGGTCGCGGAGACAGATGACGCGCTGCTCGAGCGCTACCTCGAGGGTGGCGAGATCAGCGACGAGGAGCTCACCCAGGCTCTGCACAATGGCTTCGCCGCGGGCGTCGTCTTCCCCGTGCTGCCGGTCTGCGCGACACGCGAGATCGGCGTGCGCACGCTGCTGGACGACATCGTGCGCATCTTCCCGTCGCCACTGGATCGCAAGCCGGACGAGGGCTCCGCGCGAACCGCGGACGCGAACGGCCCGCTGGTCGCTCACGTCTTCAAGACGACCGCCGATCCGTTCGTCGGGCACCTCTCGTTCATGAAGATCCTCTCGGGCAAGATGACGGCGCAGATGCAGCCGTACAACCCGCGTGCACGCGGCACGGAGCGTCTGGGACACCTGTACGTGCAGCGCGGCAAGGAGCAGATCGAGGTGCCAGCGCTCGTCGCCGGCGACATCGGGGTGGCCGCGAAGCTCCAGGACACGATCACCGGCGACGTGCTCGTCGCCTCGGCGGAGACGGCGGTCCAGATGCCGCCGCTGCCGCTGCCGGTGGGCACGTACCGCACGGCGCTGCACCCGCACAGCAAGGAAGACGTCGACAAGCTCTCGACGGCGCTTCACCGCATCACCGAACAGGATCCGACGATCCGGGTGGAGCGGGATGCGGACACGCACGAGATGATCATGACGACGCTGGGTGAGGCACAGGCGGCGATCGCCGTGGCGCACCTCGCGAAGAACTTCGGCGTCGCCGTGGACGCGACGATGCCGCGGGTGCCCTATCGCGAGACGATCAGCGCACGCGCGAAGGCCGAGTATCGACACAAGAAGCAGACGGGCGGACACGGCCAGTTTGGCCATGTCGTGATCGAGATCGAGCCGCTCGAGCGCGGTTCCGGTTTCGAATTCGCGGACTCGGTCACGGGCGGATCGGTGCCGCGTCAGTTCATCCCGGCCGTCGAGAAGGGCATCCTGGAGTCGCTGCCGGAGGGGCCGCTCGCACACTCACCGCTCGTCGATCTGCGGGTGCGACTCACCGACGGTTCGTCGCACGCCGTCGACTCCTCCGAGATGGCGTTCAAGCTCGCGGCAGCGCAGGCGCTGAAGCAGGGGGTGCTCGACGCGAACCCCCAGCTATTGGAGCCCGTGATGCGGCTGCGTGTGAGGGTGCCGAGCGAGCACGTGGGTGACGTCATGAGCGACCTGAGCGGGCGTCGCGGCGCCGTACACGGCGTCGAGCCGGACGGCGCGTGGAACGTGATCGAGGCGGACGTGCCGCTCGCCGAGGTGCAGCGCTACGGCAGCGATCTGCGCGCGATCACCGGCGGCCGCGGACGCTTCGAGCTCAGCTTCGCGCGCTACGTTGAGGTGCCGGCACACGTTCAGCAGCAGGTCGTCCAGGCGATCGAGTCGGCCGGCGCACCAGCACACTGATACGGCGCCCGCGCCGCGGTGCGCCCATGAAGACGGCCCTTCCGGGAATCCGGAAGGGCCGTCTTCGTCTCAGCGGATGTTCGCGGCGAACGTCAGTCCAAGGCCGCGGCGTCGCGCTGCCAGAGGGTGCGGTAGCGGTCGCCGGTGATCGCGCAGCGGCGCTCGTTCAACTCGAGCCGCCGCAGCGTTTCGAGACACTCGAGCGCGGCGTCGCTCGGCGTGTGCGGGTCTTCATGTACGTCGAAGCGAACGATGATGCGCTCCCACACGCCAAGCGAGAGCAACGATGCGACACGGCGGGTCCACGGGATCCACGTGACCGACGTCGGGCGCGGGAGCTCGGGGCGCAGACGGCGGATCGAGCGCAGGCGATCGGCAGAGCTGCTCGCCATCGGTAGCAGCCGCACCATCGGCCCAACGTGTGCCGACGCGCGGTTGTCGATCAGGAGGGTCTTCCCGAGCGACGGGAAGTAGAGGCTGACCACCTCCGCCTCATCGATGTTCGCGCGAATGACGTCGAGGTCTGTCTCGACTCCGTTGTCCAGCATCCGTGGCCCCCGCCCTGGATTACGCCTGCTTGCCTGTATCCTCCGCCACGAGCCGCAGGAAGCGGTGTCGCCCCACGCGAATCTCGTCGCCCGCCTGAACCTCCATGGTGAACTGGGAGACCGGCTCACCGTTGACGGCAACCGCGCCCTGCGTCACGAGCCGTCGCACTTCACCGTTACTGGCCGCGAGCCCGGCGTCCACAAGCACCGCATTGAGCGGTGCCGGCGCCGCCAGGACGTGCTCCGGCATCTCATCGGGCGTCTCTCGGCGCTGAATCGTCGCTTCGAAGTATGCCTGCGCTTCCGTCGCCGCCGCCGCGCCGTGCAGCGAGGCAGTGACTTCGAGTGCAAGCAGCTTCTTCCCATCCATCGCAGCCAGTGTGCCGCCGCCGAGCGCCTTTCGTACAGCGTCCACCTCGTCCGGCGGCAGCGGCGTGACCAGCGTGAAGTAGCCCAGCATCGCGGAATCGGGGATCGACATCACCTTCCCATAGACATCGTTCGCCGGCTCGTCGATCCCAATGTAATTCCCGGTCGACTTCGACATGCGCGCGTGGCCATCCGTGCCGACGAGGATCGGCGTGGTGAGCACGACCTGAGCGCGCTGCCCGGCGTCCTCCTGCAGCGTGCGACCGGCCATGAGGTTGAAGAGCTGATCGCTCCCGCCGATCTGGACGTCGGTCTCCATGTGCAGGGCGTCGTACGCCTGCATCAGCGCGTACATGAACTCACTGACGTAGATCGCGTCGCCGGCTTCGAAGCGCTTCGCGAAGTTCTCGCGGCGCAGGAACTGCGCGACGGTGAACTTCGCGCTCAGCCGGATCACGTCCGCGAACGTGAGCTCCCCGAGCCAGTCGGCGTTGTATCGCACGGTCGTGCGTTCGGCGTCGAGGATACGGAACGCCTGCTGCGTGTACGTGCGCGCGTTGTGGGCGAGCTGCTCCGCCGACAGCATCGGCCGCGCCTTGTTCTTATCCGACGGATCGCCGACCAGGCCGGTGAAGTTGCCGATCAGGAAGGTCACATCGTGACCAAAGTCCTGAAACTGGCGCAGCTTGCGCATCGTCAGCGTGTGCCCGAGGTGGAGGTCCACAGACGTCGGGTCATAGCCCGCATACACGCGCAGCGGGCGATCCTCCACCAGCCGCTCGCGCAGCTCGCGCGTCATCGTGCGCGCGGTGTCGGGGTCGCCGAACTCGGTACCGGACATCAGGACCCGCAGCTGATCCTCGACCGGCGCCATCCGCCGCGCTGGCGAAGGCACGCGATCCGGGGCCGTCATGCGAACCACTCCCGCGTCGTCTGAAGATCGCGCTTCATCTGCGCCACGAGCTCGTCGACACCGGCGAACTTGCGCTCTTCGCGGATGCGATGAAGCAGATCGATGCTCGCGACCTGTCCGTACAGGTCACCCTCGAAGTCCAGCAGGTGCGTCTCCACGCGGCGAGTCGCGCCGTCGAACGTCGGTTGCGTGCCGATGTTCGTGACGGCGTTGTAGTCCCCGCCCGCGACGTGCGCGCGCGTGACGTAAACCCCGTTCGGCGGCAGCGCACGGTCCGCCGCCACGCCGATGTTCAGCGTGGGGAAGTTGAGCTTGCGTCCGCGTTCGTCGCCGTGGAGCACGGGACCGCGCAGCGCGAAGGGGCGGCCGAGCAGCGTGGCCACCTCCCCCATCTCGCCCGCCGCGAGCGCGTTGCGCACACGTGTGGACGAGACGCGATCGGCGTCGCTCTGCAGCAGCGGCAGCGCTATGACCTCGAAGCCCAGATCCTGGCCAAACTCCCGTAGGCGCTCCGTGTCTCCCTCGCGGCCACGGCCGAGGTGGAAGTCGTCGCCCACCACGAGCAGGCGCAGTCCCGCTTCCTCTACCAGGAGGCGCACGAAGTCGTACGCCGAGACCTGCTGGAGCTCGGACGTGAACTGTAGAACGGAGACGAAGTCGATCCCGAGCTCGCGCAGCAGCTCCACCCGCCGCTCGAGCGAATCGAGGTACGAGAACGAAACGTCTGGCCGGACGACGGTGATGGGGTGGGGGTGAAAGGTGATGATGCCGGTACCGAGGCCGCGCGCTTGCGCCTCCGCGATGAGCCGGCGCACGAGCATGCGGTGACCTTCGTGCACGCCGTCAAAGACGCCGATGGAGAGCGCGTGCTCCCCCGCCGTCTCGCTGCGCCTGAGCTCCTCACGAACGAGTAGCACAGGGCTGGGGTCCCTTCTGATCGCATCGGTCTGGCGCGGCCGGGGCCGAGGGGCATCCTACCATCGCGCGGCGGGTGACTCGGACCACCGGACCGCCCCCGCGCGCGTCGCCGTCGCTCAAGCGGGCGTGTCCCCTCATCGGTCGCCACCCCCACTCGCAACGCCGTCCGTGCCGTCGACGGCTGCCGCGCCCGACTGCTCGGCGTCAGTTCCGACCGCATCGGGATCCCCGCCCGCATCCGCGCTGTCTGGATCGAGACCGGCGTTCGCGGCGAGCGTCACGACATCCGGTCGCGTCGCCGCTTCACGCCGCACGAGGTCGATGTCGCCGAAGGCCTCCGCCTGCCGCGCTTCGAGGTAGCCCGACTTGATCAACTCCAGCACCGCGAGGAAGTCCACGATCACGACGACGCGCGAGGTCGCCCCCTCGATCAGGCGGCGGAAGGACGTGCGCCCGTCGCGTTCGAGCGTGTCGACGAGCGAGGTCATGCGATCGCGCAGGCGCACCGGGTCGCGGCGCACTTCGCCCGGGGGTTCGTCCTCGGGCAGGCGCGCGAGCACCTCGCGGATCAGGTCGGCGAGCGAGTCGAGTGTGACCGTGTCGAGGCCGGTGGGTAGCGTGACCTTCGGCGGCGTCGCCTGTCGGCGGTAAGTCGCGTGTCCGCCGTCACGCTCGCGGAGGAAGAGGGCCGCCTCCTTGTAGCGCCGGTACTCACGCAGCGCGTCGATCAGCTCACGCGCCTCGGAGTCCGCATCGTCGCCGCCGGCCGCGTCCTCGTCGCGAGGCAGCAGCGCGCGGGACTTCAGCAGCAGCAGCCGCGCTCCCACACCGATGAAGTCGGCGAGCGTGCCGAGGTTGATCTGCTCGGTCGACCGCAGGTGCTGCATGTACTGCTCGGTCACGGCCAGCAGCGAGACCTCGGTCACGTCCAGTTCGTCGCGCTCGATCAGGTGCAGAAGCAGATCGAGCGGTCCCTCGAAGACGGCGAGCTGGAGGCGGAAGGCATCTCCCGCGGCGACCTCAGCGACCTCAGCGACGTCAGCGACCTCGGCGACCCCCGCTGCTGCGGCCTCCCCGGCCGCCACGACCGCGTGCTCTGTCGTGCCGCTCTCGGACTGTGGCTCCACCATGACGTCGCCTTCCGTCACTCGCGCTCAGCCGGCGGCCACCGGGCCCGCCGGCGCGGCCGCGAATGGCCGGCCGATCGCGGCGGCGAGCGCGCGCACCTCGTTCGCCAGCGAAGCGAAATTCGCGGGCGTGAGTGACTGCGCCCCGTCTGAGAGCGCGTGATCGGGATTCGGATGGACCTCGATCATCACGCCGTCGGCGCCGACGGCGATCGAGCCCATGGCCATCGGGCGTACGAGGTACCACTTGCCCGTCCCATGCGACGGATCGGAGATCACGGGGAGGTGGCTGAGCCGCTTCGCCAGTGCCACGGCGTTCAGATCGAGCGTGTTGCGGGTGGCGGTCTCGAAGGTGCGGATCCCGCGTTCGCACAGGATCACGTTCGGATTGCCCTCGTTGAGGATGTAGTCAGCGGCGAGCAGCCACTCCTCGATCGTGGCGGCCATGCCGCGCTTGAGCATGACCGGGCGACCGGTCTTCCCGGCCTCCGCCAGCAGGACGAAGTTTGCCATGTTGCGCGCGCCGATCTGGAGGATGTCGGCATGCTGCGCGACCACGTCCACGTCGCGCACGGAGAGCAGCTCGGTGATCGTCGGCATGCCGAGCTCGTCGCCGACTTCCTTCAGCATGGCGAGCCCGGCGACCCCGAGCCCCTGAAACGAGTACGGCGACGAGCGCGGCTTGAAGGCCCCTCCGCGCAGCACGTGGGCGCCGGCGGCGCGCACACCCTCGCCCGCGGCGCGCAGCTGAGGCAGCGACTCGATGGAGCAGGGGCCGGCCATGAACACCGGGTGCTTCCCGCCGATGCGAACGCCGCGCCCGACGTCGATCACCGTGTCTTCGCGATGCACCTCGCGGTTCGAGAGCTTGTACGGCTTCGAGATGCGGATCACTTCGTCCACACCGTCGATCGTGGCCAGTTCGTCGCGCAGCTCGGGCATCACCTGACCGAGCACGGCGATCACGATCCGGCTCTCGCCGTGGATCGGCTGCGCGCTGAGCCCGAGCTCTTCGATGCGGTCAACGACGGCCTGGCGTTGCGCGGGCTCGTGGTCGAGCTTCATGATCACAATCACGGGACAACCTCCCGACTCAGGCGACGGCTCCCGTGCGCGATGCGCACGCCGTGCCCCGCGTCAATCATCCTGCGCGACACCGCCCGGCGGTCCGCGCCGCGCCCGCGTGCCCGCCGTCAGTCGGCGACGGGGACGTGATCAGCTTCACGACCGGTGACCTCCCGGAGAAAGCGGCGGATGCGATCCGCTCGTCCCTCTGCCGGACCGTCGGCAATCGTCCGCACGAACGCGCTCCCGATCACCGCCCCGTCGGCGATCGCGCCCACGGTCTCGACGTGCCGTCGCGTCGAGATGCCGAAGCCGACCGCGAGCGGCAGATCCGACGCTGCGCGGACGCGCACCATGAAGTTCGCGAGCTCCTCCGGGATCTCGTCCCGCGCCCCCGTGACGCCGGTCACGCTCACGCAGTAGATGAACCCACTCGCGTGCTCGGCGACGGCGCGGATGCGCTCATCCGTCGAGGTCGGCGCCAGCAGGAACACGATGCTCAGACCGGCGGCGCGGGAGGGAGCTTCCAGTTCGGCCGCCTCGCCGGGCGGGAGGTCCACGATGATCAGGCCGTCGAGGCCGGCGCCGGCTGCGTCCGCGACGAAGCGGTCTACGCCGTAGGCGAGCAGCGGATTGAAGTATCCCATGGCCAGTAATGGTGCGCGAACCCCGCGCGCGCGCAGCTCGCGCACGTTCGCGAGCACGGTTGCGGTGGTGGTGCCCTGCGCCAGCGACTGCTGATACGCCTCCTGATTGGTCACGCCGTCAGCCAGCGGATCGCTGAACGGCATCCCCAGCTCGAAGGCGTCCGCGCCCCCGGCGATCGCGGCTTCCACGATCTCAACCGTCGCGTCGAACTCGGGCCAGCCGGCGGGCGCGAACACGAGCAGCGCCGGGCGCTTCTCGGCGCGCGTGCGCGCGAACATCTCGGCGATTCGATCGGTCAATGCACTGCCCCCGCCACTGCGATCGTGAAGCTCAGCCCGTTCACCACGGCGTGAGCCACCATCGTCGTCCACAGCGAGCCCGAGTTCCAGAACGCCCACGCAAAGACCAGCCCGATCGCCGAGAACGGCACGACCACGGAGAGATTGAGATGGAAGGCGGCGAAGACGACCCCGCTGAGCACGTAGGCGGCGGGCACCCGCATCCGTCCCGCCAGTGCACGAAAGATCAGCCCGCGGAAGAACAGCTCCTCGGCGATCGGTGCGACGACTACCACGGCAACGCCCAGCAGGATCCAGGTCGCCAGCGAGGCGCCGTCGCCTACCGGGAGCTCGTTGCCTCCGCTCACACGTGAGGTGTCCACGCCGAGCCGGGCGAGCAGCTGGAGCACCAGCTGGTATGCCACGAGCGCGGCGTACACCCCGACGAGCGTCGCCGCCACCCAGCGCCAGCGTTTCGGCACCCGCAGGCCGATGTCGTGCCACGTGAGGCCGCGCCGTACCGCCAGCAGGAGCGTGACCACCCCCAGCAGCGCCTCGAAGCTCAGCGTCAGCAGCGCGCGCGGTGCGTCGATGCTGCCCGCGTCGGTAACCGCGCCCAGCCCGACGAGCAGCACCTGGATCGCGATCACTGCGAGGAAGCCGAGCCCGAGGATGGCGAGCCCGATCGCGAGATCTCCGAGCGCCCAGACGCGGCGATCGAGCGCAGCGTCCGGCGTGCGCTCGGTCTCGGCAGGCCATTCGGCAAACATGCGCCGAGCGTACCCGCAGCACGCGGCTACGCGCGCGGCCGGCAGCGCGCAGCCGCGGCGGATACGCCTGCCGGTCCCGCCGCGTAGGGGATCTGACCTGACCCCCTGAAACAGATCCACCGCGAGCGAGAGAATCGCGGTGGACAGGAAGGGGTCGTGGG
>JAQBZW010000250.1 GCA_027622315.1 Chloroflexota bacterium | reverse complement strand
CACGCGGTGCGTGCCGGCCGGGGCGAGGGCGGGCGCCCCCGCGGGCGCCCCGCCAGCGCATGCCGTTGCCGTCGCTGCGCCCTACGATGCGCGCTCCCGAGGGCCTCCACACGCAGCGAGTAGCATGACCCGACGCACCGCGGATGACCCACTCGCCGCCCTCCGGGTGCCCGCATTTCGCCTCTTCGCACTGAGCCGCACCACATCAGGGATGTCGCAGACGCTGCTCCAGGCGGTGATCGCCTGGCAGGTCTACGCGATCTCGGGATCGGCGCTCCAACTGGGGCTGATCGGGCTCGCGCGCTTCGTGCCCGCGCTCGGCGTGAGCCTCGTGGGTGGGGCAGCCGCGGACGCCTACAACCGGCGCACGATCATCCTGCTCTCGCAGACGGTGCCGCTGGCCTGCACGGCGATCATGTTGGCGGCGCTCGCCGGCGGGGTCGTCACGATTCCGTTGCTCTACGTCATCGTGGTGCTCACCGGACTCGCCTCGTCGTTCGAGAACCCGGCCCGCCAGGCCCTCCTTCCGCAGATCGTCCCTCGCGAGCTGTTCACGAAGGCGATCACGCTGAACTCGACGATTCAGTCGCTCGCGTTCGTGTCCGGGCCGGCTGTCGCCGGCGGACTGATCGCAACGGCCGGCGTCGGTTCGGTGTACGTGGCGCACGGCGTGTTGTTGGTCGTCGCGCTCGCGGCCCTGCTCCCCATGCGCGTACCGGCCGCGGAGACCCGCGGCCGCGTCACCGTGGCCGCGATCCGAGAGGGCATCGTGTTCGTCCGGCAGCAGCCGGTGCTCCTGGGCGCGATGAGCCTCGACATGTTCGCCGTGCTCTTCGGCGGCGCGAAGGCCCTGCTCCCGATTTACGCAGTCGACATCCTGCACGCCGGCCCGGTCGGCTACGGCGTGCTCTCCGGCTCGCTCGAGGCCGGAGCGCTGCTGATGTCGCTCGTGTTGATCGCAGCACCGACCGTACGCAGAGCGGGACAGGCGTTGCTGCTCTCCGTCGCTGCCTTCGGCGTCGCGACCATGCTGTTCGGCATCTCACGGTCGTTCCCGCTCTCGGTGGCCGCGTACATGGCGGTCGGCATGGCCGACCAACTGAGCGTGGTCATGCGCGGCACGACTATCCAGCTCGCTACGCCCGATGCACTGCGCGGGCGGGTGAGCGCGGTGAACTCGGTCTTTATCAGCGCGTCGAACCAGCTGGGATCCGTCGAGTCTGGCGTGGTCGCGGCGCTGACCACGGCGACGTTCGCCGTGGTCAGCGGCGGCGTGGGCTGCCTGCTCGTGGTCGCCCTGATCGCGTGGCGCATCCCGGAGCTGCGGTCGTACCGCAGCGACCGCCCCGGCCACGGGATCACGCCCCCGTCGCCTCCCACGCCGATCGTCGACGTCGCGAGCGGGTAGCCGCGACGAGGATCACCCGGTCGCCCGCTCGTCGCCGGCTAGGCGATCTGGAGATCCTGCTCGAGCTGACCGATCGCCTGGTCGAGGCCGTCGATCAGGGCATCGACCTCTTCGCGGTTGATCACGAGCGGCGGCGCGATCGAGATCGCCGCGCCCGCGCGCGCCAGGATGCCCTGCTGCTTGAGCAACTCGGGCATGCGCGCGGACACGTTGTCGTCCTCGCGGAAGTCCTCACCGGTCTCGGGATTGCGCTTCATCTCGAGCGTGTGCATGAGCCCGATGCCGCGTGTGTCCGCGATCACCTTGTGCCGCGTGCGCAATTCCTGAAGCTGCTTCGCCAGGTGGCCGCCCACGCTCTCGGCGTTCTCGACCAGCCGTTCGCGCTCGATGATCTCGATGTTCGCAAGCGCCACCGCGCAGGACACGGGGTTCGCACCCCACGTGATGCCGCCCACGAACGCGTCCTGCCGGTCGCCCACGAAGGCCTCCGCGACCTTGTCCGAAGCGAGTGCCGCGGAGATCGGCGCATATCCGGAGGAGATGCCCTTCGCCACGGTCATGATGTCCGGCTCGATCGGGTAGTGCTGGATGCCGAACCACTTGCCCGTGCGGCCGAAGCCGTCGATCACCTCGTCCGCGATCAGGAGGATGTTGTGGCGGTCGCAGATGTCGCGCAGGATCTGCCAGTACTCCTGCTGTGGCACCCAGCATCCGTTCGCGGTCGAAATCGGCTCGGCGATGATCGCGGCGATCGTCGCCGGATCCTGGAACTTGATCTCGTCCTCAACATGGCGCGCGCAGAAGACCTCGCACTCCGGGTACGTCTTCTCGAACGGGCAACGCGCGCAGTTGATGTTCTCGACGTGGATCACGCCCGGGACGAGCGGCTCGAATGGCTTCTTGTTCATGTAGGCCGCGCCGTTGACGCTCATCGCCATCGCGGTCGTGCCGTGGTACGAGCCGATGCGTGCGATCACCTTCGTCTTGCGACGTTCGCCGTTGTTGAAGTGATACTGCTTCGCCATCCGGATCGCGCTCTCCACGGCTTCCGATCCGGAGTTCACGAAGAACGCCTTCTGGATGCTCGGTGGCGTGATCTCGGCGAGCTTGGTGGCGAGGTCGACGGCCGGTTCGGTCGCGTAGGCGAAGGGGTTCGCGTACGCGAGCGTTTCCATCTGACGCTTCGCGACGTCCGCGAGCTCCGTGCGCCCGTGCCCGACGGCCACGACCCACAGCCCGGACATCGCGTCGATGAAACGACGGCCCTTGATGTCACTGACGTAGATCCCGTCCCCGCCGTTGATCACGACGAAGCCGTCGTCCTTCGCGAGATCGTTGTACTGCTGAGTCTGCACCCAGAGGTGACGCAGCCCGCGTGACAGGTACTCGTCCACCCGGCTCTGTGTCTGCGTCATCTTGCGCTCCGCTCGGTGTCGAGGCTGCGTGTCACGGCACGTGTCGCGCGCCGATGGCGGCGATGCTAGCACCGCCCTGGTGGGGGCGGGGGCTAGCATCGCGTCTGCGGTTCGCGGCTACCAGATCAGTGCCTCGAGGCGTTTGCCCACCGCCTTCACGTCGCCGGGCGGCATATAGAGCAGCTGGAGATCCGCGCCCAGCGCCGACCGCTCCTGCAACTGCTCGCGCACCGATTCGACCGGCCCAATCACCTGGATCTCGCGCACCATGTCGTCCGAGATGGCGTTGATGGCACCCTCGAGGTCGCGGTTTGACCACGCTACGCGCGAGGCACCGACCTCTCCTTCGAAGCCGTTGCGCGAGAGCATCTGCCAGTAGAAGACGCCCATGCGATTGATGTAGTGATGCAACGGCTGCCGCGCGGCGCGCCACTGCTCCTCGTCGTTCGAGCCGTCCGTGACGAATAAGTTCGTCTGCGGTGCGATCGTGATCGCCGCGGCGTCGCGGCCGGCGGCGCGGGCGCCCTCGGCGAGCTGCCCGCGCAACGTCTCGAACTCCGACTTCGGCCAGTGGATCGGCAGGATGCCATCCGCGATCTCGCCCGTCTGGCGGATCGACTTCGGCGTGATCGCCGCGATGAAGACGGGGATGTGGGTGCGCGGGCGGTCGTAGTTCAGCTGGAAGCCGCGGCTCATCTTGAAGATCTCGCCGTCGTAGTCGAGCTTCTCGCCGGCGATCAGGATGTTGAAGATCTCCACGTACTCGCGCAGACGACGCAGGGGGCGATCGAACGGCACGCCGTGGAAGTGCTCGATCACGAACGCACCGGATGAGCCGAGGCCAAGCATGGCGCGACCGCCGGAGAGCTGGTCGATCATCGAGAACTCCTGCGCGAGCGCGGCGGGCGTGCGCGAGAAGACGTTCAGGATCGACGTGCCGATCGTGATCTTCGAGGTGTTGGTGGCGAGGATCGAGAGCCACGGGATCGAGGAGGGGCCCCATGCCTCGCCCGTCGCCACGAGCTCGTAGCCGAGGCCCTCGGCGATCTTGACCTTCTCGAGCGACTCGCGCCAATCCTGGCCCATGCCCGCCAGCAGTCCCAGTCTCACGTGTCGCCTCCTCCGTCGCGTGCGTGGCCGTAGGTTCGTGGCGCGATGCTACCCGTCACGTTCGTGGCGGGCACGTCGCCGCACGCGCGGCGACGACGCGCGTGCGCGTGTATCGTCTG
>JAQBZW010000249.1 GCA_027622315.1 Chloroflexota bacterium | reverse complement strand
CGGCGTCGCTCGTCGCCGGCCTCGCGCTGCTGCGCGTCGCGCTCACGCCGCTCTCTGTCGCCGGCCGCGACGCGATCGACGCGCGGGCCGCCCTCACGCTCGCGATCGGGCTGGGGGCCCTCGCAGTGCTCGCCATCGGAGTCTGGCGATCGCATGCGGAGCGCACCGAAGCTCCCGACCCGCTGTCGGCGCGCTAGCCTGCTCGGTGCGCTCGCACCAACAGCGCGAGGGGGGACGTGTGACGATCGAGATTCGCGCCGTGCGTGCCGACGAGATGGCCGCCTACCGTCGCATCAGCACCTACGTGTTCGCAGAGGGCGAACGCGACGCAGAGGATCTCCGCGACGATCCGATGCTGCCCGAGTGGACGACCTGCGCCTTCGTCGATGGGCGGCTCGCTGCCGTCAGCGCTGCGATTCCCTTCACGATGCGCTGGAACGGATCTCCCGTCGCTGTCGCCGGGGTCACGGACGTGGGGACCGATCCCGAGTTCCGGCGGCGGGGGCTACTGCGGCGATTGATCCAGCAGGGCTTCCGCGAGCAGCGGGAGCGCGGGCAGACCGTCGCGATCCTGTGGGCGAGCATGGGCGCGATCTACCAGCGGTACGGCTACGGGCTGGCGAGCACGCTCGCGCGATACGACTTCGATCCGCGCCAGGCCGCACTCGTCGATGGTCCACCGCCGACCGGGGCCGTCCGCCTCACACCGCTCGACGAGGCGGAACCGGATCTGCGCCGGGCCTACGCGACCTACGCCGCCCCGCGCACGCTCGCGCTCGATCGCATGGACTGGGCGTGGCGCTATCTCTTGCGCGCGCGAACGAAGGAGCCGCGGTACGTCGGGATCTACCGCAACGGCGCAGGTGATCCCACCGGATACGTCGTCTACGGCACGAAGGAGCTCGATCGCCCGCTCGAGCCCTCGCCCGACCAGGTCATGAACGTTCACGAGTTCCTCGCCGCAGACCTCGACGCGTTCCGAGGACTGTGGGCGTACATCCGTACCCACGACCTCGTGGAGCGGGTGCAGATGCGAGCCGCGGAGGACGACCCGGCACCGGCGCTGATGCTCGAGCCGCGCGCGCTGCGGCGTCGCACGATGGACGCGATCTGGATGCGCATCGTTGATGTTGAGCGCGCCCTGGCGCAGCGGCGTTACGCGGAGGCGGGAACGATCACGTTCGCGGTCCGCGACGAGCTCTGCGACTGGAACGACGCGACCTTCCGACTGGAGACCGACGGCAACTCGGCCGGCGTCACGCGAACGTCCGATGGCGCGGACATCACATTGCCGGCGCGCAGCCTCGCGATGCTCGCCAGCGGTCAGTACTCGGCGAGCCAGCTCGCGCGCTGGGGACAGCTCGAGGGCCGCGCCCCGGCGGCGCTCGTCACCGCGGACCGCCTGTTCGCAACGGAGTACCGCCCGTACTGCCCCGACGGCTTCTAGGCGCGACTACCAGCGCGCAACGCCGACGGCCCCCTCGTATCGCTCGAGCACCGCGTCGCTGCGCGTGATCGCGCACTCGACGCCGTGCGTGAGCGCGCTGCGCAGCAGGTCGTTCACTGCCTCATCGTCGCCGACCGCGCCGGGGTGGACCCGCGCATCGTCGGCGGTGCCGAAGTGAGTGACCGCCTGCTCGTGCAGGATCAGGCGTCCGAGCCGCCCCTCGTCGCTGGCCGCGCGCAGCGCGCCGATGCCCGAGACGGCGCGATCACGGTGATCGCCCGTCAGCCAGCCCTCGACCTCGCGATCAGCGGCGACGAGCTGCGCCTCGCGCGCGAGCGCCATCGCCTGATCCGCGAGCTCCTGTTCGGATGCCGTCGGCGCGACGTGCGGCAAGAGCGTGGCACGCTCGACCGTTGAGGCCGGCAGATGCTGGAGCAGCTCCGCCCGCGGCTGGTCGGCGCCCGCGATCAGCACGATGTCATCGTCACCGATGAAGTCAGTCAGGCGTGCTGCCTCATCCGCGGCAAAGCGCGCTCGGTGGGCGAGCACCGACTTCTCGATGCGGCCCCACCCGTGTCCGCCCGCGAGGCCACCGCCTGGCGCGGCGGCGACGCCGCTCTGGCGGTTGGTGCGGCCATGGGTGGACGAGACCGCGGATGCATCGTGTTCGATGTCAGTGCGCTCCACGACATCGCCGTAATGCACGCGGAACGCATGCATCTCGTCGATCGTGGTCATGACGAGCGAAACGGAACGCCGCGACAGGTAGTCGTAGCGCACGACCTCGAACAGCCACGGCACGCGGAGCAGCGTGGCCGCGTTGCGAAATGGCTGCGGCGTCTCGAGCTCGAAACGGATGCCCGCGGCTGCGGATCCGATATAGAGGTAGCCGCGCGCGCCGCCCGCGATCGCGCCGGCGATCGCCGACTCAACGGCCGCCTGGTCCTCCTCGATCGAACGCCGCGTGTCGTGCGCCACCGGTGTCTGTTCCTCGACGTGCCGCCACGCCTGCGCCAGCACTCGCGGCGCCGCGGGAATGCCGTCGGCGCCGGGATCGAGATCGAGCGACACGGTCAAGAGGGGCTGCCCACCGGCGGTCAGCTCGGGAAGCTGGTCACGAATCGTGGCGAACGTCGTCATGTGATGGTCCTGTTCTATTGGCGCGTCTCGATCGCCGTGTTCGATGCTTGCGATCGTCGGGCCGATGTCCGTGTCCGCTTGCGGCCGAGAGCCGATTGGGGGATGGTCGCGGTCCGCGAGGAGAAGCACATTGGCCGAACGTCCCCGATCCGCGGGCCCGCTCGCCGTGGCCGTTCCGGGTAGCCCCTCACCCACGTCGGGCTCCAGGCGTCTCGCCGAGGCGGTGCTCGCACGGCTCAGCGATCGGGGATGGCGGACCGAGGTGATCGACCTCGGCGCACTCGCGGCGGACGCCCTGCTCGGGCGTGTCGAGGACGCGACCACCGGCGAGGCGGTCGCGCTCGCGGGAGCAGCGCAGGTGCTCGTCGTTGCGACGCCGATGTATCGAGCGACCTACTCCGGACTGCTCAAGTGCTTCTTCGACCTCATGCCACCCGACTACCTGGCCGGCAAGGCGTGCGTGCTCGTCGCCACCGGCGCGGCGCAGGGGCATCTGCTCGCCGTCGATCACGCCATGCGGCCGCTCGTTGCGAGCCTCGGCGGCGTGTCCGTGGCGATCGGGATCTACGCGACGGCGCCCGAGCTCGCCGGTGACACCCTCCCCCCGGCGCTCGCCGAGCGTCTCGATCGCGCCGCGGCTGAGGCGGATCGGCTGGGCCGAGCGCTCGCCGGCGACGGTGGCTAGCGCCGCCGCGCCCGTGGCGCCGCAGCCACGGATGCGGATGCGTGAGCGAACGAAGGTGCGCGGGTGGGGGCGCGTGTTGGGCGCCCTGCTGCTCGCAGTCGTCGCTGCGGCCGCGCTCGGCGGGTGCCTCGGCGCCTCGCTCGACGACGACACGCCCGCCGCCGGCGTGACCACTGTCGCTGTGCGCGACAACCGCTTCGACCCGCGTGTGATCCAGGTGCCAGCGGGGACCGACGTGACCTGGGACTGGAGCGGTGCGAAGCGTGCCCACAACGTGGTCGGTGACGGCTTCGCGTCGGAGGTACAGGGCAGCGGCAGCTTTCTTCACCGCTTCGACGTGGCGGGGAGCTTCGACTACCTGTGCACGTTGCACGGCGGCATGCGCGGCCGCGTGATCGTCACGCCGTAGGCCGCCATACGACGCCGGCGGTTCGCCACGCGCAGCCGTCAGGGGTTGCGGTCGACGGGATCCGTGTCGTCGTCGACGTCGAGCGCGAGATCGGCGCCGTGGCGCAGTGTGCGCACGGCGATCGCCTTCACCCACGCGAATCGTCGCGCGAAGCCGGGCTCGCCCGGCTGCGGACCGTCCAGCGGTGAGCACAGCGCCTTGAGCCCGCGCTGGCCCTCGGCCGTGGGGCCGAGCGCCGCGTAGATCGCGTGCGCGAACGCACCAGCGGCGTCCGTGGCGACGAAGGCGACCTCCGGCGATTGCGCGAGCGTGAGCAGCCCGCCCGCATCGCCATCGAGCGTCGCGAGCGCGGAGGCGGGCAGGCCCGCCTCACGCAGCGCGGCGATCACGCCCGAGAGCGCCGGCGAGGCGACGACCACGCACGCGTTGCCGGCGAGCAAC
>JAQBZW010000248.1 GCA_027622315.1 Chloroflexota bacterium | reverse complement strand
CGTGGACCGCCGAGGGTGGCGGGCTGCTCGGCGCGCTCGGCTCGCACTACATCGACGGCTTCCGCCACTGGTTCGGCGACGTGGCGACGGCGAGCGGCACGCTCGCCACGCTCCGCCCCGAGCGCCGCGACCCGGAGACGCTCGCGCCCGTGCGCGCGGACGCCGACGACGCCTTTTCGTTCACGCTCACCTTCGCGAACGGCGTGATCGCGACGATGACCGCCTCGTCAGCGGTCTCACCCGGCCAGGGCGCGCGCATCACGATCGCCGGCAGCGATGGCGTGCTCCAGGCGACACAGCGCGGCCCCAACCCTGAGCCCGACGGCATCGTGCACGCCGCGAAGGGGAGCGACCGCGCGCTCGCCCCCCTCGCGATGCCGGAGCGCTTTCGCCCATTCGAGGACGATCGCGATCAGCGACTCGTCGCCTTCCGTCTGCTCGTACGTGAGTTCGAGCGCGGCATCCGCGAGGGCACCTCACCCGCGCCCAGCTTCGACGACGCGCTCGCGTGTCAGCAGTTGCTCGACGCCGTGCGCCTCAGCGCACGGGAGGGGCTGCGAGTGGACGTGGGGTAGCAGGCGGTGCGACGGACATGACACTCACATCCCTCTCCCGCGACCTCGACTCCCTCGTCCGCGACGAAATGGCGCGGCGGCGGATCCCGGGCGGCGCGCTCGGCGTCGTGCATGGTGACGAGGAGCTCACGCTGTGCTTCGGCGTCACGAACGTCGATCACCCGCTGCCGGTCACGCCCGACACGCTCTTCCAGATCGGGTCGACCACGAAGACGATGACCGCGACGCTGCTCATGCAGCATGTCGCCGCAGGGCGGCTCGATCTCGACGCGCCGCTACGCACGTATCTCGACTTCACGCTCGCGAACGACGATTGGGCAGCGCGGCTCACACCACGGCATC
Source organism: Chloroflexota bacterium (assembly GCA_027622315.1). GTDB lineage: Bacteria > Chloroflexota > Dehalococcoidia > UBA2979 > UBA2979 > VGNK01. The sequence goes on along the minus strand of JAQBZW010000248.1, from coordinate 3,205 downwards.
TGCTGACGCACACAGGCGGCCTTGCCGGCGATCACTTCCTCATGCACGCGGTGGGCGAGCGCGGCGACCGGGCGCTCGCGCGACTCGTCGAGCTGCTGCCGAACGTCCCGCACCAGGCGCCACCGGGCGAGATCTTCGCCTACAGCAATGCCGGCTTCGCCGTACTCGGCCGGCTGGTCGAGGTGCTCGGCAACGGCGCGCCGTTCGACGGGCTGCTTGCGCGCGAGCTGCTCGTGCCGCTCGGCATGACGCACGCCTTCGAGCTGCCCGAGGACGTGATCTCGGAGCGCGTGGCCGTCGGCCATCGCATCGAGCACGGCGCGCCGATGGTCGCGCGCCCGTGGGCGCTCGAGCGCGCGGCGATGGCGCACGGCGGCGTGATCTCGGATCTGCGCAACCAACTCGCGTACCTGCGCTTCCAGCTCGGCGACGGCCGCGCGGCCGACGGCACGCGCGTGCTCCCGGCGGCCGCGATGCGCGACATGCAACGGGAGCACGTGCGCGCGGGCAGCATCTGCGACGCGTTCGGTCTGTCGTGGCAGCTCAACGACGTCGGGGACCAGCGCGTGATCAGCCACGGCGGCGAGACGAACGCGCAGCTCTCCGAGATCGTGCTCGTGCCGCCGGAGCGCTTCGGCTTCACGGTGCTCACGAACGGCGCTTCCGGCGGCGCGCTCGCGCGGGTGCTCACGGCGTGGCTGCTCGAGCGCGTACTCGACGCTCGCGCCGAGCCGGTGGCGGTGCGCGAGATCGCGAAGGAGCGGCTGCGCGAGTACGCCGGCCAATACCCCGGCGTGCTCAAGGATGTCGCGCTTCGCGTCGCGGACGGAACGCTGATGCTCCACGTCGCGCCGCACACCCGGCCTGGCCGCGTGCCGGGCGCCGCCCCGCCGCCCGTACGCCTCGGCCAGATCACCGACGATCAGATCGCGACGATCGAGGAGCCCGCGCTCGTGCGGCGCGGCGAGTTCATCCGCGATCACAGCGGCACGATCCGCTGGCTGCGCTGGGACGGGCGCCTGCACGCCCGGTCGGACTGAACGCGCACGAGGCTTCGCTCGGCGCCTTCGCAGCGTCGCGAGCGCTCAACGCAGCAAGGATCGTGGCGATGCCGGACGCAGCGAGCGCGTCAACTGTCGACCGGCGCCCTCCAAATCACGGTTGGGGCCTCTTCGAACGATCCGGGCTCGAGGAATTGATCCGCCCTGCGACATCCGATCTGGGCGTGGACGATTCGCACGGATTTGGTATCGAGATACAACGCGACGGCCTGCGGGATAGCCTTGTCGGTCAGCGCCTCAAAGATCACGACCTGGTTCCCGTACGGGTAATCGGTATCGATCGCCCACTGTGGCACTGTGCCAGGGCGGGCAACGGCGTCAGGGGGCCCCGCGGATTTCACGGCGGCCTCCATGAGCAGGCCCACGTTTCGGGTCCAGTACCCCTCGCACGCGGCGGCGGGAAACACCCGGTAGATGGTCCCTGCAGGGTCCCTCCCAGCGCACTGGTTGTCGGACTCGACGCTGACCTCACAGGCGCGCGACTGAAGCTCTGCGAGCGCCGTCAGCCCAACGGCGTCGCGGGCCTGAACGAGCGCGATGATCTGAGCGGCAAACGGGGGCACGTTGCTGCCGGCGTCGTTGGCGGAACATGCGCTGAGCACAGCGGCTGACAGGACGGCAACCGTCGCTGACCGCAGCAAGCGCTCGATACGTCGGCTCATCCTGCCCCCGTACCGCGCCGGCGCCGCAGTGACAGTGTGGCGCGATGCGCTCGCAGCGCCTGGACGGCCGCCTGCACCCGCGGTCCGACTGCGGGGCCCCGGCTACCCGCCCGCGGCCGCCCCTGCGCTGATCTCGATCGGCTCGAGGAAGCTGCCGCGACGAATCAGGTGGCGGACATCGCTGAGGCCGAGAGCGGCTGCGACGAAGATGGCGAGCCAGATCACCGCCGGGAAGAAGAGCAGCGGCCGCACGCCGATGATGTCCGACGCCCAGCCGAATCCGAAGTTGAGCAGCGACATGTTGCCGGCTGCCATCATCAAGTACAGCGCCATCACCCGGCCGCGGAGGATGTCCGGGACGATCTGCGCGAGGTACGTGGTCGACAGCGCCATGTAGCTCGCCTGGGTGGCGCCGGTCCCCGCCGCCGCCAGCACCACGAGCGCCGGCGTGTCGGCAAAGGCAAGCAGCATCATGGCGATCGCCGAACCGAAACCGGCAAACGCCAGCGCACCGCCCTGCACGCGCGGTGCGCGCAGCATGGAGAGCCCGACCGTGCCAATCACCGCGCCGCTGCCGATACTCACGAGGATCGCGCTGTAGGTCCCGCGCGCCCCGCCGACCATGGTCGAGAGAGTCGGCATCATCGAGTCGAACGCCATCGTCAGGCCGCAGTGCAGCGAAACGAGCACGATCACGATCGCCACGCGTCGATCGGACTCGACGTAAGCGAACGCCTCGCGGAGATCGGCGCCCACCGTCCGGAGCACGGCGATCGCCCGCAGTGACGGGGTGTCCGTTGGCCGCCGGAAACGCACACGCGAAACCGCGAACAGGCTGGCCACCAGCAGCACAGACGAGAGCACGAAAATCGAGCTCGTCCCGAGCGACGCGAGGAGGGCGGCGCCGAACAGCGGCCCGACGATGCGCGAGCCGAACTGCGCGATCGATGAGAGTGAGATCGCGTTCAGCAGGTGCTCCTTCGGCACCACGTTCGCCAGCAGTGCTTGCGTGGCCGGCACGGCACTGGCCTGGGCGATGCCGACAACCAGCGCGAGCACGACGACGTGCCAGACCACCACGAGATCCGTGATCGTGAGCACCGCCAGCGCGACGGCCGGCACGATCGCCACTGCTGTCGCGACGAGCAGTTGTTGTCGCCGGTCGACGCGATCGGCGATTGCGCCGGCGATCGGGCCGGCGAACACGAACGGGAACAGGCCGGCGAAGGTCGCCGCGCCCACCCACGCCGCCGATCCGCTGAGTTCGAACACAAGCCAGCCCTGCGCGAGCAGCATTGCCCAGCGCGCGGCGGCGGTGAAGAACCCGGCTACGAACAGCCGCCGGAAGTCGACCGACTGCAGCGCAGGGAAACGCTCGGTGGTGATCAGCATTGCCGCGGAATATATGCGCCCCGCGACCGCCACGCGCGATGCGCGTCCCCATCGCGCGCGTCCCGGGCGCGCTACCGCTCCCGCCAGGCC
>JAQBZW010000247.1 GCA_027622315.1 Chloroflexota bacterium | reverse complement strand
ACCGGATCGGTCCGTTGCCGAGAAGGAAGTGGCATAGTCACCAACACAGGGACCGTCACCAAAGTTCCACGCTCAGCGGGACATCCCCCCGTTCGTGGTACCCCGCACAGATTCAGAAACGCCCCTAAACACCCCCGAACACCACCGAGTCCCACGACCCCGTGGGTACATCTGTGGGTACACAAGCGGACTGCCCGACGGCAGAGGATAGAACATCCGCTCCAACACGGCTCCTGACGCTGGGGTAGACTGCGGGCTCGGTGACGAGTGGTGGACATTCAACGTGACCTTGTGAGGAGGAATCGTGGCAACGACGTACGTCGGCTTCTATCGCCCTGCGAGTCCCGAGTTGATTTTCGACGCGGTGCGCAAGACCGGCGCACCGACACCTGAGCTCCAGAAGAAGATCTTCGGCTTCCCGCGCAGCCTGCCCGCGACCTGCAAGCTGATTGGCTCGTGGCAGATCAGTGGCGGCGAGGACCCAGGCGTAATGGTCGTGGAGGCGGAGAGCTTCGCTGACTTGCAGTACATCGACCAGTACTACAACGGCTGGCTCCGGTTCGACTGGCACCCCACGCTCACCGGAGGAGTTGCCCGGAGCTAGTCGCAGATTTTCCGTGAACTGAACGGAGGCCCCCAGTGTGGGGCCTCTGCCTTTGAGGAGAGCGTCTCCTGGAGAGGCGAAGTGACGCGGCGCGAGCGCCGCTTACGTGCGGCGGCGGTATTGGGTCGGCAGGCGAGAAGCCGGTCGGCAGGCGTAGGCCCAGCGTCGCGAGCTGCTTGTGATCACTGGCGCAATGTTGACGGCCCCCTGTCACGTATGCGAGAAGCCCGACGATCGGGGTGTGCCGTCTCGGCGTGCCTGCTTGCAGCACTGAAGGGGTGATGGATGCGTCCCGGATCGGTTGTGACGGGCACGCCGATCTCACTCACGTTGGCGACGAAGCGGTCTTCTTGCTTGGCGACGACTGTTTCGTCAGAACACACCGCGAGGAACTCGAACGGCCTGCGGCAGTTGGCTGTCCATTCCTGCATGACCTGAGCGACGAGGAACAGTGACGGCACGAGTACCAGCGTGCAGTGGCTCTGTGAACCGCCCCGGGAAAGTTGGAGGCTCCACCTCTTGAGAGGATGGAGCGATGACACACCGAGGCAGGTATCCAGCAGAGATTCGCGAGCGGGCCGTCCGCATGGTGTTCGAGCACCAGGCAGAGCACCCCTCGCAGTGGGCGACGATCACCTCGATCGCCGCGAAGTTCGGGATGACGGCCGAGACGCTGCGCCACTGGGTGCGGGCCGCTGAAGTCCACGCCGGCGCGCGCCCGGGGTTGACCAGCGACGAGCGGGAGCGGCTCAAGGTGCTCGAGCGCGAGAACCGCGAGCTGCGGCGCGCCAACGAAATTCTCCGCGCTGCTTCAGCTTTCTTCGCGCGGGAGCTCGACCCGCGACTACCGAAGTGACGCACTTCAGCGAGAGTCACCGCGAGCGGTTCGGGGTCGAGCCGATCTGCCGAGCACTGCAGGTCGCCCCCGCCAGCTACTACGCCGCGAGGCAGCGACCGCTCTCGGCACGGCGGGTGCGTGACGAGGCGCTGAAGGTGAAGCTGCGCCACGTTCACGGCGAGCATTTCGGCGTCTATGGCGTGCGCAAGCTCTGGCGCCAGCTGCAGCGCGAGGGCATCCCGGTCGCGCGCTGCACCGTGGCGCGGCTGATGCGTGAGCTCGGTCTGGCCGGCGTGGTGCGGGGCAAGGTCAAACGGTGGGCTGCCCCGCATTGAATCTGAAAACCGCACCGCACCCTCCCGCGTCTCAGACCACCACACTGGCAGGTATCTCCGCCTGAGCGCTGTGCCCCCGAATCTGCGACCCCGAGCAACACCGCCCCAGTTATGTGGTGTCAGCAGACTCGCTTCAGGCCCCGCAGGAACGCCCCGACCCGCCAGGCACTCCGCCTCGCATCGCCGCACAGCCAGAGCTTCTCGGCCGAGACTCAGCGGCTCCGCGCAATCGGTCAGGGGGCCCTGCGAGCCCTCGTCCTGGCGCTTCAGCCGAGTGCGAGTGGGACGGCCGGATCGTAGGCACGCCCGCGCCTGCGCCCGCGAGCGATCACGCGCAGTGCGGGGGGACGGTGCACCGGAGGCGCCCTCAGACACCAGCACCACCGGCCTCTCGACCATTCGATTGACCTCCGCGACGAAGCGTGGCTGATCGGCTCCCGCTTGCGGCAGGCCCCTGCCGCCGGCCCGCCCCGAGTGCGACGATTGGTCCGTCGTCACGCGGGGATGGGCTGTGCGATACATATGCTATGGTCTCGCTCCAGTTCCCTCTGGGGCATGGGGGTCGGCGATTGAGCCGGCCCTTATGTTGACTGCGATCTGATCTACCGTCGCGCCAGCGTTCCGCTGCCGAAGTTGAGACGCAGGCACGCGTGTCCGCACTTCGGTGCGGGGTGGTCGGCCTCACAGCGATGCGCAGTTCTCCGATCCAGAACGGGTTTCAATGGACGACACTCTCATCGATGGCGTCATGGCCGCTCGGGGGCAGGCCTCGGACGCCGCGCGGCCCGGGGCGGTGGCAGTGGTGCACGCAGCCGGGCACCTCACCGCGCGGGAGCGGATCGAGGCGCTGCTCGATCCCGGATCGGCGGTCGAGTACGGGATCCTCTCGGGCCGGCGGCTGGACACGGGCGAGTGGATCCCGACCACGGGAGGCGTCGACTTCGCGGGCGCCGTCGACGGGCAACCCGTGGTCGCGTCCTCCACCGACTTCACGGATCACGGAGGAGGCTACGGCGCCGGCCGTCTGACCCGGCTCTTCTCGATCGCCTACGAGCACCGCTGGCCAGTGATCTGCTTCGCCGACGGTGGCGGCAGCCGGGCGCAGGTGCCCGGGCGGAATCGCGGACCTGTCGTCAGTCTCGGCAACCCGATCGGACGGCTCGGACTGTTCGACGGCATGGCCGAACTGTCCGGATGGGTCCCGACGATGTCGATCGTCTCCGGACCGTCGTTCGCCGGACACGCCAGCATCGCCGGCTTCTCAGACTTCCTCGTCGCGACCCGCGGCTCCGCGATCGGCATGGGCGGACCGCCGCTCGTCGAGGCTGCGCTAGGCCTGCGGCTGACACCGCAGGAGCTGGCGCCCGTGGAAATGCACGACGTGCGAGGTGGCATCGATCTGCTGGTCGACGACGAACCGGCGGCGATTGCCGCCGTGAAGCGCTACCTGTCGTACTACCGGAACGAGCCGTCCGGCGAGCCATCGGCGACCGCAGACGGCGTGCGTTCGATCGTGCCCAACGTAGGAACCTACGACATGCACGGTGTGATCGACGCCATCGTCGACGATGACGGTCTCTTCGAGCTACGTCCAAACTTCGCACGTTCGTTGATTACCGGGCTGGCACGCATGGGCGGACGCTCGGTCGGGGTGCTCGCCAATCAGCCGAACTCACCCACCAGCGGTGCGATCGACGCCGCGGCCGCCGACAAGATCCAGCGCTTCGTGGAGCTCTGTGATGCGTACGGTTACCCGCTGATCGCGTTTGTCGACACGCCCGGATTCGTCATCGGTTCGGAGCCGGACGACCCGAATGCCCGGCCGGGTATGACACGCCACCACGCGCGACCGCTGATCGCGCACCATCACCGCACGGTGCCGCTCTTCAGCGTCCAGATCCGCCGAGGAGGGGGCCTCGGCTCCTTCGCGATGACCGGCTACAACGAGGGGCGATCGCTGCCGCTCCTGCGACTCGCATGGCCCACGGTCGAACTGGGGCTCAACGACGGCTTCACCCGCAGCGTGCGCGAACGCAACTCCTTCGACGACGTCGTCGATCCCGCGGAAACGCGTGGCCGCATCCTTGCGATGCTGCGCATGACGAAGCGGTCGCTCGACGCGAAATCGAAGCGACACCCGATCGACACCTGGTAGGCGGGCCGTCGCGGCCGAACGTCAGACCGTGTCGATCGGGTGTTTCTTGACGTCCGGTAGGCGGCGCGGCGTGCGGTGCAAGAGGGCAATGATCCGATCGCGCGTTTCCCCCGGATCGACAATGTCGTCGAAGGAGTAGTTCCGGCCGGCACGCAGCCCCGAGTTCATGTCGCGCATGGTCTGCGCGTACTC
>JAQBZW010000246.1 GCA_027622315.1 Chloroflexota bacterium | reverse complement strand
CGTCCGCCGCTGCGGCCGCTCCGTCGGCGGGCATGGCCACCGCTCTTCCGGCCGGGACACCACCGGCGCCGCGCGCTTCCGCCCTCACCACGACCCGCGCGTCCCCGCCAGCCGCCACACCCACTGCATCGCCCGCCCCGGCGCAGCAGCGCGTCGGGCTCGACTGCGTCGTGCCGGTGCTCCGCCGGCATCCGATCGAGCTCGCGCCGTACGAGGCCGCGAGCGGTCGCGCAGGCGACGTCCAGTTCGTCTCGCGCACGATGGGCAACGTGATCTACACGCAGTTCGGTTACGTGGTGCCCGCGGCGATCACGTCGAGCGGACAGGACAAGTCGAACCCGCAGCCAACCTATCTCGCGCCGCTCGGCACGCCGGTGCGTGCCGCCGCGACCGGCGTCGTCGATCGCATCTCCGAGCTGTGGAGCACGCCAACGTATGGCGACGTCTCCGTGATGATTCGGCCCGACGGGCTACCGGCGGGCTGCTACCTGGTGGTCGAGGCGGAGCACGTGCTGAATCCGCGCGTCGCGGTGGGCGACCGGGTGACCGCCGGACAGGTGATCGCGGAGGTCGGAGCGTTGAACAGCCAGGGCAACTCGGGGCTCGGCCTCGTTGAGCTCGGGATCCTGACGGGGGCCGGGAACGGGCGACCAATGCACGTCTGCCCGTACGCGTACTTCGCGCCGGACGTCGCCGCGGCTCAGCTTGGGATGCTCACGCGCCTGATGGCGGACTGGGAGAGCTACGCCGGAGATCCGGCGCTGTGGGACGAGAGTGCGTGGGTCGGCGGCGTCCCCGGGTGCTCATCGGGGCCGATCACCGAATGACGGCGTAGCCGGGATGCCGGTCACGAGGGCGTCCGCGGAGGGTTGCGGCCGCTAGTATGCCCCCGGCCTCGCCCGACCGGCGCGGGGCCGGCGTGGACGGAGGCCCCCATCGCCGTGCTGCTGATCTTCCTGGGAATTCTTGCGCTGCTATTCGCGGCTGTGGCGACGGCCTTCACCGTCGGCAGCGTGGTCGCGGTGATCGTCGTGCTCGTGATCGTCGCCGCCACGATCTATGCGGTGCGGGCGGGGGGCGGCGTCGCGCGTGCTGTGCTCGGCGCGCAGGCGGTCGTCTTCCTGCTCGCCGTCGGCTTCCTCGGCTTCACCGCGTTCCAGGTTGTGCGTGCGTTGAACGCCAACTCCGGAGAGAGCGACTCGCCGAACGCCACCACGCTCGCCTCCGCCGATCGGAAGCTCGACGCTGCGCAGCAGGTCGCCGGCTTCCGGCTCGAGCTCACCCGCGACGAACTCGTCGCCGTCCTCCTGGACAGCCTGCGCGAGTCTGATGACAACCCGATTCGCAGCGTGGAGCTGACGATCGTGGACGGCGAAGGTGATCTTCCCGGCGTCGTCGACTTCACCATGACGTTCAAGGGCGGCGGCCTGAAGGGCAGCGGCCGCATCGGCGCGAGTCTGGATGCCGGCCGCATCGAGCTGGACATCCATGACGTCTCGATGGGCAACCTCTCGTTGCCCGGGATCGCGCGCGGCGCGGTGAGCGACGTCGTGGACACCGTGCTCAACCTGAACGATCGGCTCGCGGCCGCCGGCGCCGACGTGCAGGCGCTTGAGATCGGGAATGACCGTGTGCTGATCGTGGGCGCGCAAACCGGCGGCGAACTGCTCACGTCGCAGTCGCTGCTCGCAGCGATCGAGCAGAACGCCGCGAGCCTCGCCGGGGCCGTCTCGCCGCCGCCGGAGCAGCTCGGCCCCGGCGACGTGAACGCGCTCGAGTCGGATGGGCCGTCGTACATCGTCGCGCTCGGCGACTCGCTGGCAGCGAACGTCGGCGTCACCCAGCCGCGCGAGGGCTACGTGTCACGCTTTCACAGGGTGGTCGCCGGCCGCGATGGGGTGGCGTACGGGCTCAGCAACTTCGGCGTCGCGGGCGAGACTTCCGGCACGCTGATCAGCGACGGGCAGCTCGCGCGTGCCCGTCGCTTCATCGACGATCACGAGGTCGCCTACGTCACGCTCGACGTCGGCGCGAACGACCTGCTCGGCCACCTGGGCTCGAACGACTGCGCGAACGACGTACGGGCTGCGCCGTGCCAGGCGCGGCTCGTGGCCGCCCTCGTTTCGTACGAGGCGAACCTTGAACGCATCGTCTCCGCGCTCCGCGACGCCGTCGGCGGCGAGACGCCGATCCTCGTGCTGCTGACGTACAACCCGTTCAGCCTCGGCTTCGGTGGGGCCGTCGGGCTCGAGGCCGGCGCCGACGACGCGACCACGTCACTCAACGATGTCGCGCGGGACGTCGGTGCGCGTCACGGTGCACTGATCGCCGACGGGCAGGCCGCACTCCGTGGCACGGCGGCGGCGACCACGCACATGCTCGACGCATCGCCGGACGTGCACCCGCGCGCAATCGGCTACGACCTGCTCGCGAGCGCCCTCGTGGACGCGCTTCCGTAGGCCTTCAGGCCCGAGCAGAGCGCGGAATGACGGCAAGCCTCGCCTGACAGGCCGGGGTGCGGAACCGACGGGTGCACGAGCGAGCCGTGCTGGACGACGATCCGCACCCGCCGGCCGAGCCGTGCAAGGCGGCTTCTCAGCCGCCGCTTGCCGGGAGTGGTGCACCGAATTGGCGGCGGGTCGGCGAGCCGTGTGACGGCGTTCCGCCCCGGCCGGGGGCATCCGTGCCCTCGGCGGCGCGCATCGGCCGAGCCGTGCAAGGCGGCTTGTCAGCCGCCGCTTGCCGGGAGCGGTGCACGGAACCGGCGGTGGATCAGCGAGCCGTGCGGGACGGCGGCCGCGCCCGCCGAGGGCATTCGTGCCGTCGGCGACGCGCACTCTGACGGAGACGGGCGCGTGGCTACCCGGTGGGCGCCTCCGGCAACTCGAGCGGCGGGTAGAGCGGGATGCCGCCCTGGAATGCTTCGCGCATGGTCAGGCCGTAGTCCTGCTCGATGTCGCCGAGGTTCCACGCCTGGCGCTTGTAGTTCCAGTTGTCTGGCTGGAGTTCGTGTGCGCGCTTGAACTGAGCGATCGCCTCGTCGCGCTGACCCTGTTCGTGGAGGTGGACCCCGAGCCGGAAGTGGGCGTTCGCCTGTGCGTTCGTTTCATCCTGTTCACCCATGCGGCGCTGGGTCTCGTCGGACGGCGTGACGTAGATGCTCGCCGGCCCCTTCGCCACCCAGTCCCGTACCGCCGTGAGGTATTGCTCGTTGATCGTGCTCTCGCCGGTCTCGCGATTGCGGCGCTGGATGTAGATCGGATCGTTCGCGCGCACCACGATTCCGGCCTCATCGATCCAGAACGCGGCGGGGACGTTGCGCGTGTTGTAGAGCTCGGGCACCACGTGATGCTGGTCGATCAGCGACGGATGCGTCGGCTGCGCCGCCACGATGAACTGCTCGGTGGCCTCACGGCCCTTCGTGTCACACGCCACGGTGATCAGCTCGAAGTTCTGGTCCTTCAACTCCTCGCGCAGGGCCTGCCAGACCGGCAGGTCGAAGCGGCAGCCTCACCATGAGGCCCAGGCGAGCAGGAAGATCTTCTTCCCGCGATGGTCCGAGAGCCGGTGCATGCGGCCGTCGAGATCGGGGAGCGCGAAGTCGGGCGCTTCAAGCGAGCGCAGTTGGGTGCGCAGCTGCTCGACCGGTGCGCCGAAGTACCACGCGCCGACGGCGGCGTCGTGGGCGACGGGCTGATCGAGGTACCGGGCGAAGCCGGCGAGGTTCACCAGTGCCGCGCCGCCCTGCTCACGTACGAGCGCCGTCTGTGCGCCGGCGACGGGGATGCACAGCTCGTCGCGGCAGATGCCTTCCGGCTTGAGCTCCCAGCCGGTCGCCGCCGGCAGATCGGCCGCGGCCACCCAGAGGTCGTCGCCATCGGGGCGGGCGCTCGCGATCGGCGTGGCGTGTTCGCCGTAGATGACTGTCGCGGCCATGCGGAGCCTCCAGGTCAGGTGCCGCGCCGAGTAGCGAGGCCGCGCGTGATAGTACCCCGCGGCCACGGCCGGCCACGCCGCCCGTACGGGGCGGCCTCGCGCACGCCGCGTGGGGGCCGCCCGTGCGTCTGCGGCGGCCGGATGAGGCGAGGGGCGCCGCGCGGGGGGCCTTCGACAGGCTCAGGACG
>JAQBZW010000245.1 GCA_027622315.1 Chloroflexota bacterium | reverse complement strand
ACCGCGCCGGCGAGCAGCGCAAGCAGCACGGCCGCCTCGATCAACGGCGTGGCGGCGCGCGCGTCGGCGAGCCCGGCCATCGGGAACCCGAGCGGCGCCGGCGCCGGCGCGCCGTAACAGGCGTCGCGGAGCACACATGCCCCGTCGTAGCTGATCGTGACGAGCACGATGCCCACGGTGAGCGCGAGCGCAGCCCCGGCGCGCGCGCCCCTGGAGCGACGTGTGTACCACCACCAGACGGCCACGGCTGCCGCCGCGCCGGCGAGCGGCTCGACCCCGCTCTGGACACGAATCAGCACGAACGGATCCCACAGCGATTCCGGCGCAGCGACGGCCAGGTACGCGACATGTCCGACGATCACGAAGCCGACGCCAGCCGCCCAGAACAGGTCGCCGACGAGCGCGCGCGAAAGCCCCGTCAACGTGGCGACCGGGCGCACCGCGAGCACGAGCACGATCGCCGTCAGCAGCAGGGATGCCATCTCGCCGCGCGCGGTGATCGCCTCAGGCAGCATCAGGCGCCGGCCGGGCCGGCCGCGGGCGGCCGAGCGAGTGCGTCGGCGATCAACGCCCGCAGGCGCGACTCGCTGATCGGGCCGAAGTGACGGGCGATCAGCGTGCCGTCCGCCGCGATCACGTAGGTCATCGGCACGCCCCGCACGCCATAGGCGCGAGCGAATGCGCCGTCACCGACGGCGCTCGGGAAGGCGATCTCGAAGCGCTCGATGAATGCGCGCGAGTCATCCGGCTGATCGTTCCGGGTGACGCCGAGGAACACGACGCGCGCCGGATCGACGTCTCCGTACACGCGGGCGAGCACCGGCGCTTCCTCCCGGCACGGTCCGCACCAGGAGGCCCAGACGTTGATCACGGTGACGCGGCCGACAAGCGCGGCGTCCGTGACGCGGCCGCCGCCGATCAGCGGCAGGTCGAACGCGGGCGCCGGTCCGTCGTTCCGCCCACCGCCGTCGCTCGCCGCCAGCCCAAACAGCGCGAGCAAGACAACGATCGCGATGCTCCCCGCGGCGAGCCCTCGGCTCAGCCGCCGGCGGAGCCGAACAGTGGGGTCGGTGGCGAGCGCGGGCGTCATCGGCGCGATCGTACGTGGCGGCACCGGCGGCCCGCTGTACGCGCGATCACGCGCCGCGTTCGGCCTCGAGCGCGGCGCGAATCCGCCGCTGCTCGAGCACGAGCGCGGCCTCCAGCGGATGCGTGTCGTGATCGAAACGACTGGAGATCAGGCCGCGCCCGTAGCGGAGCAGGAAGCCGATCGCGCCGAATTCGCGCCACTGCGGGATATGCCCGCTCTCGTGCGCGATCAGGGCGAGCCCCCACGGCGTGTCGGTGCGATAGCTGCGGGCGCGGATCAGCACGTGCCTGCCGAACGTCATCGCGCTCGCGTTGAAGAGCGGTGGGACCCGCCCGAGTAGTCCACCCACGTGCAGTCGCATCGCCTCCAGATCCGAGCGCGGCCGGAAGCGAGCAAGATTGTCGATCACGGCGGGGGGCAGCGGACGGCTCATTTCCTGATCCTCTCCGCATCGCCGTGGCTCTGGCCGGAGCCACGCGCGCCCTGCAGGACGGCGCGCCGTTATGCTAGCCCGGTCCGCCAGCGGAGGACCCGATTTTGCGCGACACGATCCCTCTCGACCGGGCACGCGGCCTGCCGCGTCCGCACGGCATCGGCCGCGGTGTCGTGCGCGCCTGGCGCGCCGCCCGTCGCGCGCTCGCGCGCATGAATCGCACCGCCACCGTGGGCAGCCTGCATGCGTCGGACATCGCGCAGCTGCGGCGCGCGATGCGCGACTGAAACGATGCCGACCTGGCCGTGAGCCAGGTGTACGAGTACGCAGGGCTCAGCCGCCCGCGCTGGGACACGCGGTAGTCCAGGGCTTGCGACCGGCCGGTCGCAGCGCTCCGCCCAAATTCTTTCAGCAGGCCCTTGGGCGGAGTGCTGCCGCCCGCTCACGCGCTACGCTCCGTCTCCTAACCGCGCAAGGAGGCAATGCCATGACCGACACCACCACGTCCACCGCGTCCACCACGTCCGCGGGCACCCGCTCAGCGGCGCGCGAGCTGCTCCAGTCGATTGCCCACACCGTCGATCAGCTGCTGGCGCTCGACGACGCCGATCTCGATCACGCGTGCAGCCACGGCTGCGCAATGAACGGCGGCGTGCGCCGCCTGCTCGTCCACAACGCCGAGCACGACCGCATGCATGCGGGCGCGGTGAGCGGCGCGCGCTACCAGGCGCGCGCGATGCAGGAGTCCGAGCTCGGCCGGCTGCTGCGCGACTGGCTACGCGAGCGCGTCGAGCTCGTCGGACAGCTGCTCGCGGCGCCGGACAGCGTGCTCGAAGCGCGCGCGGACGGCGATGAGTGGACGGTGCGCGAGCACGTGGAGCACGTCCTCTTCTGGGAGCGCGACAGCATCACGACCGCGCTCGCCGACGTCGCAGGCGTGGAGATGGCGGAGGGCTCACCACGTGCAGCAGTTTGAGGGCAAGGTCGCGGTGGTCACCGGCGCGGCGAGCGGCATGGGCCTCGCCTTCGCTGAGCGCTTCGCGCGCGAAGGCATGAAAGTCGTGCTCGCCGATGTCGAGGAGCCTGCGCTCGAAGCGGCCGTGCAGCGTCTCCGCCAGGCGGAGCACGACGTGATCGGCGTGCGCGCGGACGTCTCGTCCGCGGAGAGCGTGGAAGCGCTCGCGCGCGCGGCGCTCGACCAGTACGGGAAGGTGCACGTCGTCTGCAACAACGCCGGCGTCGCCGGCGATCTCGACTTCCTCGGGAATCGCAACCGCCCGCTCTGGGAGTACTCCCTGCGCGATTGGGAGTGGACGTTCGGCGTAAACGTCTGGGGTGTCGTGCACGGCATCCGCACGTTCCTGCCGATCATGCTCGAGCAGGGCGAAGAGGGACACATCGTCAACACGGCGTCGATGGCCGGGCTGCTGAGCGGCCCCACCGCCGGCATCTACGGCACGACGAAGCACGCCGTGGTCCGCATCACCGAGGCGCTCTACTTCCAGCTCGGACAGATGGACTCGAAGGTGAAGGCCTCGGTGCTCTGCCCGGGCATCATCCACACGCGTATCTTCTCGTCCGGCCGCAACCGGCCGGACGAGCTGTGGGACGCGACGGCACGGCCGGATACGGCGGAGTACGAGCGCCGGCTCGCCGCGGGCGACGCCTACTTCGAGCACGGCCTGCCGCCGGAGGAGGTCGCCGATCAGGTCCTGCAGGCGATCCGCGACGAGCAGTTCTACATCCTCACGCGCGACGTGCCGCTCGATCGCGTGCGGGCGCGCGTGGAGAACATCGTCGCGATGCGCAATCCGGAAATCCCGCCGCCGGCACCGCCGAACGCGCCGCCGCCCGGTCGCTGACCGGCGCCTTTCGAGGCGCAGGCGGACTCGCGCGCTACGGCCCGTGCCCCTGGCGGCTGGGCGTGGACGCCGTCGCGCGGTCGTGCTCGAGCTCGAACGCGGTGGCGTTGCCCTCGTCCAGCAGGACGAGCTCCCGCCCGAGCGCGACATGTCGTGCCGGCGGGGTCACGCTCGCCACGTCGTCGAGCAGGTATCGCAGCCGGCGTGCCACCTGCAGCGAACCACGGCCGTAGATTCGCAGTTCGTCGACGGCGAGCGCCACTTAGTCGTCCCAGCCCGGCCGCGGCAGGATGAGCGCGAGCCGCCCATCCGCCGCCTCGCGGTAGGGCGACGGGATCGCGCGGCCGGCGAGCTGCCGCAGGAGGTCGTGCGGCCGGTCGATGACCTGCACAGCGGTGGTCGGGTCGTTGATCCCGGGCGAGAGCGCTCGCTCCGCGATATCGACCAGCTGGCGGAAGCCGAACGCGGCGTCCTGCCGCATCGTCCTTTCGCGACCCATGTGCACGGTCGAGGGCAACTCGGCGCGCGCCTCTTCGCACAGCGGACCCCACACGCGGCAGCGCGGGCCGTTGCTCGCCACGAAGTCGCCGACCATGGCGTTCAGCTCGATCACGCACCCCTGGCTGACGGCGACCTGCGTCAGCCGTACGGGGTCGACGCCGATCACCACCCTACCCACGTGGGGCGACGCGATCACGTGATCGGGCGCAGCCGGCGGTCGCGACAGCGTGGCGCTGTCATGAGCGAACTCGTCCGGGTAGAGCCGATCGATGGCGGCCAGGGTGTCC
>JAQBZW010000244.1 GCA_027622315.1 Chloroflexota bacterium | reverse complement strand
GAGCGCCGCCGGGGACTTCGCGCGCTTCGCCGCCGACCGGCGCGCGGTCGACACGCTCACCGACATGAGCGGCCTCGGTCGCATCCGCGTGCTCGCGCTCGCGAAGGGCGCACCGCTCGACGGGTTGCGCTGCCTCGCCACACTCGCGCCCGCCGCCATCGAACGGCAACGGGCCCGACCGGCCACCGACTCGCCGTGACGTGCCACAATGGAGCCGTGGCCGAGACGCTTTCCTCCCAGTACTACAGCGAGACGTTGATCGATCACTTCTCGAACCCGCGGAATGCGGGCGCGATGGAGGACGCCGACGTCGAGGCGAGCGTGACGAACCCCGTGTGCGGGGACTCGCTCCGTCTCTTCCTCCGCATCGACGGCGATCGCATCGCGCGCGCGTCGTTCCTGAGCTCCGGCTGCCCGGCGTCGATCGCCACATCATCGATCGCCACGGAGATGATCACCGGCCTCTTGCTCGATGAAGCGAAGGCGCTCACCCGCGAGGACTTCACGGAAGCTGTGGGTGGGTTGCCGAAGTCGAAGGTCCACTGCTCCGTGCTCGCCGCCGCGGCGGTGCGTAACGCCGTGGCGGACTGGCGCGGTCGTGGGCCGGGGTAGCGATCACACATCCGGCGCGCCCGCGTGTCCCGTCAGCAGATTCGTCAACGATCACCGCACAGAAAGGTCCCACCCGTGAGCGTCGCCGCCATCGTGCTTGCCGCCGGTGCTTCGCGACGGATGGGCAGTCCGAAGCCGCTGCTCGACTGGGGCGGGCGTCCGCTGATCGCGTGGGAGCTCGAGCAACTGATGGCATCGAGCGTGGACGAGATCGTGATCGTCACCGGCGCGCACGCGGACGAAGTTCGACGCTCGCTCGGTCCGACCGGCGCCCGCTACTGCGTGTTCAACCCGCGCTGGGCGCAGGGACGAGCGACGTCGCTCGCCCTCGGCGCGCAGACACTGATCGGACCGGACCGCTCCCCGCCCGAGGCGGTCGTGCTCCAGAACGTGGACCAGCCCACGCGCGCGGACATCATCGATCGGCTGATCGACGAACTGCGCCGCACGCGCGCGCCGGTCGTGCAACCCGAGTTCGCGGGCCACGGCGGCCACCCTGTGATCCTGTCCAACACGCTGTTGCGTGAGCTGGCGATGGCGAACGAACGCACGCTCGGCCTCCGCGGCCTGCTCGAACGACACCCGGCCTACCGCGTGCCGATGGACGAGCCGATCGTGCGGCTCGATCTCAACACGCCGGATCTGCTCGACGAAGCGCGTCGCCTGCTCGGCGTCGCGCCGCGCTGACGCACGCATGGCTGCGGCGCGGCGCATCCGTCTCGACTGCCTCGGCTCGGGCTTCGCCTTCTCGTCAGGGCGCTACTGGAACGGCTGGCTGCTCAACGGGCGCGTCCTGCTCGATTGCCCCCCGCAGGCGCTGCCACACCTCTACCGCCTGGGCCGATCGCCCGCCGATATCGACCTCGTGCTGCTCTCGCACGAGCACGGCGATCACATTGGCGGGGTCGACCTCTTTCTGCTGGACGCGGTGCACCGGCACGGGGAGCGCGATCGCCCGTGGGCGATCGCAGGCCCGACCGGCATCTTCGAGCGCGTGCGTACGGTCGTCGGCGACCACAGCCACCGCGTGCTCCGCGACGACCCCCGCTTCGCCTGGATCGAAGACGACGGAGGCGCCCGCTTCGAGTGGGCGGGCGTCGTGGTGGAAACGGTGCGCATGCAGCATGCCGTGCCGGACAACGGCTACCGCATCCACATCGACGGCGCGGTCGTGGCTTACACCGGGGACACTGCGCCCGGGCCGCATATCGCGGAGCTCGCCGAAGGGGCCGATGTCCTGATCGTCGAGTGCGGCGGCGGCGGTCCCGGCCTGCACTGCGACTGGGACGACGTGATCGCCATCCGCCACGCACTGCCGGCGAGCACCAAGGTGCTCGTAACGCACTACGACCCGCTGAGCGTCCCGCCGCTCCCTCCGCTCGCTGGATTCACGCTCGCCGAGGACTTCGCGGTCTACGAGTACTGAGCCCGTTGTCGCGAACCGCGCGCCGCGGACGCCGGGCGGGGCGCGTCGATGCGGGTTTCGTCTCCGAGTCGCGTCCGATATGCTGCGCCGCGATCCTGGTCGGACGTTGAGGGAGGGTCCGTGGCATACGGAATGGGCGTCGTGCGGGGCATGTTGATGACGCTCCAGCACGTCTTCCGCCCGCCGATCACGGTCAACTATCCCGAGTACCAGCGCGAAGTGCCGGTGCGCGCGCGGACGAACCTGCTCTGGTTCGAGGAGCGTTGCACGGGCTGCTCCACCTGCGCCCAGGCCTGCCCCGACGGCTGCATCCTCGTGGAGACCTCGCCCCGCGAGGACGGAACCCTCAACATCACCCGCTACGAAATCGACTTCCGCATCTGCATGTACTGCGGTCTCTGCACGGAGGCCTGTCCGTATCAGGCGATCCAGGCGGGCGGTCGCTACAACGACGCGGTCTACGTGTTCGAGAACATGTACCGCGACCGCGAGGCGCTCACGGCCGAGGCCGAGACCTACATGGCGCGAACCGGCGGGGTCTACCCGAACGGGCAAACGCAGGAGCTCGTGCCGCTGATTACATCCATGCCCACGGCGCGGTCGCGCGTCGACGTCGCCGGCGCGGGTGGGCCCTTCGGTCCCCAGCGGCTGCCGGGCAAGCTGGACCGCCCGAGCGACTAGTCACCCCAGTACGCGCCGCCGGCTTCGGCCGGGGCATCTGAGGACGGAGATCCCGTGGTCACGATCACGCTCAACGGCAGCACGGTCGAGACCGACGCTGGCCGCCCGCTGCTCGAGGTGATCAAAGAGCAGGGCATCGCGATCACCAACCTCTGCTACATCGATGGCCTCGAGCCGTACGCGGGCTGCCGCACGTGCATCGTCGAGATCGAAGGCGCCCGCCCCACCCCGCTGCAGGTCGCGTGTGCCACCAACGTCGCCGACGGCATGGTCGTGCGCACCGAGACGCCGGACGTGAAGCGCCAGCGTCAGTCCGTGATGTCGATGATCATGGCCAACCACCCCGACCGCTGCCTGTCCTGCCACCGCCGCGTGCACTGCATGCCCGGCGACATCTGCCTCCGCGACGACGTCGTCACGCACCGCTGCCTGACGTGTTCGAAGAACTACCGCTGCGAGCTTCAGACCTCGTGCGAGATCATCGACATGGGCGAGTTCGAGGAGCCGTGGGTCGGCGAGGCGCGTTCGTACTACGAAGCGCCGCCACCCGAGCCCGATCGCGGGAACCCCTTCCTCGAGTTCGATCCGCAGATGTGCATCATCTGCACGCGTTGCGTGCGCGCGTGTGACCAGCTGCGCCACACCGGCGCGATCGCGCTCTCCGGCAAGGGCCACACGACGCTGATCGCCTTCGGTACGGGTGGTCCCATCCACGAGTCCAACTGCGACTTCTGCGGTGCGTGCATCGACGTCTGCCCGACGGCGACGCTCATGGAGAAGCCGAACAAGTGGGTGGGGCGCGCCGACGACTGGACCAACTCGACCTGCAACTCATGCGCCGTGGGCTGCACGCTGGCGTATGGCATGGCGAACGACCAGCCGGTGATCGTGCGTCCGGATCGCATCAACCCGATCAGCCGCAACCAGATCTGCGTGCGCGGCCGCTTCGGCTACGACGCGGTGGGCGTGCGTGAGCGACTGGCGCGCCACCTCGTGCGCGCAGGCGACCGCCTGCTGCCCGCGAGCTTCGACGATGCGCTCGCGACTGCCGTGGCCGCGATCGACGGCGTGCGCCAGCGCGACGGAGCGAACGCGATCGCGGTCCTCGGCTCGCCGCTCGCCACGAACGAGGAGGCGTACCTGCTGCGCCGGCTGGCGCGCGATGTGATCCAGACCCCGCACCTCGACTTCGCGCACGGCCCCACCCATCGCGCCGTCACGGCTGCCCTGCGCGGCGCCTTCGGCAGCGACCGCTTGCCGGCGGATCTCACCGAACTCGAGCGCGCACAGACGATCGTGGTGATCGCCGGCGACCTCGAGGAGTCACACCAGGTGGCGGCGCTGCGCATCAAGGACGCCGTGCGCACGCACGGGGGCAAACTCGTACTGATCTCGTCTCGCTGGGGCGAACTCGTCCCGTTCGCGAGCGCCTGGCTGCAGCCGGCGCCCGGCAGTGAGGCCGCCGTGGCCCAGGCGCTCGCCGACGCGATCGGCGGCGGCGAGCGCCTGG
>JAQBZW010000022.1 GCA_027622315.1 Chloroflexota bacterium | reverse complement strand
CGGCCTCCGCCGCGGCGCCGGTTTCAGCGCCGCCGGGCGCACCGGGCGCACCGGGCGCGCCGTGAACGTGGATCAACTGACGGTCGCGACGATCGTGGCGGCGGCCACGCCGCTGGTCTTCGCCAGCGTCGGCGAGACGATCACGGAGCGTTCCGGCGTCGTCAACCTGTCGCTGGACGGCAGCATGCTGTTGGCGGCGATGACCGGCTTCGCGGTCGCGGTCACCACGGGCAGCGTCTCGCTCGGCTTCGCGGCGGCAGCGCTCGCCGGAACCGCCGTCGCGTTGCTGGTGGCGTGGGCGAGCATCGAGTTGCGGCTGAACCAGATCGCGGTTGGCTTCGTGCTCACGCTGCTCGCGGCCGACCTGGCCGCGTTCCTCGGGCGCGACTTTGCGCGGCGGCCCGGGCCGTTCGTGCCCCAGCTCACCATCCCCGGGCTGTCCGAACTCCCGCTCGTGGGCCGTGTGCTCTTCGCGCAGAACCTGCTCGTCTACGCCAGCTTCGCGCTGATCGTCTTGAGCACCTGGTTTCTGTACCGCTCGCGCGCCGGGCTGGCGTTGCGCGCGGTCGGCGAGCGACCGGAGGCGGCATATGCGCGGGGCATCCCGGTCAACCGCCTGCGCTACCTCTACGTGGCGCTCGGCGGTGCGCTCGTGGGCATCGGCGGCGCGGCCTTCTCGCTCGATGTGAAACTGGGGTGGTCGGAGGGGCACACGGCGAACTACGGGTGGATCGCGCTCGCGATCGTGATCTTCGGCGGGTGGCATCCCGGGCGTGCGGCGCTCGGCTGCTACCTCTTCGGCGCGCTCCAGGTCGTGGCGCTCAAGCTGCAGCCCACCCTGCCGGACCTCTCGCAGGTGCTGCCGATCCTGCCGTTCCCGCTGATGATCCTGATGCTCGTGATCGTGAATCGACCGTGGTTGCACCGCATGTCCGCGCGCTGGCCGTTGCTGCGACCGCTGCTCAACACCACGCCGCCCGCCGCGCTCGGTCGCCCGTTCGTGCGCGAATGAGCGCGCGCGCCGCTGCACGGACCGCGGGCTACCATCCGCATCTCGCCAGGCGGCGAAGCAGGAGGGGCACCGCGTGAGCGATTCGACGATGGCCCACTCGCGCGTCACCCACCCCACCCCTCCGGGTCTGCGCATGCTGTGGAGCACGGACGCCATCCGCTCGGGCATTGAGCGCGTCGCCGATGACGTCGCGGCCGCGTTCGAGGCAGTCGGGACCGTGAACCTGATACCGGTGATGACCGGGGCGATGCCGTTCGCCGCGGCACTCGCCACCGCGCTCGAACAGCGGGCGCCCGGCCACTGGCTGATCGCGCCGGTCTTCGCCTCCGCCTACGACGGCGACAGCGCGGTGCGTACGCCCGTGATCGAGTTCCCGCCGACCTTTGACCGCCGGGTGGATCCTGACGCGCCGGTGCTCCTGATCGACGACATCCTGGACACAGCTACGACGATGCGCGCCCTGCTCGCGGCGTTCGCCGTTCGCGGGTTCCCGGCGGTCCGGGTGGCGGTGCTGATCGATCGCCCGACGCGCCGAGACACGCCGCTTGAGCCCGACTTCCACGCCTTCACGCTCGATGAGGATCACTGGCTCGTCGGCTTCGGCATGGACAGCGAGCGTCGCTACCGCGGCCTCGACGCGATTTACGTTCGCGAGCCGTGACGGGCGGGCGACGCGACGCCCCGGCTCCCGTTCGTGGTGAGCCCAGTCGAACCATGAATTGAGGATCCGGAAGGCTGCCGCGAGACCCGATAACCCGGGAGACCGGCAGGTCGCCCTCGGGCGATCACCTGGTTCATGGTTCGACGATGCTCACCACGAACGGAACAAGTCCGTCCCGGGTCCGTTCGGGTTCCGTTCGGGTTCCGTTCAGGTTCCGTTCGTGGTGAGCATCGTCGAACCATGAACGGAAGCCGAACCGACCGGACGGACGCACTTGCGCCCGGATTCCGTTCGGCGCGAATGCCGGCACGGGACGCAGCCGGGCGGCGCGACGGGCACGGGTCTGTGCGGTCGCGGCGTCCCTCGTTCCACTCGGGACCAGCGGCGTGCAGCCCGGGGAGCGGTCCTCCCGTGGCCGTTCGCTACGACGTCGCAGTCGGCACGCCCGTCAGGTCCGCGGCCAGCAGCGCGTCGGCGGCGTGCAGCCGCGGGAGCACCTCGGCGGAGAAGAGCCGCATCGAGCGCTCGGCGGTCTCCGCCGACATCGCGCCGTACTGGAAGTTCATGATCAGCTCTTCGGCACCCGTCATGTGCTGCACATGCAGCAGCTTCTCGACCACCTGGTCCGGCGTGCCCCATGCCTGCGGACGCGCGCTGTGCTCGCCCACTTCCTCGGATGACTTGCGCTGCAGCAGTTCGCCAAACTGCGCGTACTGCTCGTAGCCCTTCGTCGCCTTCAGGCGCTCGACGTCCTTCCAGCCGTAGTGGTTCGTCACGCTGACCTGGGCCTCCACGCTGTGACGGCGGATCACATCCCACGCCTCGGCCTCGGTCTCGAAGCAGGAGGTGTTCACGACGACGGTCGGCTGGATCGGTGCCCAGCCGTGCTCGGCGCGGCGCGCGTTGAACGTGCGGACGTCGTCCTGGTACTCCTCCCAGCTCTTCTGGTTCGTCATGAGCATGCCGAGGCCGGCGTCGGCCGCGATCGGCAGCGTCTGCGGGCTGGTCCACGCCACGCGCATGCGGTCCACGAGCTGCTGCGGGTTGCGCGGCCGCGGACGGATCGTCGTCTCCGGAATGGAGTAGAAGTCGCCCTCGTGCGAGAACCACTCCTGCGTGAGCGCTTTGCGCAGCACCGTGAGCGACTCGGCGAAGCGGTCGCGGGACTCGTCCATCGGGACGCGGTAGGCGTCGAACTCGCGCTTGGCGGCCCCTCGCCCGAGGCCGAGCGTGAGCCGCCGACCCTGCAGCAGGTTGTCGAGCACGCTCACCTGTTCGGCCACGACGACGGGGTCGTACCAAGGCAGGACGATCACCATCGTGCCGAAGTCGATGCGCTCGGTCTTCCCGGCGAGGTAGGTCAGGTGTTGGATCGCGCCGCCGGTCATGATGTACGGCGAGAAGTGGTGGTCGATCGCCCAGTACGAGTCGAAGCCGAGCGGCTCCACGAGGCCCGCGAGATGCAGTTCCTCCTCGTAGATCTGTTGGTCGGACACGGCCGAGGGATCCGGTCCATGCTCCTCGAAGCGTTCCCAGTCGGTGTAGTTCTGGAAGTTGAAGTGCACGCCGATGCGCATGGTTGTCCGCCTCTCAGATCTGCTCGATCAGGCGCCGCGATGCTAACAGCCCGGGGGAGCGATCATGACGATCGCTCATCCGCGATCCCGGCGAGCTCCGCACGCGGATCCACTCGCTCCCCGTCGTCTCGTGTCGGCCGCCGCGCGGCAGCGATCAGCCCAACCGCGACGAGCGCGAACACGCCGACGGCGACGAACATGCCGTCGTAGTTCCCGACGCGGTCGAAGTAGATCGAAGCGAGCAGCGGGGCGCTCGCGCTGAGCAGCAGCGCGAAGGGGAGGCCGGCGCTGCGCACACCGCCGAGATACCGGCGGCCGAAGAAATTCGCCCAGATCACCTCCTGCAGCGGGATCAGGCCGCCCCAGCCGACCCCGAGCAGGAAGTAGCCGCCGAACAGGACCGCGGCGAGCTCTGCGCGCTCGCCGGCCACGATCGTGAACATCCCGAGCGCCGTGAGGATGAAGCCGAGCGCGGTCAGGCGCTGAGCGCCGGCGCGGTCGATGAAGTACCCCCATACCGGTTTCGTGAGCATGGACGGGACGGACGCGAGCGTGATCATGAGCGAGGCCGTGGCGCGGGAGTAACCGGCGTCCGTCATGAACGGGATGGTCTGCACCAGCATCATGCCGATCGAGAGCTGCCCGAGGCCGAAGCCGAACACGATCAGGTAGAACGCGCGCGTGCGGAGCGCCTGGCTGCGTGTCAGCGAAGATGCGAAGTCGCGCGCCGCGGCGTGTCCACCGCCGGCGGCCACCTCGGCGGCGCTCTTGCCGTCGGGGTGTAACCCGTAATCCTCGGGCGCGCGGCGCATGACAAACGACAGCGGCACAATGATCAACGCCGCGCCCACCGCCAGCACCCGCCACGCGTCGCGCCAGCCGACGGCGTCCACGAGCACGGTCGCGGCCGGGGTGAGCAGCACGCCTGAGAACGAGACGCCCATGGCGGCGAGCCCGGCGGCCCGGCCGCGTTTCTCCACGAACCACTTGGCGAGCGTGACGTTCACGACGAGGTTGCCGATCATCGCCCCGCCGGCGGTCAGCACGATGCCGTTCAGCAGGATCCACTGCCACAGCTCGTGCACGAACGACTGCGCGAAGAGCGCAGTGGCGAGGATCACAATGCCGATGCGCATGAGGCGCCGTCCGCCGTGGCGATCGACGTAGGCGCCGATGAACAGCCCGGCGAAGGCGAAGAAGAACTGGCCGACGGTGCGGGCGAGCGTGAAGGCCGAGCGACTCCACTCCAGCTCATCGGTCATCGGCTTGAAGAAGGCGCCGAAGACGTAGTTCTGTGCACCGACCGCGACGAAGTTGGCGATGAACGCCGCCCCGATCAGCCAGTACCCGAAGTAGACGCCGCGCAATCCCGGACGCGTCGGGATCGTGGCGGCGCTGGGATCGCCGACCGGTGTGCTCACGTCGCAGCCTCTCGCTGATGCGCGCGGAGTCTAGGGTGCGACGGGGCGGCGGGGGCGTGCCGTGCCGTCCCTATACTCCGCGCACGTTTGAAGGAGGAAGCCGTGACCGCGTACGAGAACGTGCTCGTGGAGATCGATGGTCCCGTGGCGACGATCATGTTGAACCGTCCCGAGCGGCTGAATGCGATCAGCCAGGGACTGCGTGACGACCTCGAGGGTGCGCTGCGCGAGCTCAACCCCGGCGACGACGTGCGCGTGATTCGCATCAAGGGGGCCGGCCGCGCGTTCTGCGCCGGCTACGACCTGACGCCGGGGCAGCGCCGCGCCACGGACGCGGCGGCAGAGGAGCTGGACTACCTGGGCCCCGCGCAGGCGGGCGGCGGGAGCGGGCGGCAGGCGTGGGAGCTGGGCGAGTCGCGCATCGCGCTCGACCGCGAGGGGCTGCGTACGAGCGTCGAGCGCTGGCTCTGGATGTGGTCCTACCGCAAGCCGATCGTGGCGCAAGTGCACGGCTACTGCCTCGCCGGCGGAGGCGAGCTGATCGGCGCCTGCGACATCGTCTTCGCTGCCGAGGACGCGCGATTCGGCCACCCCGCGGCGCGCGCGCTCGGCATCCCGCCCACGCTGGGCATGTGGCCGGTGAAGATCGGCATGCTCAAGACGAAGGAGCTGCTCTTTACCGGGGACATGATCGACGGCAACGAAGCGGCGGCCATGGGCATGATCAATCGCGCGATGCCGGCGGAGC
Source organism: Chloroflexota bacterium (assembly GCA_027622315.1). Taxonomy (GTDB): domain Bacteria; phylum Chloroflexota; class Dehalococcoidia; order UBA2979; family UBA2979; genus VGNK01. The sequence continues at coordinate 21,046 of JAQBZW010000022.1, read as the reverse complement.
GGCTGGACGAAGAGATGATGGCCTTCTGCCGCCGCGTCGCGCAGCAGCCGCTGGACGCGCTCAGCGTGCACAAGCACTCCACGAACCGCTGGTTCGAGATCGCCGGACTGCGCACCGCCGCGTACGAGGGCGCCGAGTTCGACGCGATCTACCACGAGACCGCGGCAGCGAAGGAGTTCGCCCGTATCGCGCAGGCTCGCGGTCTGAAGGAGGCGCTCGCCTGGCGCGACGCGCCCTTCGGCGATGGACGCACGACGCCCGGGGCCCGGTGAGCGGAGGGCCACCGTGCCCTCCGACTGATCTGTTCGTCAGCGCGCGCGTGGCCCGGCGCACGTGCTGACCCGCCTTCCGTTCGTGGTGAGCCACGCGAACCACGACATGCCCGGTGCCGGCAGCACCGGGCATGACTGGGACATTCCTCCGCAATGGAAGGATGGTGGGGGCGACGCTGCTCGCGGCCTGAAGAGGCGCTCGCCCGGCGCGATGCCCCGTGTGGCGACAGCCGCGGCGGGCCCGCTGCCCGGTGAGCGGAGGGCCACCGTGCCCTCCGACTGATCTGTTCGTCAGCGCGCGCGTGGCCCGGCGCACGTGCTGACCCGCCTTCCGTTCGTGGTGAGCCACGCGAACCACGACATGCCCGGTGGGCGCTGCCGGCACCGAGCATGACTGGGAGATTCCTCCGGAGCCGAAGGATGGTCGGGGCGACGCTGCTCGCGGCACCGCCTCGGCCGTGGTTCGCGTTGCTCACCACGAACGGAGCGTTGCTCACCACGGGCGGCAAACGGACTTGGGCCGCTGCGGTGGGACCAACCCGGTCATGTGGGGGACGGAGTCGGACGGTGGGGGGGCCGTCCGCTCGCCGGCGCGGGGTGAGCTTGCGAACGGGAGTCGGACGGCGCGGGGGCGGTCCGCTCGCCGTGCCCGTGAGGGCTCGGCGCGGCCCGCGGTGGTGGCCGCGCCGCCTACGCCAGGCAGCGCAACGGCTGCCCGCCGTTGTACGCGATCATGTCGTCGAACATCTGGGCCAGAAGTGGCGTGCCGCGCGGCTCGCCGCGCAGCTCGCTGTAGGCACGGTGGAGATTGCCGGCGATGCGCTCCGGGTCTGTGAGGCCTGCGAACTCACCCAGGTCGGTTGCGAGCGCGAGCTCGAGCGGCGGTGTGTCGGCCCGGAATCCGCGGGCGGCCGCGTCCTGCACGAAGCGCAGATACGCCTCGATTTCGTCGAAGACGTCGGGGCCGCAGACGGCGCCGTGGCCGGGCACGATGGTCTCGGGGTTGAGCTCGCGGAGCGCCGGCAGCGCCTCGATCCAGCCGGCGATCGAGCCGGCGGCGGCGAACGGTGTGCCGCCGTTGAAGACGAGGTCGCCCGTGAAGAGCACGCGCTCCTCGGGGAGCCACGCCACGACGTCGTTCGTCGTGTGGGCCGGCCCGAGGTGGATGAGCTCGATCTCGAGCTCACCGGCGAAGACCTTCGCGCGATCGGTGAACGTGATCATAGGCGGCACGATCGGGAATTCGCCGAAGTCGCCGGTCGGGAAGCGCGCCCGCACGCCGGCGGGGTTCGCCCGTTGTACCTCTTCGCGGCACCGCTCGTGCGCGACGATCGCCGTGCCTGGACCGAAGATGAAGTTGCCGTGCGTGTGATCCCCGTGGCTGTGGGTGTTGATCAGCGCCTGCACCGGCTTCGTCGATGTCCGCCGCAGCGCGTCATGCAGCGCATGCGCGCGTCGCTCGGTACCCAGCGTGTCGATCGCGATCACGGACTCCGGTCCGACGACGAACCCGGCGTTGTTCAGGAACCACGAGCCGTCCAGCTGGATGTACGCGAAGACGCCCGGACTGACCTCTTCGACAGTGGGTTCGGGCAGCTCGGCGTGCGCGGGCACTGTGCCTTCACTCATGGGTTTGCCTCCGATCCGTGCGTGCTGTGGATGTTTAGAGGCCGAGTGCGGTCGCAAACGCTCGTATCTCGCGCGGGATGTCGGGACCCATCGGCTGCCACATCACCTCGGTCGCGCCGCGCCGCTCCAGCGAGTCGATGCGATCGCGGATCTCGGCAGGGGTGCCGGTGAGCATCGCCGGCGGTACTTCGGTGAAGTCGAGCACGCTCGCGTCGGTGGGGCTCGGCGCCACGAGGTGGCCATCGTGCACCGCCAGGTGGCGCTCGCGCTCCGGGAAGCGTTCGATCGCCGCGAGCCACTCGCGGCCGCGCGGCAAGTTCGGCAGCGCCTCACGGTCGCGCTCCCACGTGCCGTGATAGCGACCGACGAGGCCGCCGGCGGTCGCGGCCAGCGCCCGCTCGGAGGTCGGTGACTCGCCTTCGTCGAGCACCGTACCGAACGCGAGCGGGGAAACCCAGTCGAAACCGGCCGCGTCTGTCTGGGCACTCGTGACGATCCCGGCGGCGCCGATCTCTTTCGCGAACGCCTGGCCGCGCGGGCCGTTGCCGCCGACGAGGATCGGCACCTCGATCGGCCGCGGGGGGCCGTAGCCGGCCGGGTGCAACATGCGCACCATCGCGCCGTCGACCTCAGCCGTCTCGCCCCGCAGGAGCGCGACGAGCTCGCGCATGTAGCGCTCGAAGTAGGTGCGCGTCAGCTGCGGCTTGCCCATCGCGCGGCGCCCCGTGTACCCGGTGCTGATCGCGACGGCGAGGCGGCCCGGCGCCATGTCGGCGAGCGTGGCGATCGCCGCGGCCTGCGTCATCGGGTGGCGCAGGTGCGGGATCAGCGTCGCCGGGCCGAGGCCGATGCGCTCGGTACGCTCCGCCGCCAGCGCGAGCATCACCCACACGTCCGGGTAGAGCGCGGGCGAATCGTAGAACCACGAGCGCTTGAACCCGAGCTGCTCGGCGAGCACGGTGTAGTCCACCGCCGCGCGGCTCGCGGGGAACGCGCAGGAAATCTCCATGGACCGGCCCCTCACTATGTGCGTCTGCGTCCGTCGGGTCGGATGCTAGCCTGCCCTCCGGTCCGCGGCGCTCGTCAACTCACGAGGCGCGGGAGCACCCGTTCGGTGAACAGCATGAACGTGCTGTGGCTGAGCGGAGAGCAGAGCAGATAGCCGAGGCCGATCTCCTCCTCGAGCTGCTGCAGTTTGTCGACCACCTCGTCCGGCGTGCCGTAAATCACCACGCCATCGAGGTAGCGCTGAACCGGGTCGATGTTTGGATCGCGGCGGCCGACGTATGAATCGACCGTCCACTGTGCGCCGCGGCGCGCGATCGCCTCCGCCTCCTCGTGCGTCTCCGCGATCGCGAGCAGGCGCGCGATCGGGATGTCGCGGCCCTCGATCGAGTGACCGTGCGCTTCGAGCTCGTCGCGGTAATGGCGGTACTTCGCCCCGATCTCCTCATGCGTCGAATGCGGATCGAGCATGATCGAGTAGCCGCGGCTCGCGGCGTATTCCGCCGACTCCGTGGAGGTCCCCGAGAGCCAGGCCGGCGGGTGCGGCGACTGGCGAGGCTTCGGCAGCACCTCGAGGTCGTCGAAGTCGTAGTACGGGCCGTGATGCGTGATCCGCTCGTTCGTCCACGCGGCGAGCACGATGTCGAAGTTCTCCCGCAGCCGCGTTCGCACCTCGTCGGGCTCGACGCCGAAGGCGCGGAACTCGGTGCGGTCGAAGCCCGGGCCGGCACCCCAGTTCATGCGACCGCCCGAGAAGATGTCGAGCAGTGCGATCTCTTCGGCGATGCGGAGGGGGTGATAGAACGCGGCGAGCGTGACCCCCGTGCCGATGCGCAGGCGCGTGGTGCGCGCCGCCACCTGGGACGCCATCAGGTGCACTGAGGGGCACACGCTGTAGGTATTGAAGTGGTGTTCCGCCAGCCAGACGGCGTCGTAGCCGCTCTGGTCCATGATTTCGATGCGCTGGAGCGCACGCTCGTACACCGTCTCCAACGGCACCCGTCGCTCGGGCCACGAGAAGAACTGCAGCACGCCTGCCTTCATCGGATCACTGCCTTTCGGGGCGGGTCGCGGTCACGGTCGCCCACCCGAATCTTCGTCGATGCCGGACAACACGTCTGCCCCGGAGTGCGAGCGTAATATGGCGTCATCGGTGCTGCCGAGGGGCGCGCCGCGACGGAAGGAATGACGATGCCGGCTCTGGACGGAATGCGCGTGCTCGACATGACGCAATACGAAGCGGGGACATCGGCGACACAGGCACTCGCCTGGCTCGGCGCCGATGTCGTGAAGGTCGAGCGGACCGTGGTCGGGGACCCCGGGCGGGGCGTCCAGCGTGGCGACGGGAACTCGCCGTACTTCATCAATTGGAACTCGAACAAACGCAGTCTCGCGCTCGACCTCGGACGGCCGGAAGGCCGTGAGCTGCTGTTGAAGCTCGTGCCGAAGTTCGACGTCTTCGTCGAGAACTACGGTCCCGGCGTCGTTGAGAAGCTGGACATCGGCTACGAGGTGATGAAGCAGGTCAATCCCGCGATCATCTACGCGCGGCTGAAGGGCTTCGGCACGTTCGGACCGTATGCGCAGTTCAAGAGCTACGACTCCGTCGCGCTGGCGGCGAGCGGCGCGTTCTCGGTCACCGGCACCAGCGAGACACCGCCGATGGCGCCCGGCATCACGGTGGGTGACAGCGGCACCGGCGTGCAGCTCGCGCTGGCGATCACGGCGGCGTACGTGCAGAAGCTGAAGACGGGCGAGGGCCAGGAGATCGAGATCTCCATGCAGGAAGCCGTCACGTACTTCATGCGCACGGTCGTCGCGAGCCGCTCCGACTGGGGGCGGGAGGCCGCGCCGCGCCGCAAAGAGCACGAGATGACGCCGACCGACCTCTTCCCGTGCAAGCCGTTCGGGCCGAACGACTACGTCTTCACCATGATCGTCACGACGCGTATGTGGGACATGCTTTGCGCCGCGATCGGGCGCCCGGACCTGATCGACGACCCGCGTTTCGCGACCGGTGAGCTTCGGCGCGAGAATGGCGCCGAGCTCTATCCGGAGATCGCAGCGTGGACGCGCGAGCGGACGAAGTACGAGGCGATGGAGGAGCTGGGCGCTGCCGGCGTGCCGGTGAGCGCCGTGCTCGACACGCACGACCTCTTTACCGATCCGCACCTCGCGGCACGTAACTTCATTCACACAGTCCAGCACCCGACGCTCGGCGAGCTCCCCCTGATGCGCTGGCCGCCCCTCATGTCGAAGAGCGACGTACCGCTCGTCGCGGCGCCCCTGCTCGGGCAGCACACGGAAGACGTGTTGCGCGAGGACCTCGGGCTCGATGAGGCCGAGATCGCGCGTCTGCGTGAAGCGGGACTCGTTGAGTCGTACGTCGCCGCGGCGCGCGCCGGGTAGGGGCTAGCTCGGCAGCCGCTCCCTCGGGGGCGGTGCCGGGCCCTCACCCCCCGGCCCCTCTCCCTCTGGCGCGGTGCCGCGCGCAGCGCACGTGGCCTACGCGAGGGAGCGGGGAGCAGGATGAGTGCTGCCGTCAACTCCTGCTCGTGATCCGCCCCCCGCTTCCTCGCGTGCACCCGTGGACGCTGCGCGCGGCACCGCGCCAGAGGGAAGCGGGGCCGGGGGTGAGGGTCGCGCTTACGACGGCAGCCGGTCCGGCAGCCCCAGCTCGGCGAGCGTTGCCTTGAACCAGCCGATCACCTCGGGGTGGTACGGGATGCCGCGCTCGCGGCGCTCCGCCTCCTCCTCGTGCTCGGGCAGACCGGCGTACCAGACTCGCTCTTCGCCCGGCGCCGGCTTGCTCTCGCGTAGCCGGCGCATGTACGTGTCGGTGTCGTCCTTGAAGACGTCCAGGTCGGTGAACTGCTTGACGTCGTAGGCGATGAAGTGGTGCGCCTGACCAGCCCGACGGTCGGGACCGGCGCCCGTGCCGGCGAGCACGGTCGTCAGCACCTCCACGATCACGCCCAGCCCGTAGCCCTTGTGTGAGCCGATTTCACGCGTGCCGCCGAGCGGCAGGATCATGAAGCCCTCAGGGATCTCGCGCTCCTCCATGATCGGTGTGCCGTCGGCGTCCGCGATCCAGCCCGGCGCGGTCGGCGCGCCCAGGCGCTGGAGCAGCCGCACCTTGTTGCCGGCGACCGAGCTCATCGAAGCGTCGAAGATGAACGGCGGCTCACGCTGCGTCGGGATCGCGACCGCGATCGGGTTCAGCCCGATCAGCCGCTCGGCGCCGCCGGTCGGCAGCACGCCCACGCCGCCCGCCGTCATCGCCACGCCAATCATGTCGTGCTCGAGCGCCATCGCCGCGTGGTACGCGGCGGCGCCGAAGTGCCCGCCGTTCGCCACCGCCACGGCGCCGATCCCGAACTGGCGCGCCCGATCGATCGCGATGCGCATCGCCTCAGGGCCGATCACGCCACCGTGTGCGCCATCGCTGTCGATTGTGCAGATCGCCGGTGCGTCGTGCGTGATGCGCCACTTCGGGTTGAGGTTGATGCGCCCGTCGCGGATCGACTGCACGTAGACGCGCAGCATGTTGCTCACACCGTGCGATTCGATCCCGCGCACATCGGCATACAGCAACACGTCGGTCGACTGCTTCGCATGCTCGTCCGGCATCCCCAGTCCGCGAAAGATGTCCTCGACGGTCTGGCGCATGACGTCTGGCTGTACGCGGATCGCGATCTCGGACGGGACGTGGAAGCGTTCGAGCATGGGGCACTCCGTTCGGGTCATCGCGGGGCGGCGGGATGATAGCGCGCTCTCGGCCCGGACCTTCCCTCCCCGCTCTCGCGAGGAGGGGAAAGTACGTGAAAGCGAGGACGGGCGAGGTACGAGGCCTACGCGCGCGCCAGCTCTCGCTCGCCCGCGAGCATGCGCACCAGCGCTTCGAGCGGGGCGACATAATCGCGGCCGAGCTCGGCGCGCGGCAGCCGGATCTGCCGACGGCCGACGCGCACGCCGCGCGGGAGTGGCGGGAGCGAGCGCGCGCCGAACGGGCGCGCGTCGATCGAAGTGAGGACGATATCGCCGTCCTCGACGCGAATCGCGGCGACGCCGGCGCCGAGCGCCGTGAGCCGCAGCCGGACGAGCGAAAGCAACCCGCCCAGTGGATCCGGGAGCGGTCCGAGCCGGTCTTCGGTCTCGCGCGCCAGATCCTCCGCCTCCTCGACGCGCCGCAGCGTGGCGATGCGCTGGTACAGCGCCAGCCGAGCCTCGATGTCCGGCACGTACGACTCCGGGATGTACGCCGCCACGGGGAGGTCGATCACCGTCGAGCGCAGCGCGTCCCGCGTCTCGTGTGGGAGCGGCTCCGGGTCGCGATGCTCGTGCGCGGCCTTCATCGACTCCACGGATTCGGCGAGCATCTGCGTGTACAGGTCGAAGCCGACGGCGGCGATGTGGCCGCTCTGCTCCGCGCCAAGCAGGTTGCCTGCGCCGCGGATCTCGAGGTCGCGGAGCGCGATCTGGTAGCCGGAGCCGAGTTCGCTCGCCTCGAAGATCGTGCTCAGGCGCGCCTGAGCCTCCTCCGTGAGCACGCGATCACGGGGGTGGAAGAGGTACGCGAACGCCTGCGTCGGGCCGCGACCGACGCGTCCGCGCAGCTGATACATCTGCGCCAACCCGAGCAGGTCGGTGCGGTCGATGATCAGCGTGTTCACGTTCGGGATGTCGATGCCGGACTCGATAATCGTCGTGCACACGAGCACGTCGAACTCGCCGTCGGAGAAGCGCTCCATGACCGACTGGAGCACGCTTTCCGGCATCTGTCCGTGACCGACGAGCACGCGCGCCTCGGGCACCGCCTGCCGGATGCGGTCTGCGAACAGGTCGATGCTTTTCACGCGGTTGTGGACGATGTAGATCTGACCGCCGCGCTCGATCTCGTGGAGGATCGCCTCGCGCGCGATCGCCTCGTCCCATTCGCTGACGTACGTCTGTACCGGCTGCCGGCCTTCGGGGGGTGTGTCGATCGTCGACATGTCGCGAATGCCGGTGAGCGCCATGTGCAGCGTGCGCGGGATCGGCGTCGCGGACAGAGTGAGCACGTCGACCTCGAGCCGCAGCCGCTTCAGCCGTTCCTTATGCACCACGCCGAATCTCTGCTCTTCGTCGATCACCACGAGCCCGAGGTTCTTGAACTCGATGCTCGGGTCGAGCAGGCGATGCGTGCCGATCAGCACGTCGATCTCACCGCTCCGCGCGCGCGCGATGATCTCGCGCGCCTCGGCGTCCGAGCGGAAGCGTGAGATCACGTCGACGCTCACCGGGAACGCGGAGAAGCGCTCGCGGAAGGTTCGCAGGTGCTGCTCGGCGAGCACCGTGGTCGGCACGAGCACGGCCACCTGGAAGCCGTCCTGCACCGCCTTGAAGGCTGCGCGGATCGCGACCTCCGTCTTGCCAAAGCCGACGTCGCCGCAGATCACGCGGTCCATCGGCTGTTCGGACTCCATGTCCGCCTTCACGGCGGTGAGCGCCTCGAGTTGGTCGGGGGTTTCCTCGTAGGGGAACGCGGCCTCGAGCTCCTGTTGCCAGACGTTGTCGGCGCTGAAGGCGTGGCCGCTGAGCATCTGGCGGGCGGCGTACAGGCGGACGAGATCGGCTGCCACGATCGAGACGGCGGTGCGCACGCGGGCGCGTGCACGGGACCACTCCTGCGACCCGAGCCGCGTGAGCCGCGGGGCGTGGCCGGACGGCCCCGTGTACCGCGAGACGCGGTCAACCTGCTCAATCGGCACGTAGAGACGGTCGTCGCCGGCGTAACGGAGCTCGAGGTAGTCGCGGCCCTCACCGTCGATCTCGCGGCGGGTGATCCCGCCGAAGCGGGCGATGCCGTGGTCTGCGTGCACGACGAAGTCGCCGGGCTGCACCTCGGCGAGGAAACGCGAGCGGTGCGTGCCCGTTCGCCGGCGCAGCTGGCGTCGGCGCTTCACGAAGCCGAACAGTTCGCGGTCCGTGATCAACCCGACGATGCCCTGCGGCGTGGTGATGTCCCAGCCCTCGGGGAGCGCGCCCTGGACGAGGGCGAGCGCGCCGCGCGCGGGTGGCTCGGTCAGCGCCTCATGCACGGGCACCGTGACGCCGGACTCCGCGAGCACCTCGCTGTAGCGCTGGGCCTGCTGCGTGATCACGGCCAGCCGATCCCCACGCCGGAGCCGGCGTGCGGCGTCGCCGGCGGCCGCCGGCAGGCGACCGGCGTACGCGTCGGCGGGTGCGAACGGCAGCCGGAAGGCGCCCGGCTCATTGCCCGTCGCCCAGCGCGCGAGCGAGACGCGACGCGTGTGCGCATCGAGCGCGACGGTCAGCGAGGAGCGGTCCTCGTGCGGGAGCGGCGCGTCCTTCGAGAGCTCGCCGCGCGCGGCGAGCTCAGTGCGCCGCTCACCGGTCAGCTCATCGAGGTCCGTCGCGGCCGCGTCGAGCGCCTCGCGCTCGTCGAGCACGAGCAAGGCCTCCTCGCGCAGGTGATCGAGGATCGTGGCGTTCACGGCCAGCGGTCCATAGAGCTGCGGCGCAGGCAGCTCGCCGCGCCGCAGCGCGTGCACCTCGTCGCGCACCTCGGCGCTGCGCGGCAGGTCGACGCGGCCGGAGAGATCGAGGAGCTCCGCGTGCGTGGGGAACCACTCCCGTGCGGGACCGATGCGGACCTCGTTCAACTGCTCGACCGTGCGCTGGTCGGACACATCGAACGCCCGGATCGACTCCACCTCGGGGCCGAAGAACTCGATGCGTACGGGCGAGTCGCGTTCGGGCGGATACACGTCGATCAGGCCGCCGCGACGGGCCGCCTGGCCGGGTGCCTCGACGAGCGGCGCGATCTCATATCCGGCGTTCACGAGCGCGAGCGCGAGCGCGTCGAGCGAGATGCGCTGACCGACGGCGAGGGTGCCCGGCCCCCGGCCGAGATCGGCCGGACGCAGGGTGTGCTCGGCCACCGCCGCGAGTGACGCAACGACCAGCGGCGGTGTGCCACCGCCGGCGCCGGCGCGTGCGATGCGCGCGAGCGCTGCGATGCGCTGCCATGTCACCTCGTCGTTCGCGGATTGCCGCTCGTACGGCAGCCCGGCGCGCGCCGGAAACGGCGCGACCGCGTCGCCCACCCACGCCCGCAGCTGATCGACATACGCCTCGGCGTCGCTCTCGCGCGCCGCCACCAGCAACACGGGCGCACGCGCGCGTCGCCAGAGCAGCGCGGAGCTCACCGCCTTGCCCGCGTCGGGCACGCCGAGCGTGATCGGCGCGCGCGCGTCAAGCCGCGCGTAGACCTGGGTCAGCGGCACCACGGACTGCAGTGACTGGAGCAGGGGACGAAGATCCACGCGTCAAACCTCGCGCCACGCCAAATCGGGGCCACCCCTGCGGGTAGGCCCTTCGCGTATGCCGGCCACCAGTGTAACGGCGGCGGCTCCGACGTCGTGTCAGTGACTGCCCGCATCTGGCGCGCCGGCCGCGCCCGAATCGGCGGCGCTGTTCAGGCGCGCCATTGCGATCGCGAGGCCTTCGGTCATTGCGCGCTCGATCGCATCTGCGGTCGCTTCGACGGCGCTCTCGAGCAGGCGCCGGTCGCCCGCCGACGGTGGGGAGAGCACCCAGTTGGCGATGCGCTCGGGTTCGCGCACCGGCCGCCCGTCGTCGTACGGCCGGTCGATGCCGATGCGGATGCGTGTGAACTCGCTGGTCTCGAGCGCGGCGAGGATCGAGCGCATGCCGTTGTTCCCGCCGTGCCCGCCCTGCAGCCGCATGCGCACGCGGCCCACGGGCAGATCGAGTTCGTCGTAGATCACGACGAGGCGGCGGGGGTCGATGCCCATGCGCTTCACCTCTGCCGCGATCGGCGGCCCGGACTCGTTCATGTACGCGCGCGGTCGCCCGATCACGAGCGGGCTGCCCGCAACCGTGATCTCGGCGCGATCCACACGCCCGGCGCGCTCGAGCTGCGCGTGGTGGCGCTGCGCAAGCAGGTTCACACACCACACGCCGACGTTGTGGCGCGTATTGCCGTACTCGCTGCCCGGGTTGCCGAGGCCGATCACCAGCGCCGGGTAGATCGGTCCGGCGTCAGCCGCGGACTCCTCGGAGCGTTCGGCGGGCACGATGATCTCGCGCGACCGGCGCGCAGCCGGCGTGTCGTCGCGGAAGTCAGCGAAGCGTTCGCGCCGTCCCATGGCTGCCATCGTCCCGTCGTGACGGGCAGGAACGCAAGGCGCATCGCGTCTCTGCCTCACCGTTCGGCGGCCGCCGTGCACGTGCACGCGTTCGTGATTGCGAGCGTCAGGGGCCGCTCATATGCTGACGGCGCCCGCGGCCGGGAATACGCCAGATCACGTCGAACGGCGTCCCCCCGCTCGGTTCTCAGCATCTACCGAACGGAGATGACGGATGAGCGACGCGATAGCGACTGCCCGCGCCGAGGGACGGACGCTCCTCAGTGAGGTCGAGTCCAAGGAGCTGCTGCGCGCGGCCGGAATCCCGGTGACCGAGGCGCGGCTCGCGACGAGCGCGAGCGAGGCGGCCGCGATCGCGACCGAGATCGGGTTCCCGATCGTGCTCAAGATCATCTCGAAGGACATCGCGCACAAGTCCGACGTCGGTGGGGTCGCGCTCGGTCTCGAGTCCGCGAGCGCGGTGCGGCGGGCCTACAGCGAGATGCTCGAGCGCGTGCTGGCTGCTGCGCCGAAGGCGCGCATCGACGGCGTTTCGGTGCAGCAGCAGGCGCTGCCGGGCACAGAGGTGATTGTGGGTGCGACGACGGACCCACAATTCGGGCCGGTGATGATGTTCGGGCTCGGCGGCGTCTTCGTCGAAGTCCTGAAGGACGTGTCCTTCCGCATCGTGCCGCTCGAGCGCCGCGACGCGCGGCAGATGATTCGCGAGATCAACGGCTTCCCCATCCTGCAGGGCGTACGCGGTCAGAAGGGCGCCGATCTCAAGGCGCTCGAGAAGCTCGTGCTCGACGTCTCGAAGCTCGTCTGGAAGCGCGGCGACATCGCCGAGCTCGACCTGAACCCCGTCTTCGCCTACCCGGACGGCGCGATCGCCGTGGACGCGCGCATCGTGCTCAAGGCCGTCGACGCCGACGGCAAGGAGGGCTAGCGCGATGGCACGCGCCGCGAAGTCCGTAGCCGCGAAGTCCGCAGCGGCGAAGGCTGCCAGCGCGAAGTCGGAGCGCGGGATGTCTGTGCCGCGCGCTCGCCTCGATCGCGCGCTCAACCCGAAGTCCGTCGTGGTCGTCGGGGACAAGGGTCCCGGCTTCCAATGGCTGAGCAACCTCTCGGAATTCAGCGGCCCCGTCTACTCCGTGCAGCTCGACGAGAAGGAGATCCCGGGCATCGAGGCCAAGGGCATCAAGAACTTCAAGTCGCTGCTCGACGTTCCGGGCACCGTTGACCTCGTGATCTGTGCCGTTCCGCGCCAGGTCACGCCCTTCGTGGTCGGGGACGCGATCAAGAAGGGCGTCGGCGGGATCTCGATGTTCACGTCGGGGTTCGAGGAGACTGGCGAGCCACAGGCCGTGGAGCTGCAGGCGCGGCTCGTCGCGATGTGCCGCGAGGGCGGGATGCCGCTCGTCGGCCCGAACTGCATGGGCATCTACAACCGCCGGCTGGGCGTGAAGTTCACCGCCGGCCAGGAGAAGGGTACCGGTGGCGACATCGGCATCATCTCCCAGAGCGGCACGCACGGCATCGGCATGAGCCTCGGTGCGCAGCGTGCCGGCATTCGCGTGTCGCGCACGATCTCGATCGGCAACGCGGCTGTGCTGAACGAGTGCGACTACCTCCAGTACCTCCGCGACGATCCGGACTCGCCCGTGATCGCGATGTACCTCGAAGGCACGCGCGACGGCCGGCGCTTCTTCAACCTGCTGAAAGAGACAACGAAGCTGAAGCCCGTGATCCTCTGGCGCGGCGGTCGCACGAAGGCCGGCGCTCGCGCGGTGCGCTCACACACGGCGTCGCTCGCCGCCGACGGCGCCGTCTGGGACGGCCTCGTGCGCCAGACCGGCGCGATCCCCGTGCACTCGATCGATGAGGCGCTGGACGCGATTGCCGCGCTCGTCAACACCGACCGACCGCGAGGGCGACGGGTCGCGTTGATCGCGATGACCGGCGGTCAGTCGGTGGCGATCACGGATCACTTCGAGCGCGAGGGCTTCGAGATCCCCGAGTTGTCGAAGCGTTCCTACGACCGCCTGGCGGAGTTCTTCATGACGATCGGCGGTTCGTACCGGAACCCATTCGACGCCGCATCAACGATCGGCCGCGAGACCGACAACCTGCGCAAGATCCTCGAGATCCTCGCGGAGGAGCCGATCATCGACGGAGGCGTTGGGATCGAGTTGGGCGCGCGCGGCTTCGATACCGATCCAGGGCGACTGAACGCACAGCTCGATCTGCTCGAGACATACCGCAAGAAGACCGGCCTGCCGGTGATCTCGATGATGCCCGTGGGCGGTGCCATGGGTGGCGATGAGCTGACGGTCCTGGCCGCGCGCAACGCCGCCACGGCACGGGGCTTCGCGGTCTACCCGAACTTCGAACGCGGTGCCGCCGCGCTCGGTCGCGTGGTCAGCCATTTCCAGTGGCTCGGGTCGAAGTAGCGATCGGCGCACGCGGCGCTTTGCCGGCGGGCACGCAGGTGTGACGGGCCGCGGTGAACGCGCTGTGGACGCGCCGTGCAGGCGGTTTGACCCGCATACCCCGTAGGGGTACCTTCGACGGCGATGCCCCAGTCGTACCCGGCTCCGCTCGCCCTGCCCGTTTACCTCGATCACGCGGCCTCAACGCAGGTACGCCCCGAGGCGCTCGAGGCGATGTTGCCGTTCTTCACGGCCGAGTTCGCGAACCCATCGGCGCACCACGAAGGCGGCCGGCGGGCAAGCGAGGCGCTGGAACGCGCCCGCGAGACCGTGGCCGCCGTGCTCGGGGCGCTGCCCGAGGAGATCGTCTTCACGTCCGGCGGCACGGAAAGCATCAACGCGGCGATCAAGGGCGTCGCGCAGGCACAGAACGACGCGAGCGGGGGTCGTCACATCCTGACGACCGAGATCGAGCACCACGCGGTGCTCCATTCGGCTCAATTCCTCGAGCGCTTCGGGTTCGACGTCGAAGTGCTCCCGGTCGACGAATACGGGCTCGTGACCGCTGAGGCGGTCGCCGCCGCGGTCCGCGAAGACACAGTGCTCGTGTCGATCGGGTACGCGAACAACGAGGTCGGCACGGTGCAGCCGCTGTCGGAAATCGCAAGCGCCGTACGCGAAGCGGCGCGCGCACTCGGGCGCCGTATCCCACTGCACACGGACGCCGTTCAGGTCGCGACGTCGCTGACGCTGGATGTCGAGGCGCTCGGCGTCGATCTGCTGTCGCTCTCAGGACATAAGTTTGGTGGCCCGAAGGGCACCGGGATCCTCTACATCCGCCGCGACGTGCCGTTCCTCGAGCAGGCGTCGGGCGGAGGACAGGAGCGGCAGCGCCGCTCCGGCACGGAGAACGTCCCGGGCGCCGTTGGGCTGGCGACCGCGCTGCAACTGGCCCAGGCGGAGCGTGAGGTGTTCGGCGCGCGCGCGCTGGCGCTCGGCGAGCGAATGCTCGCCGGAGTTCGCGCCAGCTGCCCCGATGCGCGACTGAACGGGCATCCGACGCAGCGTCTCCCGCACAACCTCCATCTCTGCTTCCCGGGCGTCGAGGGCGAGGCGTTGGTGGACGCGCTCAACGCCGTCGGCATCGAGTGCTCGGCCGGCGCGGCCTGCACGTCGGCGACCTGGGAGCCGTCGCACGTGCTGCTCGCAATGGGTGTGCCATTGGAGCTCGCCATCGGTTCGCTGCGGCTGACGCTCTGGCCCACGATCACCGAGGCGCAGGTCGATTACGTGATCGCGCAGATCCCCTTGGCGGTGAAGCAGTTGCAGGCGCAGGCGATCACCATCTGAAGCTGCGCCCGCAATCGATGCCCGGTGCGTTCCGCCCGTCCACACGCGTTCCCGTTGTTCGAAGCACACGCGCGCAATCTGCTTATGCGCTTTACAAGGTCATGTGACCCGGGTACCTTGTGTACGCGAATGAACATTAGTCCTTCCGCGCGCGGAAGGACGTGGCGACTGGAATCCCCACCGTGCCAGACTCCCCGTTCGACG
The DNA here is from genome assembly GCA_027622315.1 of Chloroflexota bacterium. Classification (GTDB taxonomy): domain Bacteria; phylum Chloroflexota; class Dehalococcoidia; order UBA2979; family UBA2979; genus VGNK01. The sequence continues at coordinate 6,001 of JAQBZW010000022.1, read as the reverse complement.
AATACCTCGACCTCGTGGAGGCCGCCCGCGAACTGGGCATCCACCCGCAGAGCCTCCGGCGGCTGATCAAGCAGGGGCGCGTGCCGGCGACCTTGTTTGCCGGCAAGTACCTGATCGAGCGGGACAAGCTGGACATCTTCAAGTCCAGCTACGACCCGCGGCCCGGGCGCAAGCCGATTCGGCGCTTACTCTAGGCGAGGTACGGACCCGACGTCGGCCGGCCGGGCTGTAGCGAACGGCTACAGCGGTGGGTCGATCGTGATCCCGTCGTTCAGGTCGGTGAGCGTCAGGTCCATCTCGAACGCGGGTTCGCCAGTGCTGTCCCTCGACGTGAGTTGGATGCGAATCGGCACCCGCGAGTCTTCGGCCACCCAGAGCGTGCCGATCGTGTCCAGCGGCTGCGAGTCGCCCGGCAGGAGCCCCTGCGCACCGCCGAACGCGGCCCGGAACTGCTCCGCGTTGAGCTCGTACCGGCGTGCGACCAGCCCGTTCACGTCATCCGCGACGTAGTCGCGTCCGCGGAGCTCCTTGTTGAGCGCGACGAGCGCACTGCCGCCTTCGGCGAAGATGCGCGCGGGACTGATGTCCAGCTCCCCCCCGATCGCAGGTGACGAACTGCCCGCCGTCGCCACTTTCCACTCTCCGCCGCTTTCACGCGTCCACGCCCGGTCGCCGATCTGGATTCGCTCGAGCGCAAGCTCGATGAAGCCGAGGCTCGCTTTCGTCTGCGCATGCTCGCGATCGGGGTTCACGACCGCGCCCTCGATGTTGATCGTGAAGCCTGCTCCGGCGAGGTCCGTGGGGGTGGCGGTTGCGGCGCCGGCGGTCGTATCGGCCAGGGCGCCGCCGGCGATGTGCAGCGCGATCTCGTAGCGGTACGAACTGAGGACGGCGGGCGACACGAGCAGCGCATCCGGGACGGCGGTTGCGGCGCGCGCGGCGGTCGCCGTCGATTCCGGACCAGACACGGAGGCAGGCGTGTCTGCGCCGCCACACGCCGCCGTTGCGAGCAGTGAGACGAGCGTGGCCATGGCCGTCGTGATCACGACCGTGATCGCGCGCCGGCGGGCGACCATCCGCACGCCGCGCATCAGTCGTATTCCGACCGTGGCTCCGTCTCGCGGCGGATGTACGCAAGCGCGCGGTCGAAGTCTTCCGACTGGATGCGGCCGTTCGCATTGAGGTGCGTGAGCATCACCTCGAGCGAGAGCATGTAGTGCAAGCGCACGCCGATCGCCTCGAGCCGCGCGCCGGCACCCTGCTCGCGATCCACGAGCACGAACGCATCGCGGACCCGGATACCGGCGTGACGGAGTGCCTCCGCCGTCTCCACGAGCGAACCCCCTCCGGCCGCGAGGTCGTCCACGATCAACGCCGTCTGGCCCGGCCGGTAGATGCCCTCGATCTGAGGCACAGATACCTCAACCGGTTCGCGCGGCGGCCGCACGTAGAGCAACGGGATCTGCATCTGCAGCGAGAGCGCGGTCGCCACGTGCAGGCCGCCGATCGGCACGCCCGCGATGGCGTCGAACGGCGCGATCGCCTGGTTGCGCATGGAGAGCGCCATCTTGAGCTCGGTGTCGATCAGCCAGGCCGTCTCCTGAAGCGCTTCGGGGCGGGAAATCAGGAGCTTCGCGTTCACGTACACGGGGGAGCCACGAACGGTTCGACCGAGCGTGAAGTTTCCGAATTGCACAGAACCGAGCTTCCACAGCGTTTCGGCCAGCCAGAGCCGGCCATGCGGACCGCCGGCGCCGCCTTCGTGTGTTGTCGTCACGTTCGCCGTTGCTCCCAGGCTTGCGGATTCGCGAGATGTTGCTCGCAGACCGACACCTGTTCGCGTTCACGCCTGAAGATCGGCTGCGTTGCGTCGTTGCTGCTCAGCCGCTCCAGCGCGCGGGACTGCGCGTCTCGCTGCTCACGCAGCTCGTTGATCAGCTGTGCTTTGCGTGCGGGTGTCGACACCGCGTGCCCGCTCAGGCCTGGCGGCGCTGGTCCGGCTCGCCGCGCAAGAAGCGCGGACGATAGTCGGACTGGCGCCCCTGCATCTGGGCGGCGTGCATGCGGTCATGTCGGTAATACGAACGGAGCCATTGCAGCACAGTGAGTTCGCCGAAGTTGCTGTTGCTGGCCGTGCGCTCGTACTGATCCGGGGTCAGACGCGCGATGAGATCGAGCGTGCGTTCACGCTGCTGTGCCAGTTCAGCCATGTGCTCCGAAACGGAGGGCTCGTGGGCGTGTTCCATGGGGTAGCGCACGGGATCCGGCTGCGTGCCGGTGGTCACGTCCGGTCGCTCCTCGACGAGTGCACGCTCTACCCACGCGCGGTAGCTGACCTCCATGCCTGTGAGGTGGGCCAGTTGCTCTTTCGCCGACCACGCGTCTTCGCCGGTGCCGTCGGGCGGCCGCACTTCGGCCGACCGCTCGTCGAGCGTGCTCGCGACGGCGACGAGCGCCGCGCGTTCCTCACGCATCTTTTCGAGCAAGTCCTGAACCTGATCGGCGGTCGCCATGCGCGGCATTGTATGGCCTCCCCCGTGTGCGGGCGCCGCCGGGCGCGGCGTCCCGGCGCGGGAGCACGAGCGGCACGGGCATACCCGGCCCCATGGTCTCGGCGTCGCCCCCGAGGTGAAGCTGGGCGACCAGCGCGCAGGTCACGGCGTCGAGCTCGTCGTGGCTGACGCGCCGCGCGCGGGGAATGCCAAGCACGCCCTCGCGTTTCAGCCCGCGCCGAAGCAGATCGACGCTCGCGCGTTTGCGGGGAATGCCGAGCACGTCCTGCGCCATTCCGGGATAGACCTCGATCACGCGCAGGCCACGTGCGCTCAGCGTTTCGTAGAGCGCGATGCCGCGCAGCGTGAGCTTGACCATCGACGGGAGCAACGTCGGAAACGGCCGGTAGCCGGCCGCGGCGCACACGCGGTCCGCCGCGCGCATGATCCCGTGTACGGCACACGCACACGTGGGGTCCGCACAGCAGCGCCCTTCGGGCAGCGCGAGCGGCGCGTCGATCGCGATACACGCCGGCGCGCAGCCGTCGACGATGGCCATAATCTCCTCGTCGCTGCGCACGGTGGCGAGCCGGCGCACGCGGAGGTCGACGTCCATCACGGCGATGCCCGTTGGGTACCGGGGACCGCTGCGCAGGTCGATCCCGAGCGTCGTCGGGCCGACCTGCTCTGCTACACTGCCCATCGCTCAACACTCCCTGCCGGCGAGGCACCTCGGTGCGACAGGCGCGACGGTCCACCGGCGTAGCGAAGGATACGTGGATGCCCGTTCAGAACGAGGGCGAGCCCTTTCAGCGCATCGATGTGCATGAGGCCAAGACGATGATCGACGCCGGCGGTGTGCAGGTGATCGACAGTCGTGAGCCGCACGAGCACCACGACGGCCACGTGCCCGGCTCACTCAACATCCCGCACATGGCCACGCTGCCGCGCGCCGCCGACCTGTCGAAGGATCAGCCAATCCTCTTCATCTGCAAGTCCGGCCAGCGCTCGGCGGTGGCCGCCGAGTTCGCGGCTTCGCTGGGGCTATCCGACCTCTACAACGTCGAGGGTGGGCACGATGCCTGGGCGAAGGCCGGCTATGTCATGGAGCAAGGCGACTAAGGGCGTCGCTCCGCGCACGCTTCCATGCCGGCGCCTCAAGGCGCCGGTGGTGTGTCAGGGCTCAGGCCGGCGCCGCGAGCACCGAACGCAATGCGTTCAGCAACTCTCGCGTGTCGAACGGCTTCTCGAGGTGTACGTCGCTACTCAGTAGCGTGGCGGCCCGATCGCTCTCGGGATCGTCGGTGATCCAGATCAGGCGCCCGACCAGCCGCGGCCAGCGCTCACTCACGCGGCGCTGGAACGAGCTCGCATCGATGCCAGGCAGGCCCATGTCCACGATCACCGCGTCGAAGGCTCGGACTCCAGGTGCTTCATCGCGTCGGTCACGGTCGGCGCGGTCGCGACGCGGTATCCGGCGCCCGACAGAATCTCGTTGGTCAGCGCGCGGATCGGGAATTCGTCGTCCACGACGAGCACATGCGCGTTCGTCTCCGCCCGCAGCGGCGCCGTGGGCGAGGCCGCGCCGGGCGCGTCGCTCTCCCCGGCGGGCATCCGCGCCGGCAGCTCGACGACGAACTCAGCGCCCCCGCTCGATCCTGGCTGCACCCACACGTGCCCGCCATGCTCGGCGACGATCCCGTAGACGATCGCCAGACCCAGCCCCACGCCTGTGCCGACATCGCGAGTCGTGAAGAAGGGCTCGAAGATGCGCTCGGCCAGCTCGTCCGGCACGCCCGAGCCGGTGTCGGAGATCGTGATGCGCGCGGTCGCCTCGAGTTGCTCGGTCGCGACCGTGACCATGCCGCCATCGGCCTGCATTGCCTGATGGGCGTTGTTGAGCAGATTCAGGAAGACCTGCTCGAGCTGGTACTCGTCGGCCATCACCGGCCGGATCTTCGCGAAGCGCGTCTGCACGGTCACGTGATCGGCGCCGAGGCTGAGCCGGCGCACGTCGATGACGCGACGCAGGATCGCCTCTACGTCGATCGGCAGCAGTGAGGCGCGGTGCTGGCGTGCGAACGCGAGCAGGTTGCGCACGATGCGCGAGGCCCTCAGCGCTTCCTGTTCGATCGTGGTCAGCGCCTGATCGCGGTCGATGCCTTCGAGGCTCGGCAGGATCTGCGCGTATCCCAGGATCGCCGTGAGCGGGTTATTCAGCTCATGCGCGACGCCGGAGACCATCTCCCCGAGTGCGCCCAGCCGCTCCTCGATCACGGCGCTGTTGGCGCGCCGCGCGGGCGTCCAGCGGTCGCGCTCGGCAGGGCCGAATGAGGCGGATACCGCAGTGCGTTTCGCAGTCGACAGGGGCGGAGCGCCGGACGCGTCCACAGCGTCGGGCGCGTGCGCGGGTGCCGCCGGCGGTTCTAACGGCGCGGCCGAGGGCTGGTGTGTGAGGGGCGCGATGGAGGGCGTTTCCGCGGTGGCCGACGCCCGCTCGAGGCGCTCATGGAAGGGGACCATCAAGCGCTCGAGCCGCAGACCATCCCCGGGCTGAAAGGCGTCCGGGTGTGCGGAGTACAGCGCGACCGTGCCGATCACCCTGCCGCGTACGAAGAGCGGTATCCGGAGTCGCGAACGCATGCCGAAGGCGGGGAGTCGTGCCAGCGGTGAGTCGCGGTCCGCGCTGGCCTCGAGCGTGCCGCAGAGCGACGGTTCGCCGGAGCTGGCCACCGCCTGCTCGGTCGCTGTGAGCGGAGACCAGCGGGCTCCGTGCTCGATCCCGGCCATGCCCCCGGGGTAGGTCGCGATGACGGTGCTCGCGAGCGGCGGGCCGTCCGGGGCCAGCTCGAAGCGCACGAGCAGCGCCCAGTCGAAGGGGAGCGGGGCGCGAATCGCCTGCAGGACGGCGCGCGCGGACGTGACGAGATCATCGTTGGCCTGGATCGCGTAGAAGGCCGCGAGTTCGGCTTCGAGATCGGAGATCGGTCGCACGAGATCGCTGATCGGCTCCGCGCGGATCACGGTCAGCGGCGCGCCGGGCGCGCCGGCCGCGAACTGCTCGACCACGACCGTACGTTGCAGCCCGTCGACGACGAGCTCCAGTACGCCACGCCACGGTCGGCCGGCCCGGCCGGCAGCGCGTGCATCGGCCCAGCGCAGCCGTGCGCCGCCCGCCACGAGTGCCTCGAAGTGTTGACCGGAAAGCGCGTCCGCGTGCAGCGCGACGAGCGCGGCAAAGCGCTCGTCGGCGGAGACGATCGCGCCGTCCGCACCGATGAGGGCCCACCCGGCAGTCGGGTGCTCCATGAACCGAGGGTCGTTCGCCATCGCGGGCGTTCCCCTGAATGTTGTCGCGGTACCGGCCGCTTCGTCTGCACACGCTTGGAATCGCGAACAAGCACCCCGGGGGCCGCAGGGTGTGCTCAAGTCGCTGGCTTCTTTGTGATCTTCGGCGCGGGAGCAGGTTTCGCGTACGCACCCGGAAACGGCGAGCGCGGCAGAGCGCG
>JAQBZW010000243.1 GCA_027622315.1 Chloroflexota bacterium | reverse complement strand
GCCGCGTCCGGGTGACGGCCGGTTCCGGCGACGATGAAAAGCCGATCGCACCCATCGTTACCCGGCCGCGACGCGCGACGAGCAGCGGCACGCCACGGGCGCCGTGATTGACGACCCGACACGCGCGGGTGTACCCATCCACGCGCATCCAGCCTCGTACGGAGAGGGCGTTCCCATGGCAAATCAGCGACGAGATGCGGCCATCGTCGGCATTTACGAGTGGCCGAAGCGGGTGGACCCGAGCGTCTCCGCAATGCAGATGAAAGCGGCGTCGATCAAGGCGGCGCTCGACGACGCCGGGCTCAAGTGGAGCGACGTCGACGCGATCTATGACGCCGGTGACGGCGACGGTGGTGGCGGCGGTCTCGGCCTCGCTGCCTACCTCGGCTTGAAGCCCACGGTGATCGACACCACCCAGGTCGGTGGCTCGTCGTATGAGTTCCACGCGGCGCACGCGCTGCGTGACATCGCGGCAGGCAAAGCAAAAGTGGCCGTGCTGTCCTACGGCTCGAAGTCGGCCACGCGCCGCGTGCCGATCGGCACCGGTGGTGGGGCAGGCGGCGGCACTTGGTCGGGCAACATGGAGTCGCCGTACGGCACCACCCTGATCGCCAACTACGCGATGGTGGCGAACCGCCACATGCACGACTACGGCACGACCTCCGAGCAGCTCGCGCACATCTCCGTCGCGACGCGCCACCACGCCATGCGCAACCCCGAGGCTGTGCAGGCGATGACCGATCTCCAGTTCGTGGGCGTGAACGAGATCACGATTGACGACGTGATGAGCTCGCGCGTGATCGCGGACCCGCTGCACCTGCTCGAGTGCTGCATGGTCAGCGACGGCGGCGGCGCCGTGATCATCGCCTCCGCGGACGTGGCTCGGAACACGAAGAAGAAGCCGGTCTGGATCATTGGCAGCGGTGAGGCCACGAAGTATCGCGAGAACGGATCCGACATCACGACCAGCGCCGGCGCCCAGAGCGCACCGCTCGCCTTCGGCGAGGCGCAGGTCAGCCCGAGCGAGATCGACATCGCGATGATCTACGACTCATTCACGATCACCGTTGCGGTGTGTCTCGAGGACCTCGGCTTCTGCAAGAAGGGCGAGGCCGGTCCCTTCGTCTCAACCTCGGGCATCGCCTTTGACGAGCCAGGCAAGCTCACGTTGAACACCGACGGCGGCGGGCTGTCGTCGAACCACCCGGGCATGCGCGGCATCTTCCTGCTGCTCGAGGCCGCCCGGCAGCTCCGCGGCGAGTCCACCTCGCAGGTCCCGGGCGCGAAGCTCGCCGTCTCGCACGGCAACGGCGGACTGCTCGGCGGCACCCACACCGGTGGCACCGTCATCCTGGCCGCCGACTAACCCGCAGAACGACGAGAGGAACTCGCGATGCCGAACCGACCGCAACCCGACCTTCCCGAGCACGACACCGCAGCGTTCTGGGAGGGTGTGAAAGCCGGCGAACTGCGCTACCAGACCTGCAACGACTGCAAGGAGGTGGTGTTCACACCGCGCGCGCACTGCACGGCGTGTGGCTCCGGCAAGCTGACAACCAAGGCCGCGAAGGGCACAGGCACCGTGTACACGTACTCGGTGGTCCGCCAGAGCCGGCACCCGAACTTTGCCGACCTGGGCGCCTATTCGGTCGCCTACGTCGACCTCGACGAGGGCTTCCGCATGCTTTCGAGCATCGTGGGCGTGAACGACCCGACCACCGAGATCAAGATCGGGATGCCGGTCAAGGTCGAGTTCGAGAAGCAGGACACTGGCGACTACCCGATCCCGGTCTTCCGCCCGGTCTAGCCGCCGATCACGCAGTGACGACCCGAACGGGCGCCTCGATGAGGCGCCCGTTCTGCGTGCGGTGCGTCGGCCGGGTCGCGGGAGCGCTGCCGGCCCGACCCGTCAGGGACGAGACGCGGGTCGGTCGACTATCCCGGTTCCTTCGCGGTCCAGCCGCAGGAAGGCGAGGACTGTCGCGAGCACCTGGCCGACAGGAGCGCTGGTGTCCACCTCGAGCGACGCGCTCGCGCGCAGCCGCGGCTCCACGGTCTGCTGGAATCCCATCACCGACGCGAGCTCGTTCGCATCCTTGCCGTATCGGTTGTTCGTCCTTGTCGCCAGTCGCTCGGCGATCAACGCAGGCGGCGCCGTCAGCAGGATCACGTGCTCAAACTGCGGGTAGAACTGCGCCTGGTTCGTGCGGCACCCGCTCACGAAGAGCACCTCCGCGTCCTCGGTCGCGAGCAGGCGCTGTACGCGGTCCTCGTGCCAGAGCCAGTTGGGCTCCGCGGCAGCGGAGCGGGTGTTCGCGGGGTCGGGGGCGATGGTGACCCAGTGAGGCCAGTCGTCGTCCGTGTCCACGGGCTTGTAGCCGAGTGCCGCGAGCTCGCCGATCAGCGTCGACTTCCCGGTGCCCGACATCCCGGTGATGAGAATCCGTCTCATCACGCAAGGTTAGTCAGCACCGCCCCCCGCGACGACCCGAGCACGGTACCCGCGGCGCGCGGCCGCTAGGATCGCGCGCGTGAGCACTTCATCCACCGACCAGCCGGAGCGGCCCAGCGAGCCGCTCAACCTCGCCCGTGCGTGCCTCGGCCGCTGGGCCGAGGATCCGGCGACCGCTGACCGTCCTGCATTCACGTTCGTCGAGGCGGACGACACGCGGCACACATGGACGTACGCCGAGGCGTGGGCGGCGGTGCGTCGCGTCGGCCACGCGCTGCTCGCGCGTGAACTCGTGCCCGGCGACCGCGTGCTCGTGCGGATGCCGCACTCGCCCGCGTACGCCTTCGCCTTCTTCGGGGCGAACGCCGCCGGCCTCGTACCGATCCCCGCCTCGCCGCAACTCACCGAGGAGGAAGCGCGCTTCCTCCTCGACGACTCGGGCGCCGCGGCGGTGATTGCGCCGCCCGCGCTCGCGCTCGCGGGCGCGCACGTCGCGATCGACGCCGGCACAGTCGAAGCGGTCGCGGCGGACCGCGCCGCGCCGGCTGATGGATTGCGCGAGACGAGCGCGGAGGACCCCGCGTTCCTCATCTACACATCGGGCACGACCGCACGCCCGAAAGGCGTGCTCCACGCCCAGCGTGCCGTGCTCGCGCGCGCGTCGGTACGCGACGGCTGGCACGGCCTCGGCCGCGACGACGTCACGCTCCACGCCGGCACGCTGAACTGGTCGTACACGCTCGTGGTCGGGCTCATGGATCCCTGGCTCGCGGGTGCGCACGCCGTGCTCGCCGGCGGCGCCAACGACCCGCAGCGCTGGCCCGCGCTGATCGAGCGGCTGCACGTGACCGTCTTCGCCTCGGTGCCCACGATCTTCCGGCAGATGCTGAAGTACGCCCGCCCCGAGGACCGCGACTTCTCGGCCCTTCGTCACGTGCTGTGCGCGGGCGAGCCGCTGACGCCCGCTCTGCTCGACGAGTGGCGCACCCGCGCCGGCACCGAGATGTTCGAGTGCCTCGGCATGACCGAGGTCAGCACCTACATCTCGTCGGGCCCCGTCACGCCCGTCCGCGTTGGTTCGCCGGGCCGGCCGCAGCTCGGCCGGCGCGTCGCGATCCTCCCGATCGAGGGCGACTCGACGTCGCCGCTCCCCGCCGGGGAGGTGGGCTTGCTCGCGGTGCACCGCTCGGACCCCGGACTGATGCTCGGGTACTGGCGGCGTCCGGACGAAGAGCAGCTCGTATTCCGCGGCGAGTGGTTCATTGGCGGCGACCTCGCCGCCATCGACGCCGACGGCTACGTCTGGTTCCACGGCCGCGCCGACGACACCATCAAGTCGTTCGGCTACCGCCTCTCGCCTACGGAGATCGAGGCCGCGCTCGGCTCCGCGCCGGGCGTGTCGGAGGCGGCGGTCGTCGGGTTCGCGGTCGAAGCGCAGAAGACGATCGTCGTGGCGTACGTCGTGGCGCAGCCCGGCGCGACGCTCGACGAGCAGGCGCTGCGCGCGCATGCACAGGCCCACCTCGCGTCGTACAAGCAGCCGCACGAGTACCGCTTCGTCGAGACGCTACCGCGCACGCGCAACGGCAAGCTGCTGCGGCGCGCGCTGCCCAGCGGCGGGTGACACCCCGCCGACACGGGACGGACGCCCCCCACCCCGCTCGCGATCGATAGCCCTGTCGCCCGGTCGGCTGCGGCGCGGACTGCGGCGCGCTGGCAAACGGCGGGTGACAACCCGCCGACACGAGACGGACGCCCCCCGCCTCGCTCGTGATCGATAGCCCCGTTGCCTGGTCGGCTGCGGCGCGGACAGCGGC
>JAQBZW010000021.1 GCA_027622315.1 Chloroflexota bacterium | reverse complement strand
CCCCCCGGGCCCGCCGCGATTCTACATGCGAGGGAAGGGCGTCTCGGTGGGCCGCCGGGATCGGGCGTACTGACGACCCTATCGCGCACGGGCCGGCGACGCCGCCCGCGGCACGAGCCGGCGGCGCTCACGCCGGCGCTCACCGCGAGCCGGCTACCACTGGCGGCCGATGCCGCCGCGCTGGCCGTAGAAGCCCGACGGCCAGTTGCGACCCGTCATCATCGCCTTGTCGATGTCTTCCTGACTCGCGATGCCCGAGTCCACGATCTTGTCGGCTTCGCGGCGCGCTGCCGCGAAGATGCGGTTCAGCAGGAAGCCGTACGTGCCCGGTGCGTCCTTGCACATCGAGACGACCTTGCCGGCCTTCTCGGCGACCCCGGCCACGGCGTCGATCGTGTCCTGGCTCGTCTGCGGGATGTAGATCACCTCGCACATCTTCATCGTGGGCACGGGGTTCGAGAAATGCATCCCGGCGAAGAGCGCCTTGCGCGACTCTGAGACGTTCTGCGCGATCTCGGCGATTACGAAGCCCGAAGTGTTCGAGGTGAAGATCGCCTCGGGCTTGACGACCGCATCGAGCTTGCCGAACTCCTCCTGCTTCAGCTCGAGCCGCTCTGGGATCGCCTCGATGATGAGGTCGCAGTCGGCGAGCGCCTGAAGGTCCTTCGTGACCGTGATGCGCTCCATCGCCTCCCTGCCCTGGTCGAACTCCAACTTGCCGATCTCCACCGCGCGCTTGATGCCCCAGCGGCCGTTGAAGAGGTTGTCGCGCGTCTGGTTCACCAGCTCATCGTTGATGTCGCGGATCACCACCTCGTAGCCGGCGTGGGTGGCCATCACCTGGCCGATGCCGCCGCCCATGACGCCGCCGCCGAGCACACCGATCTTCTTGATTTCGTTGAGTTTCATGTCCGTCCCTCCGTCATCGACTGTGCGGCGTTGCAGTTCTCTCGCGCTTTGATACGGCGCAGCCGTCGCGCCGCCTGAGCGAACCGGCAAAGCCTAGCCTGATCAGGGTCACTCGGAGACACGCTCCCGCGTCTGGCCGGCGCAGAACGTGGTCGTTCGGAAATCAGCGGTTGATCATCAGAAGGAGCCACGCGTAACGAAGCGCTCGGCACGCCGTTCTTCGCCGTTCGGTCGGTTCGCCGCCGCCACTGCACGCGCCTCGGGTAACCCGGGAGCGTTTGGCCTTGCCGCGGGGGTGATCGTGGTGTGGGCAGTGACGGGTCCGGTCTTCGGGTTCAACGACACGTGGCAGCTCGTGATCAGCACGGGCACCACGATCGTGACGTTCCTGATGGTGTTCCTGATCCAGAGCACCCAGAACCGTGACAGCCAGGCGGTGCAGCTCAAGCTCGACGAGCTGCTGCGAGCGTCGATGGGGGCGCACAACGCCCTGCTCGATCTCGAGGAGCTCGAGCAGGACGATCTCGACCGTTTTCGCGACCGCTACCGCGAGCTCGCCAGGGAGGCGCGGGACAGCTTTGGCGACGACACCGGCTCGCCGGCCGTGGCGACGGGCTGGCGGTCGGGGCACGCGCTCTCCGACCCGCGGCGGACGCTCGTCCGGTGCGGACGCTACGAACAGATGCCGCGAACCGCGGTGTGCAGGATCTGCATGCCGAGGCGGAGGTTCTCGATTGAGACGCGCTCGTCGTTGCCGTGGGCGCGGCCCTGCTCATCGGGGCCGAGCAGCCACGGGACGAAGCCATAGGCTGGTACGCCGAGCCGGCGGAAGACGCGCGAATCCGTGAAGCCGGTGGATACGCCCGGGACCACGACGACGTCCTCGATCGCGGATTTCGCGGCCTGCGTCATGACGGCGTACAGCTCGGTGTCGAGGCGAGACGGCGGTGTGGACGAGGTGAAGACCTGCTCGATCGCGACACGTTCGTCAGCGATCACGCGCGTGATCTGGTCCAGGAACTCGTCAGGGTCGTAGCCGGGAACGAGCCGGATATCGAGCGTCGCGCTCGCCTCGGCCGGGATTACGTTGTGCTTCACGCCGGCGTTGAGCTGGGTGAGCGAGATCGAATTCGACTGCACGGATTGATAGCGCGGGTGTTCGTGCGCGATGCGTTCGAGTACGGCGTCCGTCGGCTCGGCATCGAGGATGCCCGCCGCGTGGAGCTGCGCGAAGTACTCGCGGACCTCGGGCGCAGGCATCAACGGCCGCTCCCAGTCCTGGATGCGCTGCAGCGCACGCACGAGGCGATCGGCGGCATTGTCATCGTGCGGCACGGAGCCGTGGCCCGGGCGTCCGCGCGCGCGCAGCGTCAGCCACAACGGCCCCTTCTCGGACACGCCGATGCTCATCACCGGGCGCTGTTTGCCCAGCGTCTCCGAGGATCCCGAGCCGCCCTCGTTGATCACGAAGTCGCAGTCGAGCAACTCGGGGTGCGCACGCGCGAGGAACTCGACGCCGTATGCGCTGCCGGCCTCTTCGTCCGCGACCGCCATGAAGATCAGCTCGCGTCGCAGCGGCAGATTGTGACGGCGGTGGAGGACGAAGGAGATCAGCTCCATGATCCCCATGCCCTTCATGTCGATGGCGCCGCGTCCCCAGATGAAGCCGTCCTTGATCGCGCCGCCGAGCGGATCCTCGGTCCAGTGCGAACGCTCGAAGGGGACGACGTCGGTGTGGTTGAGCAGGATCAGCGGCTTGCCGCGTGAGCCGTCTCCGGGCAGGCGGGCGACGAGCGTCTCGCGGCCGTCGCCGGGGTCGTAGCGCTCCTGCGGGATGCCTTCGCGATCGAGGATGTCCGCGAGCCAGTCGGCCGCGCGGGACTCGTTGCCCGGCGGGTTCACGGTGTCGACGCGCAGGTACGCGGAGAGCAGCTCCACGGCTTCGTCGGTCAGTGCGTCCCAGTTCAGCGTGGGCTCAGCGTGTCCCTGCGTCATGCGTCGACCCTCACTCCGCCGCGTTCCACGCGTTGACGAAGGCGGTGAGCGTCGCGATGTGCTGATCGGGCTCGCTCACGCCCGGCGCCGTGCCGAGCAGCAGCATGTCCACGCCGGCGTCACGCCACGCACGCGCGGCCGTCAGCTGATCGTCGACGCTCCCGCCGAGCACGATCCGCGCTTGCACGCCGATCGGCGCGGGGTCGCGGCCGACCGCCTGCGCGGCGGCGGCGATGCGCTCCCGCCCGGCCGCGACGAGCGCGGGGTCGTCGAAGAGCGGGTACCAGCCGTCGCCAATGCGGCCTACGCGATCGAGCGCCGCGTCCGAGTGGCCGCCCATCCAGATTGGGACGTCGCCCCGCGTCGGGCGCGGGTTGATGCCTGCGCGAGCGACGCGCTCAAAGCGGCCCTCGAAGCTCACGGTCGGCTTCGACCAGAGCGCGCGCAGCAGCGCGATCTGTTCGTCCATGCGCGCGCCGCGGCGATTGAACGGCTGGCCGAGCGCCTGGTATTCGACCGCGTTCCAGCCCACGCCCACGCCCAGCAGGAAGCGTCCGCCCGAGAGCACGTCGAGCTCGGCGGCCTGCTTGGCGACGAGCGCCGTCTGGCGCTGCGGGAGGATCACGATCCCGCTCATGAACTCGATGCGTTCGGTCTGTGCGGCGAGGTAGCCGAAGAGCACGAGCGGTTCGTGCCACAGGTGCTCGTGGGTATACGGGCCGCTCCACCCTCCGGGCCGATCGGGGTCCGCGCCGAGCACGTGGTCGGCGGCGATCAGGCGCGCGAGACCGAGCGCCTCGGCGGCCTGGGCGATGTCACGCGCCGCGCGCGGATCCGCGGGCAGCGCGTTCGCGCCGAGCGAGAGGCCAAGCTTCATCGTCGCTCCCGGCCGCTCATCGGCTCGAGTCGTCCCAGGCGCGGCGGAAGCGCTCGATCGCGGCGATGTGATCGGCCGGGGTGGTGTGGCCCTGGTTCATCGTGTTTACGGAGAGGTGCGTGGCGCCGGCCTGCTCCCACTGCTTCGCCTGTTCAACGGCCGGTGCGACTGACGCAGCGTCGCCTACGCTCACGCGCGACTCGACGCCGATGTCATCGGGCGAGCGGCCGGCCGCGCGGGCGGCCTCGTGCACCTTCGCCAGCCCCGCGGCAAGCTCGCCCGGCTCGCGGTACTGGGGGAACCAGCCATCCGCGAGCCGGCCCAGCCGCTCGAGCACCGGCTCCGACATCCCGCCCATCCAGATCGGAATCTGCCGTCGAACGGGCAGCGGGTTGATGCCGGCCTTCACGATGCGGTGATAGCGCCCTTCGAAGGAGACGATGGGCTTCGACCAGAACTCACGCAGTAGCGCCACCTGCTCCTCGACGCGCCGCCCGCGGTTCGTGAACGACTCGCCCAGCGCCTCGTACTCGACCGCGTTCCAGCCGACGCCGACGCCCAGTCGGAGCCGGCCGCCCGAGAGCACGTCGACCTCGGCCGCCTGCTTCGCGACGAGCGCCGTCTGACGCTGCGGGAGGATGAGGATGCCGGTCACGAGCTCCAGGCGTTCGGTGATGCCGGCGAGGTAGCCGAACAGCACCATCGGCTCGTGGAAGAGCGTCTCGTGGTTGTACGGGCCGCGGAAACCGCCGGGTCGATTCGGGTCCGCGCCCAGCACGTGGTCGTAGACGAGCAGATGGTCGTAACCCGCCGCCTCCGCCGCGCGAGCGTAGTCACGCACCCCCTCGGGGGCAGCACCGATCTCGGTTTGCGGAAAGACGACTCCGACGCGCACGAAGCGCTCCCTTCACCCTGCAGGCCCGGGCGAGCATCGAACCTGGCCGATCGGGTGTCAACGTAGGCGTGTCGCCGCGCGTGGCGCCGCGCGCGTACGGGGCCGGGTCGGGGCGGGCGTTTGCGAGCGCGCCGCCTATCATGCAGCTGCCGTAAGGGGTCCCATGGAAGAAGGCCAGCACCTCCTCGGCGAGCTCGCGCTCGTCGGCGCCGTTGCCGTTGCCGCGATGCTGATCGCGCATCGCGCGCGGCTGCCCGCCTTTGGTGGACTACTCGTAGGCGGCGCCATCGCCGGACCGCACGGATTCGCGCTCGTGCCGAACACCGCCGAGATCAACCAGCTCGCCGAGGTTGGCGTGATCCTGCTGCTCTTCTCGATCGGGCTGGAGTTCTCTGTGTCGCGCCTCCGCTACATCTGGCGCGCCGTGGCGATCGGCGGCGCGCTGCAGATGGGGCTGACCATGGGCGCGGCCGTACTGGTGATGCTGGCGTTTGGCGACTCCGTGCAGCGGGGCATTCTCTTCGGGGGCGCACTGGCGCTCTCGAGCACCGCAATCGTGCTCCGGGCGCTGTCGGACCGGGGGGAGCTCGACGCACCGCACGGTCGCTTCATCGTCGGCATCCTGATCTTCCAGGACATCGCCGTGGTGCCGCTCACGTTGATCGTGCCGCTGATGAGCGGGGTCGGCGGCGAGAGCTTCCTCGGCGACGTCGCGCTGACGCTGCTGCGCGGGCTCGCGCTCGCGGTGATCGCGATCGTGCTCGCGCGGCTCGCGATCCCGGGCTTCCTGCGCCTGGTCGCCGCGACGAAGAGCCGCGAGGTGTTCCTGCTCGCCGTGCTGAGTGTGGGCATCGGCGCCGCATGGCTGATGTCGGCGCTCGGACTATCGGTGGCGCTGGGCGCGTTCGTGGCCGGCATGTTGCTGGCGGACACCGAATTTCGGCATCGCGCCATGGGCGAGCTCATGCCGCTCCGCGACGCGTTCGGCAGCATCTTCTTCATCTCGCTCGGGCTGCTCTTCGACGGCAGGGCGCTGCTCGAGCGGCCGGGGGTCGCGGCGCTGATCCTGATCGGTCTCGTCGTCGGCAAGGCGGCGGTAGCCACGGTGTCGGCGATTGCGATGCGCTATCCAGCGCGCGCCGCGTGGCTCGCGGGCGCGAGCCTGGCGCAGTTCGGAGAGTTTGGCTTTGTCGTCTTGCTGATCGGCCTGGCTGAAGGGCTGGCGACGGCCGCGGAGATCCGGCTGATCGTCACCGTCGGCGTGCTCAGCATGCTGCTCTCGCGCGTCGCGATCGCCGCCGCGCCACGACTACGCGCCGGGGAGCGGCTACTGCGGCCGCTCGAGCAACTGCTGCGGGTCCGTGGCGTCGATGAGCTGGCCGAGGACGCGCCCGGTCTGCATGACCACGTCGTGGTCGTCGGTTACGGCGTGGCCGGGCGGCTGTTGTGCGCGGCGCTGCGGCTGGCGGACCGCGAGTACGTCGTGCTCGAGCTCGACGTCGACCGCGTGCGCGACGGGCGCGCGGCCGGCGAACCGATCTACTACGGCGATATCACGAGCCCCGAGGTGCTGCGCTACGTGGACGTGCCCCAGGCGCGCGCCGTGATCCTGTTGATCAACGACCCCGAGGGGCTGCGGCGCGCCCTCGGTGCCGCGCGCAGCCTGACCGCGAACGCGCGGCTGATTGCGCGCACCCGCTACGTCCGCGATCGCGCGGAACTGCTCCGGCTCGGCGCGGACGAGGTGGTATGCGAGGAGCTGGAGGCCGGTGCCGAGATCGCTGCGCAGGTATTGATGGCGCTCGGACTCGAGGGTCGCGCCGCCCGGCGTGCGGTCGTGGCCGCGCTTGCCGATGGGGACGGCGCCGCGCTCACCGGTATTCGCCAGGCGTGGCTCGGGGCGCTGATCGAGCGCGACGCGGATGGCGTCTAGCCGACCGCAGCCGCCACCATCGCTCTGGGTACACTCCTGCGCGTGAGCGACATCGAGCTGGTCCTCTTCGACCTCGGCGGCGTGGTGTGTCCGTTCGATCACCGCGGCCGGCTGCTTCGGCTCGCCGACGACTGCGGCCTGCCACCGGACGAGATCGACGCGCGCATCTGGGGGAGTGGCGGGCTCGCCCGCGCGTTCGACGCGGGCGAGTACTCGAGCGACGAGTGGTACGCGCTCGTGCGCGACCGCATCGGCCTGCGCATGGACTTCGCGCGCTTCACGAACGTCGTGCTCGACGCGTTGTCGGTGGACACCGACGTGCTCGCTCTCGTCGACGAGGTGCGCGAACGGCGGCCGACCGCACTGTTGACCGACAATCCTCCGCTATTGCGCGATGCGATGGCGTCGCGCTTTCCGACGGTCGCGAGCCGGTTCGACCCGATGCTCTTTTCATGCGACCTGCGCGCGTTGAAGCCGTCGCCGGAGGCGTTCGCGGCCGCGCTTGCCCGGCTCGACCGGCCGGCCGAGCGGGTGCTGTTCATCGACGACACCGCGGCGAACGCCGACGCCGCGCGCGCGCTCGGCATGGACGCGATCCACTACACGGGCGCCGGGCTGCTGCGCGCTGCGCTCCGCGCCCGCGACCTGATCGCATGACCCTGCGCCACGTGCTCGTGCTCGCTGCCGGGGTGATCGCGATCTCATGGGCGGCGCCGCTGATCCGGCTCGCGCATGAGGCGCCCGTGCTCGTGATCGCCGCCCTGCGGCTGAGCATCAGCGCGCCGCCGATGGCGGCGATCGCGCTGGCAACGGGTGGCGGCTCCGAACTGCGGAAGCTGCGCCGCCGCGATGTCGCCTTGCTCGCCCTCTCCGGCGTGGCGCTCGCCGCGCACTTTGCGTTCTGGGTCGCCTCCGTCCAGCGCACGTCGATCCTCACAGGCGTCGTGCTTGTGACCACGCAGCCGCTGTTCGTCGGGGTGTTCGCGTGGCTGACGCTTCGCGAGCGCCCGGACACGCGTGTGATCGCCGGGATCGTGATTGGCGCGGTGGGCGCACTCATGCTCGCCGGGGCGGACCTCGGGGATACCGGGTCGCTGATCGGCGATCTGATGGCGCTGCTCGGCGCGCTGCTCGTCAGCATCTACCTCGTGATCGGCCGCGGGGCGCGGGCACGAATGTCGACGGCCGCGTACACGGCTGTCGTGTATTCCGTGACCGCGATCGTGCTGCTCGCGCTCGTCTTCGTCACGGACACCCCGATCGGCGGGGCGCCGCGCGAGGCGTACGTCTTCATCGTGCTGCTCGCGCTCGGGCCGCAGTTGATCGGCCACAACTCGCTCAACTGGGCACTCGGCTCGCTCCCGGCGGCGCTCGTCGCCGTCGTGATCCTCGGCGAGCCCGTGGGCGCGACGCTGATCGCGGCGGTGGTGCTGGACGAGGTGCCGGGAGCACTGCAGTGGGTGGGTGCGGTCGTGGTGCTCGCCGGCGTGTACGTCGCGTTGCGCGCGCCCGCTCGATCGGGCTTGCCCACCGCCGAACCAATCGAGGTGTGACGGTGCCCCGCCTGGCGGCCGATTGACCGCACGCCCGAACGCCGCGCACGCTTGCGCGCGTCGCGCCCGAGCGCGGCCCGCACAGCAAAGGAGCCACCGATGCCGGCCCTCCCGACCACCGGCCCCCTCGCCGGCACTCGCATCCTCGACCTCACGTGGATCCTCTCCGGTCCCTACTGCACGATGACCCTCTCCGACCTCGGCGCCGATGTGATCAAGCTCGAGCGGCCGCCCTGGGGCGATGTCTCCCGGACCACCGGCCCGATCGTCGACGGCGAGTCCGGGTACTTCTTCTCCGTGAATCGGGGCAAGCGCTCCGTCTCGATCGACCTCAAGAGCGATGAGGGACGCTCGCTCTTTCGCGACCTCGTGCGCGAGGTGGACGTGCTGGTCGAGAACTTCACACCCGGGGCGATGGAGAAGCTCGGGCTCGGCTTCGAGGCGCTCGCCGAGCTCAATCCTCGGCTCGTGTATCTCGCCATCTCGGGCTACGGCCAGACCGGCCCGATGCGCGAGCGACCCGCGCTCGACGTGATCGTGCAGGGCGCGGGTGGCGTGATGTCGATCACCGGTGAGCCGGGCGGGCTGCCGGTGCGGCCCGGCCTGTCGCTGGGCGACATCGCCGCCGGGCTCTACGGGGCAATCGGAGTGCTCGCAGCGCTGCAGGAGCGCGAGCGGTCCGGCCGCGGCCAGTTGATCGACATCTCGATGCTCGACTGCCAGCTCGCCATCCTCGAGAACGCCTTCATGCGCTACCACGTCACCGGCGAGCTCCCGGCGCGCCTGGGCACCCGCCACCCATCGGCGGTGCCCTTCCAGGCGTTCCCGACCGCCGACGGCTTCATCGTGATCGCGCTCGCCTGGGGCGTGCCGAACCAGTGGGCGCTGCTCTGCGCCGAGCTCGACGTCCCTGAGCTGATAGACGACGAGCGCTTCGACACCGCACAGGCTCGCTCGGCGCACCACGCGGAGCTGGAGCCGCTTCTGAGCCAGGCGTTCCGCACGCGCACCACGACTGACTGGGTCGAACGGCTCGTCCGCTACGAGATCCCGTGTGGCCCGCTCAACAACATCGCCGAGGCTGCATCGCTCCCGCAGGTGGCTGCCCGCGAGGCGTTCCGGCCCGTGGAGCACCACACGCTCGGCCGCGTCCCGCTCCCCGATCTGCCGATGAAGTTCTCACGAACCGCGGGCGGCATCCGCGGCACGTCCCCGGATATGGGGCAGCACACGCGTGAGGTGCTCGGCGAACTGCTCGGGCTGGACGGCGCGGCGATCGCGGAGCTCGTACGCCGCGAGATCGTGCGCGAAGAGCGCGCGCCGATCGAGCTCGGATAGACGGCGACGCCGCGCCGGGCGTCACGAGGTACGTCGACCTGCGCACGGATCGCGCGGCACAGGGGCGCGACCGGGCCGCGTCGTCGTCTCATCGCGGTTCCATGGGGGGTTGCGAGATTGTGACAGATCACGCAATATCCGCGTTCACGAATCCCCGTCCTCGCCTTGCGATATGATGGCGCATCCCCCGGGGCCCTCGATTTCGACCACCCGAGAGTTTGGGAACGACTGTGAAGCAGCGGCACCCGCTGACTACGACGGCACCGTCGGCTGGCTCCTCGCTCCCCGTGGGCGGCGTTAGCCTGCTCTATCGCCCGGAGGACGGCCGAGACGCCTGCGGAACAGGTTTCGTCGCGAACATCGACGGCTCGCGCACGCACCGCGTCGTGCAGTTGGCCGTGGAGGGTGTGCGCAACCTCACCCACCGCGGCGCCGTCAACGCCGATCCGCTGACCGGCGACGGCTGTGGCGTCACCATCCAGATCCCGTTCGAACTGCTGCGCGACGATTGCGAGCGCCTGGGCCGCCCGGTCAACCAGCCGGAGGATCTCGGCGTTGCGATGCTCTTCCTGCCTCAGGGCGAAGAGGCCGCCGCCGAGGCACGCGCCGTGCTCGAAGAGGCCGTGCGCTCGCTCGACATTGAGGTGATCGGCTGGCGCGTCGTGCCGACGGACCCGTCGGTGCTGGACGGCCTGGCGCTCGAAACGATGCCCGGTGTTGAGCAGTTGCTGCTCGCCCGCCCCGGAACGCGGCAGGGACCGGAGTTCGAGCGCGCGCTCTACCAGGCGCGCCGCCGCGCCGAGCGCGTCTACCGCGAGCGCGAGATCGACTGCTATGTGGTGTCCATGTCCTCACGCACCCTCGTCTACAAGGGCATGATGATCGCGCCCGAGCTTGCGACGTTCTACCCGGACCTCGTCGATGAGCGCATGGTGTCCGCGATCGCTCTGCTGCACCAGCGCTTCGCCACGAACACGCTGCCGAGCTGGAAGCTCGCACAGCCGTTCCGCATGGTCGCGCACAACGGCGAGATCAACACGCTGCTCGGCAACCGCAACTGGATGGCCGCGCGCGAGCCGGAGATGACGTCGTCCGTCTGGAGCGACTCGATCGCGGATCTGCTGCCCGTGATCTGGCCGATCGGCTCGGACACCGCATCGCTCGACGAGGCGCTTGAGCTGCTCGTGAATTCCGGCCGCGATCTGCTGCACGCGATGATGATGCTCATCCCCGAGGCATGGGAAAACATGCCGAACATGGACCCGCAGCTGCGGGCCTTCTACGAGTACCACGCCTGTCTGACCGAGCCGTGGGACGGCCCGGCGTCGGTCGCGTTCACCAATGGCTCTACCGTCGCCGCGACGCTCGACCGCAACGGGCTGCGTCCGGCTCGCTACCAGGTGACCGCGGACGGGCTCGTGGTCTTCGGCTCCGAAGTCGGGCTCATGGATATCAAGGCGTCTCAGATCGTGGAGTCGGGCAGACTCGGCCCGGGCGAGATGCTCGCCGTCGACACGCAGCGCCGGCGCCTGATGCGCAACGCGGAGATCAAGAGCGAGATCGCGTCCCGCCGGCCGTATGGCGACTGGGTACGCCGCAACCTGATCCACCTGCGCAGCGGCGAGCGCAACGGCACGAACGGCCATGGGCATGGCCGCGGCGCGTCATACGACGCGCAGGAGCTGGCAACGCTGCAGCGGCTGCACGGCTACACCCACGAAGAGCTCGAGTACGTGCTCAAGCCAATGGCACGCGACGGCAAGGAGCCCGTGGGCTCCATGGGCGACGACACGCCGCTCTCGGTGCTCCAGGATTCGGATCGCCTGCTCTACACCTACTTCAAGCAGAAATTTGCACAGGTCACGAACCCGCCGATCGACTCCGTCCGCGAAGAGATCGTGATGTCACTGGACACCTATCTCGGACGCCGTCGATCGCTGCTCGAGACCACGCCGGAGGCCGCTCGGCTGGTGCATCTGACCAGCCCGCTGATGCTCGACGAGGAGCTGGCGGCGCTGCGGCGCATCCAGAGCGAAGACACGAAGGTGGCTACGCTGCACGCCCGCTTCCCCGTCGCCGACGGAGAGAGCGCGCTCGAGCAGGCCCTGGAGAACCTCTGCACCGCCGCTGTACTCGCGGTCGACGAAGGCCACTCGGTGATCGTGATCAGCGATCGGCTGACCGATGAGTGGTGGGCGCCGATTCCGATGCTGCTCGCGGTCGCGACCGTCCACCACCACCTGATCCGCACCGGCCGGCGCATGCGCACCAGCATCGTCGCCGAAGCGGGCGACGCCCGCGACGTCCACCACTTCGCCGCGCTGATCGGCTTCGGCGCGAGCGCCGTGAACCCGTACGTCGCGCTCGACTCGCTCTACGCGCTCGCGGAAGAGGGTGGGTTCGCCGACGAAGAGGTCGACTTCGACGACGTGCTGAGCAAGTACGAGCAGGCGGTGAACACCGGCATCCTCAAGGTGATGTCGAAGATGGGCATTTCGGCCGTCTCCTCGTACCACGGCGCGCAGATCTTCGAGGCGCTCGGCGTGGGCCCCGAGGTGATCGAGAAGTCGTTCCCGGGCACAACCTCCCGCATTGGCGGCATCGGCTATGAAGAGATTGCGCGCGACGTGATCGGCCGCCACCACGCGGCGTACCCCGACCCGCAGAAGCTCGATCACGGCGGCTGGTACAAGTACCGCCGCGACGGCGATCACCATGCGAACTCGCCGACGATGTGGCGAGCGCTGCATGCCGTGGCACAGGGCGGCGGTGGGCAGGCCTACGAGGACTACCTCGACGTCCTCCGAGCCGCGCCGCCGACCGCACCGCGCGATCTGCTCACCTTCGCCTCCGACCGCACGCCGATCGATGTCTCCGAGGTCGAACCGATCGAGCGGATCACGCAGCGCTTCCAGACCGGCGCGATGTCGCTCGGAGCGCTCAGCCCCGAGGCCCACGAGGACATCGCGCGCGCGATGAACCGACTGGGCGGACGCTCGAACACGGGCGAGGGCGGAGAGGACCCGCGGCGCTACTCGCCGGACGGCGACAAGCGCGACGCGAACTCGCAGGTCAAGCAGGTGGCGTCCGGCCGCTTCGGAGTGACCCCGGCATACCTGGCCGGGGCGAGCGAGCTCGAGATCAAGATCTCGCAGGGCTCGAAGCCGGGCGAGGGCGGACAGCTGCCGGGCTTCAAGGTGAACGCGTACATCGCGACGCTACGGCACGTGATGCCCGGCACGCCGCTGATCTCACCGCCGCCGCACCACGATATCTATTCGATCGAGGATCTCTCGCAGCTGATCTACGACCTGAAAATGGCGAACCCGACCGCGCGCATCGTGGTCAAGCTCGTGGCCTGCGAGGGCGTGGGCACGATCGCCGCGGGCGTCGCCAAGGGCTACGCGGATGTGATCCAGATCTCCGGCGCCGAGGGTGGCACCGGCGCGTCGCCGCTGTCTTCGATCAAGTACGCCGGATCACCGTGGGAGATCGGTCTCGCGGAGACGCAGCAGTCGCTCGTCATAAACAGGCTCCGCGGCCGCGTCACGCTCCGCACCGACGGCGGCCTGAAGAGCGGCCGCGACGTCGTGATCGCCGCCCTCCTCGGCGCCGAGCAGTACGGCTTCGGCACGACGGCGATGATCGCGGTGGGCTGTAAGATGGCGCGCCAGTGCCACCTCAACACGTGCCCCGTCGGCGTGGCCACTCAGCGCGAGGATCTGCGCGCCAAGTACTTCGGCAAGCCCGAGATGCTCGTGACCTTCCTGCTCCACGTCGGCGAGGAAGTGCGCCAGCTCCTGGCCGAGCTGGGGTACCGCACGCTCGACGAGCTCATCGGTCGCGCCGATCTGCTGAAGCAGGTCTCGCGCCCCGGCGAGCACCACCGCTGGGAGAAGGTCGACCTGTCGCGCGTGATCGCGCCGGTCGACCCCGAGCACACGCAGCCGCACCGGGCGATGCAGGCGCGCAACGACCGCGACCAGGGCCCGACGCTCGACGACCGCATCCTTGCCGACATCGGCGAGGCGATCGAGGTCGGGAAGCAGGTGAGCCGCAGCTACCCGATTCGCAACAGCGACCGCACGGTGGGCGCACGCATCTCGGGCAAGATCGCGCACAAGTACGGAGATCAGGGTCTGCCGTACGGCGCCGTCGACCTGCACTTCACCGGCTCGGCCGGTCAGTCGTTCGGCGCCTTCCTCGCGCGCGGCATGCGCCTGCACCTCACCGGCGAGGCCAACGACTATGTGGGCAAGGGCATGGGCGGAGGCGAGATCACCATCCGGCCACATCCGGATTCGCCGCTCCAATCGCAAGCCGTGCTCGTGGGCAACACCGTGCTCTACGGCGCGACCGGCGGGAACCTCTTCGTAGCGGGCGCCGCGGGCGAGCGCTTCGCCGTCCGCAACTCCGGCGCACGCACGGTGGTCGAGGGCATCGGCGATCACGGCTGTGAGTACATGACGGACGGCGTCGTGGTCATCCTCGGCGAGACCGGACGAAACTTCGGTGCCGGCATGTCGAACGGTGTCGCGTTCGTGCTCGACGAGCGCGGCGACTTTCGCTCGCGCGTGAACCAGGAGCTCGTCGGCCTCGAGCAGGTCACCAACCCCGAGGACATCGAGCTGCTCGAGGCGCTCGTGCGTAGCCACGTAGACATGACGGGCTCGCGCCGCGGCAAGCAGATCCTGGACCAGTGGCGGCTCAACCTGCCGAAGTTCTGGAAGGTGGCGCCGAAGTTCGCGATCACCGAGGACGGCGCGATGACCGTCGTCCGGCGCCACCTCGAGAGCCTGCGCCGGAGCACGGCGGCGCGCTGAACGCGCGCACGGGAGACATACGAAGGGCCGCGCACTGCGCGGCCCTTCTGCTCTCGCGGCCGACCGACTCGGGGCCGCGGCGACTTCGGCCGGCGCTGTTACTTCGGCGTGCCGACCGCGGAATTGCTGTGGGTGCCAGCGACGGTGGCCGCGGCCAGGCCCAATTTCGCGAGCGGGCTCACGAAGCCAGGCCCGAAGTCCGGAACGGGCCGGTGCTCACCGGGCAACAGCAATGCGATCGCGGCCGGCGCCCCGCCGGCAGACGAGGCATGGCCGGGATGAGCCTCGACGGCACCGGCGACACCCGGTGCGGTCCGTCGCCGACCACCGCTCACTCGTATCGCAGCGCCTCCGCGGCGGTCACGCGCGAGGCGGCGCGGGCGGGAGCGAGCGTCATCAGCGCGCTCGCCACGTACGCCACCACGGCAATGATCGTCAGCTGCAACCACGGCACCTGGAAGTTGATGTCCGCACCGGCGGCGCCGATGTTCTCCGGGTTGCTCAGCAGGTTGTAGGAGAGCGCGCCGCCGAGCAGCATTCCCATCGCGATCCCGGTGAGCGCAATAAACGACGACTCGAAGAAGAACGACAGCCCGACGAGCCGTCGCGAGTAGCCGATCGCGCGCAGCATGCCGATCTGCTGGCGTCGCTCAACCACGGTGCGGAACGCGATCACGCCCAGCGCCGCGATCCCGACGACGAGCCCGAGCCCCATGAAGCCCTGGAACAAGTACTGGAACGCCGTCGACTGCGCGGTCGCGTCATCGATGATCAGATCGAGCGAGTCGGCCTGGACGCCCTGTTCGAGGAGCGCCGACTCGATGCCGTCCGCCACGCGTTTGGCCGTGTCTTTGCGCCCATCAACAGTGCTCACAAACCAGTTGTCGCGGAATCCGCCGTCCGAGAACTCGTCCACCGCTGCGCGCGTCGTGTACAGCCCCACCAGCTCGGTGAGTATGCCGGTGACCTGGCTCTCCGTGAACGCGATGATCTGCACCTGCCGTTCCCGACCGGTGTCCGAGTCGCGGAGGTTGAGCGTGATCGGCTGCCACGGCGCCGCATCGAGGTCCGCGCCGCTCTGCGTGAGCTGGAATGAGCCCGCGGTCGGGTCACCGCCGCCGAACGGGCCGGCGGGCACGAACAGGATCTCTTCGGTCCCGATCACAAGCGTCGGATCATTCTTGATCGCGTCGAACACGGCCTGATCGCTGTCGTAGCCGGCTGCGCGGCGCGACAACGGCAGCTCCGCCAACGCGAAGAACTCGTCGTCCCCACCGATGTATCGCCACTCCTTCGGATTCGCGTCCGGCGCCGGCGTGACGCCTTCCTGATCGATGAAGGGGAACGACGAGACGGTGGTACCGATCCCGGCCACGTCGGCGAAGGCCGACGGCTCCCGCGCCAGCACGGCGGCGCGCACGTCAGGGATGCGATTCGAGGGGTTGCCGTAGGCGCGGACATCAAAGCCCGCCTTCGCATCGTCGCCGAGGAACAGTTGCGTGAAGTTGTAGTTCAGGAACGCCATCACCACGAGGCTGAAGACCACGAGCCCGAACATCGCGAGCGTCATCGCGGTGCGGAAGCGTGCCGCGAGCGGGTACGCGACCGCGGTGCGTACGGCGGGCGCGATGCCGCCGAGCCAGCGCCCGAGCAGGGCGACCAGCGTGAGCAGCATCCCTGCGTTGAAGATCACGACCAGGGTCGCGGATGCCGTGATCGAGATCCCGGATACGAAGAACATCTCGATATTGCCGGTGCCCGCGTCCGGCTTCGGCAATCCCAGGATGCCGAAGAGTCCGAGCAGCGGGTCGTTCCAGCCCTTGCCCGCGTCCCAGAGCAAGGAGAACGGCAAGGGGAGCAGCCAGTACCAGACCAGCACTGCGCCGGCGATGGTGAACGCCGGCCGCGAGGCAGCGCCGAAGTAGACGGCGAGCATGGCGGTGGCGAGCACGGCGAGCGTGGTGCCCGCGGTGTAGGCGAAGGCCTGGTGCCAGACCCAGCCGCCGAGGTAGACGAAGGCGACGCCGATCACGAGCATCACGAGCGCCCAACCGCCGGCGTTGCGGTACCGGTTCGCCCAGCCGCGACTGCGCAACAGCAGCCACGTGATCACGGCGAACACGTTGAACGCGACCCACCAGAGCGCGTAGACGGCGCGTCGCCAGCCGCGCGTCGCGGCGATCGGCCGGCTCGCGGCGCGCACGCCGAACACGTAGAGCCCGGCTGCCGGGAAGAGCGCCAGGAACGGCAGGCCGTAGAAACCCAGCGCGAAGATGAAGAGCGCGAACGTGGCGCCCGCCCACAGCGACACGAGCACGATCCACACCACGTACCACAGCGCCCCGAGCGCCGCTCGGCCGAGCGAGGCGACGGACGGGCGCGCCGTGCGGAACGGCGCGGGCTCCGGGAGGTCGCGGATCGCGCGCACGATGTTGAGGTTCGCAGCGCGCCAGGACGAGAACGCGACCGTCGCGAACGTCACGACCACGCCGGCGGCGTACGAGATCACGAAGCCCTGCGGATTGACGTGGAACGCTACGTCGAAGCCCACGTCCGCGAAGATCGAGCGCAGGGCGACGATCAGCGCGTATGCGACGCCGAGGCCGAGCACCGCGCCAACGAGCGCGGAGCCGACGTTGTAGGCCATGCCTTCTGCGATGAACGTCTCTGTGAGGTGCAGGCGGCTCATGCCGATCGCCCGCGCCATGCCCATCTCCGACCGCCGCTCCGCAGCGAGCATCACGAAGATGAGGAAGACGAGCAGGATCCCCGCCGCCATCGAGAACAGACCGAACACGAGGAAGATCGTGACGAACGCCGAGCCCACGAGCTCGCCGATAGCGACGAGGTCCTGCTTCGTGAAGTCGACCGAGGCACCCGCCTCCGGATGCGCGTCGATGAACGTGTCGAGCCGCGTTTGCATCGGGTCGATCGCGTCGAGCGTGCCCCGAGTGCCCCCGGTGAGCGAGACCACGACGTTCGAAAGCTCGTGCGGCTCCGCGATCAGCGTTCGCATCGCGGCGAGGTTCATCACCACGCCGCCGACCATCGTGTTGCCCTGCGCCGTGACAGAGGTATCGCGGATCACGCCCAGCACGTGGAAGTCGTGCGGCGCGTTCTCGTAGAAGAGCGTGACCGTGCCGCCGGCTGCGGTGCCGATACTTTCAACCAGCTTCTCGGTCACGAACACGTTCGCGCCACTGAGCGCCGAAGCTGAGACGAGATCACCGTTCGCGTCCCGCAGACCCTTGAACGAATCCGCAGTCGCCGGGTCGACGCCGACGACCATCGCCGAAGGTTCGGAGAGGCGCGCTTGCGCGTTGACCACCGGCAGCTGACGCGTCAGCGTGCCCCCGATGGCGTCGATCCCCGGGTCGCTCGCGAACTCGGCGCGGAGTTGATCCAGGAACGTGTCGTCGCTGTAGCCGTCAGCCTGCTGCGCTGAGTCGAAGCCGATCAAGAAGTCGACCTCTTCGAGCTGCTCGTAGATCGAGTTCGTGACGGAATAGCCGACCGTGTCGCCGGTCGAGAACGCCGCGCTCACGATCAGCGTGGAGAGCATGAGGCCGACGACGATCAGCACCGTTTGCGCGCGCCGGCGCTGGATGTTGCGGAGCCCCATGCGCACGAGCAGCGGGTTGCGGAACCCGATCCAGGCGAGCAGGGCGAAGGACGAGCCCATGAGCAGCAGCAGGCCGACCATGATGCTCGTCAGCGGGACGCCAAAGAGGCTATCCATGCGCCATCGCCTCTTCGCGCACGATCGCACCATCCTGCATGTGGATCGTGCGGTGGCAGCGGGCGGCGATCGCCGGGTCGTGGGTGACGATCACGTACGTGTGGCCGCGCTCGCGGTTGAGATCCTGCATGAGCGTCATCACCTGGTCCGCTGTCGCGGAGTCGAGGTCGCCCGTGGGCTCGTCGGCCCACACGATTGCCGGGTCATTCACCAGCGCGCGCGCAATCGTGACGCGTTGGCGCTGTCCGCCGGAGAGCTCCGCAGGCCGGTGCGTCGACCAGTCCAGTAATCCGACACGCTCGAGCGAAGCGATCGCCCGTTCGCGTGCCTCGCGCGCCGACGTGCCGGAGACGAGCAGCGGCAGCTCCACGTTCTCCACAGCGGAGAGCACCGGGAGCAGGTTGTAGAACTGGAAGATGAAGCCCATCCGGCGCGCGCGATAGGCGGTCTTGGTGTTGTCATCGAGCATCGCGAGGTCCGTGCCCTCGATCTGGATGCGCCCGCTCGTCGGCTCGTCGATGCCGGAGGCGCAATTGAGGAGCGTCGTCTTCCCACAGCCGGACGGGCCCATCACCGCCACCATCTCGCCTCGTTCGACCTCCATGGAGACGCCGCGCAACGCGTGCACGGTGACCGTACCCATCTCGTACGTCTTCACCAGGTCGCTGACTGCGATGATCGGGTCGGTCATCGTTCGACTCCTGTCCCGCGTCGGTGACGCGGTGCGGCTAGGCGGCGGGGGCCGGGGCAGGCGTGAATCGGGCCGGTCGCGGCGGTCGCGTGCCTCCTCGATCGGCGCGCGCAAACCTCACTAAATCTCGCAGCCACTAAAGCACAGACCGTCGACACGATCGACGGGTTTCGCACTCGCGGTCGGCATGAGATCCCCGCGAGCACCGTCGCTCACGATGCTCCCGCGCTCATGCGGGCGACCGCGGACACGTGGGCGACGTCCCCGTATGGCGGACCGTCATCGACCAGGCCGTACGGTCGTGGGGACTTAGCCGCCGCCGCGCTGGGCCTTCGCGAGGAACACGCGCGTGGCCTCAGCCACGGCATCGCTTTCACCGCTGAAGGTGAGGTCGTATTGCGTGAGCGTCAGGCTGGCGCTTCCGGCGATCGGCACGCGTTGCGATGTCCACGTCACCGACCAGCGATCGGCGCGCATCACCGCCGGCGAGGCGTCGGCCCCGCCCTTGGCCCCACCGTCGGGCGTCGCGCCCATGTCGGCGAGGTAGTCGCGGATCAGCCAGTCGGGCAGTCCGCGGATGGAGACGGTGGTCTCGACGTCACTCACCCGCCGGCAACGGGCGGGAAGATGTCGAGCTCGGACGTGAGCGAGAGCGCGGTCGCGAGCGCGTCGAGGTGGCGGATGTCGCGGCCGTCGACCATGACCGCCACGAACGGGCGCACCGTGCCGTCGTCCGCAATCAGTCGGGGCCCGAGATCAGGAAAGCGCTCGACGAGCTCGTCGAGCGCCTCCCGTACCGTGGCACAGCTGTCGCTGACGGCCACGGTACGGCCCCCCACGAGGGGCCGCAGCGTGGCGTAGAACCGAACCTCCACGTGAGCTCCCGATCGCTAGCTGATGATCGAGAGTTCGCGCAGCTTCGCCTGTGGCACGACGCCGTTCTCCCAGCCGCGCGCCGCGTAGTACTCAACCTTCATCTCGTCGAGCTCACAGACCGAGCCCGCCGCCGCGCCGGTGCCCGGCTCCTTGAGGTAGCGGTCGGGCAGCGTGTCGTGCGAGCCGTCGAAGCCGGCGAGGTTGTTGAAGTAGCGCTCGAGG
Organism: Chloroflexota bacterium; assembly: GCA_027622315.1. Lineage (GTDB taxonomy): Bacteria > Chloroflexota > Dehalococcoidia > UBA2979 > UBA2979 > VGNK01. The sequence goes on along the minus strand of JAQBZW010000021.1, from coordinate 6,719 downwards.
TTGTAGATGCGCTCGCCCGCGAGCATGACGTCGTCGCTCGAAAGCGGCGTACCGACGATCGCCTCGTACTGCTGCGCGTACTCCTCGGCGCCCTCGGCGAACGCCGAGAACTTGCACAGGTCGAGCGAGTCGCTGAAGGCGTGCAGGTCCTGGAAGATCTTGAGCAGCGCGCCCTTGCCCTTCCACTCGAGCGGGTCGGTCTTGACCGGGATGCCGAGCAGCTCGGAGGCGGGGGTGTACCCGCGCAGGTGGCAGGCGCCACGGTTGCTCGTGGCGTAGCCGATGCCCTCGCCCTTGATCGCGCGCGGGTCGTAGGCGGCCACGGCCTGGCCTTTCACGACCATCGCGATCTCCGGGTGGCCAAAGCTCGTGGCGGCGCGCAGCGTCCCGCCGGCGAGCACGTCGCCGATGCCCTCGCGCCGGGCGACCTGCTCGACCGCGGCGACCATGCCGGCGCCATCGCCCCACGCCAGGCCGGGGCCGGGCGTGTACTTCTTCTCGGTCGCCTCCATGAACGTCGAGAGCACGTTGCCGATCTCGATCGCGTCCATCCCGTAGTCGTTGCACTGATCGATGATCTTCGCGATCACGCCCACGTCGTCGTTCCCGCAGTTCGCGCCCAGCGACCAGGCCGGCTCGTACTCGAACGACTCCATGCGCAGGCCCTTGTACGGGCCCTCCGTAATCAGCACTTCCTTCTTGCAGGCCACCGGGCATGCGTGGCACGTCGGCTCGGCGACGAGGATGGTCTCGCGCACCGTCTCACCGCTGATCTTCTCGGCATGTTCGTACGTCGTCGTCTGCGAGTTCTTCGTGCCCAGCCCGCCGAGAGCGTTGACGGGGTTCATCAGTACGTTCGTGCCGTAGAGCGAGAGTCCGCCCTTCTTCGGCCCGGTCACCTCGCTGTCGAGGATCGTCTTCAGCGCGCGCTGGTGCGCGGACCGCCACTTGTCGCGGTCTGCCGCGCGCGGCATCGTGCTGTTGTTCGCCTTGACGACGACCGCCTTCAGGTTCTTGTTGCCCGCCACGGCACCGGTGCCGCCGCGTCCGGCAGCGCGGTCGTCTTCGTTGATGATCGAGGCGAAGAGCACCCCGTTCTCGCCCGCCGGACCGATCGCCATCACGGAGACGTCGTCGCCATAGCGCGACTGATAGGTGGTGACGGTCTCGTGAATGCCCTTGCCCCACGTGTCGGCAGCCGGCCGCAGTTCGACGGTGCCGTTCTCCACGTACGCGTAGACGGGCGACGCCGCCTTGCCGGTGAAGAGCAGCCCGTCGAACCCTGACCAGCGCAGCCGCGCCGCGCTCCAGCCGCCCATGTGGCTGTCCGTGACGGTGCCGGTGAGCGGTGACTTCGTGACGATCGCGAGCCGGCCGCTCATCGTCGCCTCGGTGCCCGTGAGCGGGCCGTTCATGAGGGCGAGCATGTTTGCGTCAGACAGCGGATCGGTGGTCGGCCCGTTGTCGAGCAGGTACTTCACGCCGAGTCCGCGCGCCCCGATATAGAGTCGCGCGTCCGCCTCGTTGATCTCTTCGTACGACACTGTGCCCGCGGTCAGGTCGACGCGCGCGACGTGGTTTGCATAGCCGCCGAGGTTCATCTGGACCGTCCCCTCTTCATGACCCCCTGTGGGTCTCCGCGATTGTAAGCACCGCCGCAACGCCGACCGCCCGTGTGGCATGCCAACGAGTGATGGCGCGGTCCGCCACGGCGGGGCGGAGCGCGGGGCGCGGTGTCCCGCTCGGCCGCACGGCCCGGGCGATGTGTCGCACGTGTGGGCGAATGGGCTCGCACAACCAATAACAAGCGGCATAGACTCCGCCCCCCTACGGGCCGTGTTCGGTGAGAGCAGGGGTGCCATGATGACGACCCCTCTTGCCACGATGCATCGGTACCCGATATATTTCTGGCATGGCACGCGACACGCTGATCCCGCTCGACACCACCGACTACTGGGACGCCGGCATCCGGCGCTCCGCCTCGCGCTTCTTCCTGCTTGCGGCGCTCGCTGAGCGTCCGATGCACGGCTACGAGCTGGCGCAGGCGGTGGAAGCGGCGTCCGGAGCATGCTGCAGCCCCAGCGATGCGGCGCTCTACCCCGCGCTGCGTGAGCTGAGCGAGGGCGGCTACATCGAATGTGAGACGGAGATGCAGGGTCGGCGCGGGCGCAATGTGTGCCGGCTGACGGACCGTGGCCGTGAGGCACTCGCGGCCGCCGGCCACGCATGGGGACGTGTGTTGCCATTTATCCAGACCGTCGTCGACGCGGCACCGCCGCTCTCGATCGCGGCATGCGATTGCTGTGAGTGACCTGTCCTGGTTCGCACCCCTCGCCCCGAAGGGGGAGAGAGCGTGCCGTGAGCGAAGACGAACGGGGTCGGCGCGAAGCGCCCGGGGGTGAGGTCGCGGAACGACGACCGTGAGCGTCGAGAAGAGGGAGCCCAGCGATGACTGATGCACGAGAGATCCGCCGCGAGATCGTGGACCGCTACGGCGCGCGAGCGCGCGCCGCACTTGGGGACGCCGGGGTGACCGCGACCGCCAGCGACGCCTGTTGCGCTCCGGGCGCTGAAGCGCCCGCCGGTCCGGCGCGCCTCGAGTTCGTCGACTGTTCGACCGGCGCCGCCCCCGCGGCGGCCGACTCCGCCGCCTGCTGTGGCGCGGACGACGCCGCATGCGGCGTGACCGCGGACTTCGAGACGGCGTACGGCAGCGCGAACTACGCCGACACCGACGCGATTCCGGTCGCCGCGCTCGCGGCCTCGGCCGGTTGCGGCAACCCGATCGCGATCGCGGAGCTGCGACCTGGTGAGCGAGTGCTCGATCTCGGCTCGGGCGGCGGCATCGACTGCTTCTTCGCCGCGAAGCAGGTCGGCGAAAGCGGCGAAGTGTGGGGGCTCGACATGACCCCCGACATGATCCAGCTTGCGCGACATAATGCTGAGCAGGTTGACGCGAAGAACGTCCGCTTCCGCCTTGGCGAGATCGAGGACATTCCGTTCGCCGACGGCGCCTTCGACGTCATCATCTCGAACTGCGTGATCAACCTCTCCACCGATAAGCCACAGGTCTTCCGCGAGGCGTTCCGCGTGCTCGCGCCCGGTGGTCGCCTGCGCGTGTCCGACATGGTCTGGACCCGCGAGCCGCCGGCAGGGCAGAGCGCCGCGGAATGGGCGGCGTGCGTCGCCGGCGCACTCCGCGTCGACGACTACCTCGACGCGATTCGGGCGGTGGGCTTCGTGGACGTGGACGCGCAGTACGCCGAGACCGCGAGCGGTCTCACCAGCGCGTCGGTGTTCGCCCGCCGTCCGTAGCCCCTATCGACGGACCACGATGAGCGGCGGGCGCGAGCCCGCCGCTCATCGTGGTTGCCGTCCCCGCTGATCGTGACCGAAGCCGAACGACGGGCACGCGGCCGTCTCGGGGGCGGCTCGCAGTTCCGCCGTCGGCGTGTGCGCGGCTGCGCAGGTTCGACAGGCTCACCTTGAGCGGGCGACTGGCTCACCATCAGCGGGCGACCGGCTCGCCATCAGCGGGCGACGGGACCGGCGGGGACGCCTGCCCCACACGCCCGGCGCTGCAGCTCGCGCGCCCGACGGCGGGGAGCAGCCATGGGCGGAACGCCGCGTCAGTGCTCGTCGGGCTCACCGGAGTGCGGGCCTACCGTCGCGCGCGCACGACGATCGCGGGGAGCGCGAAGGTGCTCGCCCACGCGCGCGCGGGCGTCTCGCTTTCGATACGGAACCCGGCCGCTCGCACCGCGGCGCCGGTGTCACGATCGAGCCGGCATCCGTCCGCGACGACCCCCCACGCCGGGTTTGCCAGCGCCTGCAGGCGTGCGATCCCGCGTCGTTCCGAGCGCACGTGCTCGAAGAGGCGGAGGCTCCCGCCAGGCTTGAGCACGCGGCGGAGCTGGCCGAGCGCGGCTGCAAGGTCGGGCACGGAGCAGAGCACGAGCGTCGCGACGGCGGCGTCGAAGCTGGCGTTGGCGAACGGGAGGTCTGTGGCGTCCGCGTAGGCGACGGTGATCGGCGCCGCGGCGGCGGTGGCGGCGCGTCGCGCGTGCGGCAGCATATGCGCGTTTTCGTCGGTCGCTGTGACACGCGCGGCTGGCGGGTAAAAGCCGAAGTTCGAGCCTGGACCGCAGCCGATCTCGAGTACCTCTCCCGTGAGATCGCCCAACAGGTCCGCGCGCAGCCGGTTCGTGCCGGCGCGGAGGCGGCGATCGAAACGCCCGTAGAACGAGGCGAAGAGCCGGCGCTTCATCCGTCGCGCGCCCGGAGCGGGCAGGTCGCGCAACGTTCGAGCGCGGGCGGAGCGGCGTGGACGTCCGCGGTCACGCGGAGCAGCTTGCGCAGCGTCCACAGCGGGAGCCCGATCACCCCGCACTCGCAGCCATCGAAGCGCTCGACCGGAGCGAACGCCTCGTCCTGGATGGCGTAACCGCCCGCCTTGTCGAACGGCGAGCCGGTCGCGATGTACGCCTCGACCTCGTCGTCCGAGTACGGCCGCATGCGCACCGCGGTCCGCGAGTGGTCGGCGGCCACGAGGCCGCGCGCAATGACGGCGACGCCCGTGACCACCTCGTGGTCGCGGGCGCGCAGGGCGGCGAGCATCCCGCGTGCCGCCGCCGCGTCGGCTGGCTTGCCGAGGATGGTGCCGTCGACGGCGACCACGGTGTCGGAGCCGATCACGGCCGCGCCGTGGTCTAGCAGCTCAGCGACCGCACGCGCCTTGCGCAGCGCGAGACCCTCGGCGATGCGGACTGGGTCGCGCTCGGCGGTCTCTTCGCTGACGTCGGCGGGCTGTACGTCGTACGCGACGCCGAGCGCCGCGATCAGCTCGCGGCGTCGCGGCGACGCGGAGGCGAGCACCACGCGCGTCATCGTCGCGGCGTCACGCGTCGGGCGGTGACGCCACCCGGTCCAGCGTGGTGACGCACTCGATGTGCTGGGTGTGCGGGAACATGTCGATCGGCTGCACATCCTGCAGCGCGAAGCCGCCGTCGCAGAGCAGACGGACGTCGCGCGCGAGCGTCGCCGGGTCGCACGAGACGTAGACCACGCGCTTCGCCGCCGACTCGAGGATCGCCTCCACGACCGAGCGCGCGAGCCCCGCGCGCGGCGGGTCGATGATCACGACGTCGGGTGAGGGTGTGAGGCCGGGCAGGGCCGCCTCCATCTTGGCCACGACGCGACGCACGTTCGTCAGGCCGGCGAGGTTGACCTCCGCGTCATCGCCGGCGGCAGCCGACTCTTCGATCGTGATCACCTGTTCGACGCGCGGCGCGAGCTGCACCGCGAAGGTGCCGACGCCTGCGTAACCGTCGACGACGACGCGCGGTGATACCGCCTCGATCCGCTCGAGCGCGAGCGCCACGAGGCGTTCGGCCTGGCGCGTGTTGACCTGGAAGAAGGCCGGACCGGAAACACGGTACGTCTCGCCGAGCAGCGATTCGCTGTACGCACGCTGCCCGCTCTCGGGTCTCGGCCCCGGGCGCTTCGGGCGCCAGCGCAGCTTCGGCTGAATCATTTCTTCGTCGCTATTTTCGCCCACCCGGACCGTCAGCTGCCGCGCTTCCATCGTGCGGCCCTGGGCCTGGTTGAGGATCTGGTTCACGCGCGGAAGGGCGATCGCGCACTCGTCGATGCGCATGAAGCGATGCGTGCCGCGCTGCATGAAGCCCACGTCACCGTCGCGGCGGACGGTGAAGCGCATGTGGTTGCGGTAGTGCCACGGGTCGTCCATGCCCAGCATCGGCTGGACCACGGCATCGACCGCGTCCGCATCCATGCGCGCGATGCGCACGAACTGCTCGCGCACGATGCCGGTCTTCAGGCGTAGCTGCTCGTCATAGTTCGCGTGCTGGAGCTGGCACCCGCCGCACTTGCCGAAGTATTCGCACGGCGGCGCGACGCGCTCGGGTGAGGCGCGTAGCACCTGCACAGCCGTCGCCGTCATGTAATCGGGGTGATCCGCCGTCACCTCCGCGATCACCTTCTCGCCGGGCAGCGCGTAATCGACGAAGACGATGCGGCCGTCCGCGGCACGGCCGATGCCGCGCGCGCCGGACGCGAAGCCGGTGATCTCGAGCTCGAGCGGGACGAGCGGGCGGTTGACCGTGAAGCGGTCCTTGCGGGAGCGCTGCTCGGGCACGGGCTCGGGGATGGCGGCGGCGGGCCGCATCGGTTGGGAGGACGGGGTGATGGTCATATGACAGCGATCGTACGGGCGCCCGGGCGTGCGCGCGCGCCGGACTCCGGGGACCGTGCCCGCCACACCGATATGATCCGCCGCCCGGCCGCCCCGACGGGCGCGCGCCCGCAGAAGGAGACGCCATGCCGCAGCCTCGAACCTCCCGTGCCTCGCGCCGTCCGGCGCGCCGCAAGGCGACGGTGACGCCGGTGACGCCGGTGACGCCGGTGGCGGCGGTGACGACGATCGCGGAGGAGCTGCTCCCGCTCGCGACCGCGTCGTTCCGGGAGGAGCGGGTGCTCGACTATGTGCGGCGCTTTGCCGCCGCGCGCGGGCTGGCGTGCGACGCCGACCGCGCGGGCAACCTCTACGTGACGCACCGCCGTGGCCGCGTCACGCGGCCGCTCGTGCTCACTGCGCACACGGACCACCCCGGCTTCGTCGTGACCGCCGTGCGCGGGCGCCGGCTCACGCTCGAGTTCCGCGGCGGGCTCGGCGCCGAGTACGGCGCCGGCGAACGCGT
>JAQBZW010000242.1 GCA_027622315.1 Chloroflexota bacterium | reverse complement strand
CCGAACGGCGCGGGCCCGCGATGGCACGTCCGCGCGGTGCGACCGGCTGCAGCGTGGCCATTACGCGGCCTGCCGCTCGGCGATCGTTTCTGCGGCGCGCAGGCGGGCGGAGCGGGCCCGCGGGTTGCGCGCGGCCTCTTCTTCGCTCGGGCGGAGCGCACGTCGATGCACGGCGCGCAGGGTCGCGCGGTGGCTGCACGTGCACACGGGCTGGCGCGGCGGGCAGATGCAGTCGCGCTCGCGCTCGCGGATGAAGTGCTTGACGGCGCGATCTTCCAGCGAATGGAACGAGATCACGACCAGCCGTCCGCCGGCGCCGTCGAGCAGGCCGTGGGCGGCCGTCAATGCGGTCTCCAGGTGCTCAAGCTCCTGGTTCACCGCGATCCGAAGGGCCTGGAAGGTGCGAGTGGCGGGGTGAATCCTCGCCCCTCCCCGACCGCGTCCCACGGCCTGCTCGATGGCGCCGACGAGTCCTCCGGTCGTCGCGATCGGCCGCCGCCGCACAATCGCGCGCGCGATTGCCCGGCTGCGGCGCTCCTCGCCGAATCGCCAGATCAGGTCGGCGAGGCTCTGTTCGTCGCTGTCGTTCACGATCGTCGCGGCAGTGACATCTCCGTCGGGGTCCATGCGCATGTCGAGCGGCTCGTCGCGCTGGAAGGAGAAGCCGCGCCCCGGCTGATCGAGCTGGAGCGACGACACACCGAGGTCGAACAACACGCCGTCGACAGGCACGAACGCATGCTCCTCGCAGATCCGCGACAGCTCGGCGAAGTTCCCCCGTGCCAGAATCACAGCTTCACCGTAACTGGTTAAGCGCTCATGCGCTATAGCGATTGCACCGGGGTCCCGGTCGATGCCGAGCAGGCGTCCGCCCGGCTGGGCAGCCGCGAGGATCGCGGCTGCGTGCCCTCCGAGGCCGAGCGTGGCGTCGACATAACGGCCGCCGGGGCGAACGGCGAGGTCCGCGATCACCTCGCGGACCATCACCGGCTCATGCGCAGGGCGGTAAGCCGCTGTCATACCTCTTCGTCCTCCGCGGCCTCCTCGGCCGCTACGCGCTCGAGTTCGCGCGACCATGCGTCGGGGCTCCAGATCTCGACGTAGTCGCCACAGCCGACGACGACGGCTCGCCCGTCCGCGGCGCCGTCCAGGCGCAGCGGGGGCGGGAGCAGCACGCGCCCCTGGCGGTCGAGATCGACGGTGTACGCGCCGTGCAGAAACCCGCGGCGCACACGGCGACCTTCGCGGCGTCGGTTGCTCTGGCTCTCTTCGGAGCCAAGCCGGCGCTGCACTTCCTGCTCGAAACCGTTCTGTGTGTAGAGCTCCACGCAGCCATCGGGACCGGCGCGGAGCACACCCCCATCGACGAACGCGTGACGGTAGCGGGCGGGGATAGCTACACGTCCGCGTTCGTCGACGGAGTGCTCGAAGGTGCCGAAGAAGTACATCGGCTCTGGCCCCTTCGAGCGCGGGGCAGTGGGCCATCACCCATTTCTCCCCACAACGCCCCATGACCCTACCATCCACCCCATCCGTTGCCAATAGAACGCATGTGCGATCACACCGAGAACGAGCCGATCGCGGTCACGCGTCATTCGCCGCCGCGTCCGGCGCGGACGCAGATCCGGGAGACGACCGCACTCATGGGTCGCGGTAGGATTCCCGAGCGAAAGGACGACGCACGTGACCCACACCGCCGCCGTGCTCACCGTCAGCGATCTCGGGTCGCGCGGTGAGCGCGTGGACACCGCCGGCCCGGCAGTCGCCGCGCTGCTGACTGCGGCTGGGTTCGTGGTGGTCGCGACGGCGATCCTCCCGGACGAGTCCGATCAGATCGCCGCCTGGCTGCGCGACCGCGCAGCCGAGGACGTCGCGCTCGCGATCACGGCGGGGGGCACGGGCCTGTCGCCGCGCGATCGCACCCCCGAGGCCACGGCCGCCGTGCTCGAATACCGCGTGGAGGGCATGGAGCAGGCGATGCGCGCCGCCGGGGCCGCCTCCACACCGATGGCGATGCTCTCGCGCGGGCTCGTCGGCGTGCGCGGCCGCACGCTGATCGTGAATCTGCCGGGCTCCGAGCGCGGCGCCCGCGAGAACCTCGGTACCGTGCTTCCCGTGCTCGACCACGCGTGCTCGTCGCTCCGCGAGGGCGGAGACGAGGTGCGCGCGACGCACGGCCGGCTGGCGGAATGAGCGCCGACGCGGCCGGCCGCGCCACGGCGGAGGGTGCCGGCGCGCGTGCGCTGCGCTTCGACGTGCTCACACTCTTCCCCGGCATGTTCTCGGGCCCGCTCGACGAGTCGATCCTCAAGCGAGCGCGTGATGCCGCGTTGATCGACATCCACCTTCACGACCTGCGCTCGTGGGCGACGGATCGGCACCGCACGGTGGACGACTACCCCTTCGGTGGCGGCGCCGGGATGGTGATGAAGCCCGAACCACTGTTCGCGGCGATCGAGGCGATCCAGGCGGAAGCGGAACCGGCCGCCACCGTGGTGCTGCTCACACCGCAGGGGCGACGACTCGACCACGCGCTGGTCGGCGAGCTCGTCGCGCTGCCACGGATGCTGCTCGTGTGCGGGCGCTACGAGGGTGTGGACGAACGGGTGCGCGAGCACGCGATCGACGTCGAGGTGAGCGTCGGTGACGTCGTGCTCTCGGGCGGCGAGCTGCCGGCCATGCTCCTGATCGACGCCGTCGCGCGGCGCGTGCCCGGCGTGCTCGGCGGCGACGCATCGCTCGCGGAGGAGTCGTTCGAAGGCGGGCTGTTGGAGTACCCGCAATACACGCGCCCCGCCGAATACCGCGGCTGGGGGGTGCCGGAGATTCTGCTCTCAGGCGATCACGGGAAGGTCGCCGCCTGGCGGCGGCGGCAACGTCTGCTCCGCACGCTCGCGCGGCGGCCGGATCTGTTCGCCGAAGCGGATCTCACCGCCGCCGAGCGCGAATGGGTCGCGGCCGCGAGGCTCGACGCTAGTGGCGGGCGCGCTCTAGACTGACCGTCTCACGCGACCGTTCAATGCAAGCCCGGGGACCCTCATGAGCATCGATCTGCGTGCACTAGCCCAGCCGGCGAACCCCGAGCTGCCGGAGTTCGGCCCCGGCGACACCATCCGCGTGATGGTGCGCGTCGTCGAAGGCAACCGGGAGCGCCTCCAGCCATTCGAGGGCGTGGTGATTCGCGTGAAGAACGGCCCGGCCGGGAACTTCACGGTCCGCCGCATCGCCTCGGGCGTGGGCGTGGAGCGCACGTTCCCTTTTAACAGCCCGCGCGTCGAACAGGTGGAAGTCACCCGCCGCGGCCGCGTGCGCCGTGCCCGCCTCTACTACTTGCGTGGCCTCACCGGCCGCGCCGCCCGCATCAAGGAAGCCCGCCGCACCTAGCCGGAGACGGACTCCCGCGCCGATCGACACATCGCCGCCTCCGGGCGGCGATTTCGTGCGCTCACATCGGTCACGCCGTGCACCTCACCCCCAACGTTGAGCGCCGGAACCGCCCCTTCGGGGAGAAGGCGTGCAGATCGCGAGTGACTGATGCGTTGGGTCAGCCCCTCTCACCCCTCTTCCCGGAGGGGGAGAGGGGTCGGCGCGAAGCGCCGGGGGTGAGGTACGCGGAGCGACCGACGTGAACCGCCGGCGGTGAGGTACCAGGCCCCACGGCCTCGATCCCTATGATCGCCACATGACATCTGTGCGCGGGCTGGCGCGCGTGAAGTACGTCAAGGTCGCAGTGAACTCCGGGCGACCGACGTTCATGACCTTCTCTTATGCCATTCCCCCCGGCCGAGACGTTGCCCGCGGCGACGTGGTGCACGTGCCCTTTGGCCAGCGCACGCTCCAGGGTGTCGTCGTCGATGGTCCGGTCGACATGCCGGGGTACGACCCGGACGCCGTGCGGCCGCTCGAGCCGCCGGTGGCGGATGCGCCGCGGATCATGCCCGAGCGCGTGCGGCTAGCGGCGTGGGTCCGCGACTACTACCTCGCACCGCCCTGGGAAGCGCACGCGCTCTTCCTGCCGCCCGGAGCGGGTGAGCGTCCGCGCTCGGCGCTCGTGCGCGCTGCGGTCGTGGGCGAGCCCGCCGCGCTCTCCGCGCACCAGGCCGCGATCTTCGACGCGCTCGACGCCGAGGAGCCGCGAGACATCGACGAGCTGAAGCGCGATCTGCGCGCGAGCGTGCCCGCGCGGAACTTCGATGCGGCGGTGACGGCGCTCGTGCGGCGTCAGCTCGCGGAGCGTCGGTACGCGCTCGGGCGTCCGCGTGGTCGCGCGCGGGTGGCGGAGGTCGCCCGGCTC
>JAQBZW010000241.1 GCA_027622315.1 Chloroflexota bacterium | reverse complement strand
CGCCGCGCTGCCGGGATCCCGGCGATCGCGGACAGCAGGCGATCGCAGCGGCCGGCGTCGTCGAGCGCGGGGCCGCCGAAGCGCGCGGAGAGCACGCCGGGCGCGCCGTCGAGCGCGTCGACCTCGAGGCCGGAGTCGTCTGCGAGCGCAGGCAGGCCGCACGCTCGCGCATAGGCGACCGCTTTGGCGACCGCGTTCTCCAGGTAGGAGCGGCCGGTTTCGAGCACGGTCGGTGCCGCCAGACCGAGCTCACGCGCGGTCACCGCGGTCCAGCCGCTGCCTGCGAGCAGGCTCCGGAGCTCACGCACCTTGCCGGCGTTGCCGGTCGCGAGCACGAGCCGCCGAGGGTGCAGCGGTGCGCTCATTGCAGCGACGCGATCGCGTCGCCGGGGAGCACGTGCTTCAGCGCCTCGCGCTTGCTCAGGCCGCTGAGCCGAGCAGCGTGTGCGCGCACGAAGCGGAGCACCTCGTCCGCATCGACGCGCGCGTATGTGCGTAACGCCCAGCCGATTGCCTTGCGGATGAAGAACTCGCGGCCGAACTCAGAGCCTTCGAGGTTCGGCTCGATGCAGTCGTACAGCAGCGCGAGATCGGTCCGCGCACCGAAGCGCAGTTGGCACAGGATCGCCGCGCGTCGCTTCCACATCACGGCATCCGTGGCCCAGGCGCGGATGACTGGCGAGAGAGCGGCGGGCTCGTCCGCCAGCAGGGCGCCCAGCCGGTGCGCGGCGATTGCGTCCACGTAGTCCCACCACGCGCCGGTCACGATCCACTCCTCGTAGATCGGCAGCGCCGCGCGGTCTTCGAAGCGGCGGTACCGCCGCTCGCCCGCGAGCGCGATCGCGCCGTACCGCTCCTCGCGGTACTCCGCACCACGCCAGAGCGTGAGCATCGTCGCTCGCCAGGTCGGGCCGTCCGGCAGCGGGTGGTCGGCGAACGTCGCGCGAAAGGCGCGGCGCTGCTCCGGCGCCGGCACGCCGCGATAGAGCATCGCGGACTTCATGTAGGCCTGCATGCGGGACGCGCGTTCGGCGTCGGCGACCGAGGCCAGCTGCGCGCGGAGTGCGGAGATGAGCGCGGCGCCGATCGGCCCCGGATCGGGCCGGACGAGCGAGTGGCGCGGGGCGCGGGCGCGTGGCGACACGTCGCCCGGAGCCGTGGCTACATCTCTGCCCAGCGGTCGCTCATCTTCGCTGCGACCGCCGGCATCGTCGTGTATTCCATCTCGTCCAGCGGCAGACGATGCGGTTCGAACGGGCCGTGCTTGCGCAGCTGGTCGGCGACGTCGTTCGCCTCCTGGCGCACGTTGTTGAAGGACGGGTCGTCGAACATATCGCGCGGGCCGATCAGCTTGCCATCGGCGATCTGGAAGCCGAGCGCGACGAGCCGCGGCGGCCCGTCGAAGCGCGCCGGGTGTGCATCGCCGAGCGAGACCGGCATGAGCGGGCCGTAATGGGATCCGCGCATGAAGCCTTCGACGATCCAGGCGGTGGTAAACGGTTCGAGCACCTCGCCGACCGCGGGGAAGGCCCCCTGGCAGCGCACGATCGCCGCCGGGTCGTCCTTGCCCACGTAGCGCCCGGCGATCAGCGAGAGCTTGTCGGTCGACGAGACCGAGGCGATCTCGCCGGTCGCGCGATTGACCACGCGCTTGATCGCGTAGCGGGCCGGTGAGCCGATGAAGACGAGCAGGTCGTAGATCTCTTCAGGGCAGTTGAGCACGATCTTCTTGTGCTCTTTCACGTCGTGGACCTCGAACGAGAAGCCGGAGTGCAGCGGCTCCGCGATCACGAGGCCGGCGGTGTTAAAGGGGTCCGCGAACATCTTGTAGAACGGCAGGTTGAACGCGCCGGCCGATGTCTTGTCGGCCATGAACACGATCACCGGCTCAGACGGGCGCTCCTCGTACTCGAGCTCCGCTGAGCCCGGGCCGGCGCCCTTGATGTTGCCTGAGAAGGCATCGACGAGCAGATCCTGGCCAGCGCCGTAGAGGTGCAGTTTCTTCGCGACCTCGGTGCCGGCGACAAAGAGGTCCCACGCGAAGTGGTGCACGACCTCGGCATCCTGGCCGTGGTCGTGCGACATGATCAAAAAGAGGTCGTCTCCGCAGGAATGCGCCTGGGCGTCGATCAGCATGCCGCTTTCGACCGCGTCGCGCAGGCGCTCACGGCCGAGCTCCTCGACTTCCGGGTGCATCGCGGAGTGGCCGACGAAGCCGCCGATGTCGGCCTTGATCACGCTCAACGTCCGAGGCATGAACCCCTCCAGGGTCGGTCGCTGACGCGAGGGCGTCGTGCGCGGTGTGCGGTTGCGAGTGCGTTCGGCGGCCGGTCCCCAGCCCACGCGAACGTGCATCTGCGGCCGATGCTTCGAGGGAGACGTGCGCACCGGGCCGGCGGCGGCATGCTATTCGGGTGCCCGGAGAGCGGTCAAACCGAGGACGGTGCGCGCGTGCGCGAAGGCGCGTCTGCCTACCGGCCCTCGGGCGGAAGCGGACCCTCAGGCAAGCCGAGCCGCTGGTGGAGCGCGGTCATCGCTGCCTCTGCGAGCGGGCGCGTCTGCGACTGGATCATCCAGTCCAGCTCGCGTGCGCGGGACATGAAGGTGTCCAGTTCACGCAGCATCCGTTCTCCGCGCGTGCGCTCGTGCTCGTGGTCGATCGCGCGGAAGCCCTGCAGCTTGCGCGGACCCTCGCGTCCGCCCTCGGCGATGTACCAGTCGCGGAAGGCCACGCCGCAACCGGCGGCGAACATCATGGCACCGAGCGGCGTGGCCACGGGCGGGACACGCGCGGCGAGCGCGAGCGCAGTGGTGCGGCGCGCGCGGGAGTCGTACTCGATCATGAGATGCCCGCCCGGAGGGACCAGCGTGCCGAGCACGGTGACAACGCGGAGATCGACCGCCTCCGGGATCTCGAGGGCACGGCCGTCCTCGAGTGCCGGTGCGCCGTCCCAGTCCGTGACCTCGATCCAGTTGAAGCCCGGATAGGGGCCCCGGTTAAACAGCCCGCGCATGATCGGGGCGCCCGTGCGGCCGAGCGATTCCGCGACGAGGAACGCCTGGAAGTAGACCGCGCCCACGTTGTTCTTCGGCCCGATCTCTACGGCGAGGCGGACACCGCGACCGATCTCTGCCTCATGGAGCGGCAGCAGCGGATGGTCGGGCAAGGCGGTGACAGGCTGCCAGGGCGATCGGGCGGAGGTGCGGGTGGTCTCGGGAGGTGACATCGCACGCAGGCTAGCAAACCGCGCGCCGATCGATGCGGGTCCGCCGCCGCCGCGCGCGCATGGGGAGGTGCGCGCCTACACTCCCGCGCGTGACCGCCGCGCCGTCAGATGCCGAGCTCCACGCGTACGTCGAAGCCGCGCGCCGTCTCATGGCCCGTGGCGGCTACGAGCGTTCCGGCGATCCCGCGGAGGCGCGTCGCTGGGGGCTGGATCACGTGCGCTCCTGGCTGGATGCGCACGGCAGTCCGGACGCGCGGCCCACCGTGCACGTGGCCGGGTCGAAGGGCAAAGGCTCGATCGCCGCGATGGTGGAGGCGATGCTGCGCGCCCAGGGCGCACACACGCTGCTGCTCACCTCGCCCGACCTGCACCAGAAACGCGAACGCATCGCCATCGACGGCGCTCCGATCTCGCACGCACGCTTCGCCGCCGTCGCCGATGCGGTGCTCGGGCATGAGGAGACGGCCGCGTGGTCGCTCTTCGAAGCGGTCACAGTCATGGGCTGGATCGCGGGCGCGGAGGCAGGCTGCGACTGGCAGGTGCTCGAGGTCGGCCTCGGCGGTCGTCTGGACACGACGAATGTCGTGCGCGCGAAGGCCGTCGCCGTGATCGCGCCGATCGATCTCGAGCACACCGCGATCCTCGGGGAGACGATCCCTGAGATCGCGGCCGAGAAGGCCGGGATCATCACCGGGCCGTGCGACGTTGTGGCATCGCCGTTGCGCGCCTCCGCGCTGGACGTGGTGCGCGCCCGTGCGCAGCAGATGGACGCGACGTTGCACGAGGTGACCGTCGAGTGCGCGATTCGTCAGGAGACGCACTCGCTGGACGGGCAGGAGCTCTCGCTGCGGACGCCGCTCCGGACGTATCGCAAGCTGAAGCTTCCGCTCGTGGGCGCGCACCAGGCGGAGAACGCCGCCACCGCCGTGCGCGCCGCCGAACTGGCCCTCGCGTCCCTCGGCGGCGCGATTGACGAGGCCGCCGTGCGAGAGGGCCTCGCCACCGTGCGCTGCCCCGGTCGCTTCGAGGTCGTCGGCCGGCGGCCGATCACTGTGCTCGACGGCGCGCACACCCCGCTCGCGGCG
>JAQBZW010000020.1 GCA_027622315.1 Chloroflexota bacterium | reverse complement strand
CCACGACCCCTTCCTGTCCACCGCGATTCTCTCGCTCGCGGTGGATCTGTTTCAGGGGGTCAGGTCAAGGCGCTCGGAGAGCCGCGTGAAGCCGGACAGTCGAGGAAGAACGAGCGTGCCGTCGAGCACGCGCTGCTTCGCGACGACGTCATCATGCGCCCAGCAGCGGCTGCGATAGGGCAGCCCCTCGAGCGCCGCTGCTCGATTCCACCGGGGCCGGCGGTTCGAGCCTTCTCGCCTCATCGACCAAAGCCGAGCTGTTGCTGCTGCTCCGCTTTCGATCCGGCGGATTCGGGCGGCACCTGACGTTCGACGTCATCCTGAGAGACGCAGCGCTCGACTCGCACCGGCCGACACGCATAAGCGCTCGGCACTCCGCGAGCGGCATCTGATCTGAGCGAGGTGCTTGCCGCGTTTCGCACGTCGATGGCACCTCTATGACGTGTATCATGCGGCCGGGGCGGAAGCAGCTCGCGATCGCGCAGCACCGCCACCGAGGAGGTATCTACAGATGACCGCTGATCCCTTGCACACACGCATCTGCGACGAGTACGGCTGCGAGGTCCCGATCGTCGCCTTCGCGCACACGAAGGACGTGATCGCCGCCGTCACAAACGCCGGCGGCATCGGCGTCTTCGGCGCCGGCAGCCGTACGCCCGCCGAGCTGCGCTCCGACATCTCGTGGATCAAGGAACGCGTCGGCGACAAGCCGTTCGGCGTCGACCTGCTCATGCCGGCCTCGCTCGCCGAGGGCAACCGCGAGGACCTCGAGGCGCAGATCCCGCATGAGCAGCGCGACTTCGTCGCGCGACTGATGGCCGAGAACAACATCCCGAAGCCGAAGGAAGTCCAGGCGCCCGACGGACAGATGTTCAAGCACGCGCGCGAGAGCCTCGAGGTGATCTTCGATGAGAAGGTCCCGATCTTCGCGTCCGGTCTCGGCAGCCCGGCCTTCATCAAGGACGAGGCACACGCCCACGGCACCAAGGTGTGGGGGCTCGTCGGCCTGCCGCGGCAGGCTCGCCGCCAGATCGAGGCCGGCGTCGACGTCGTGATCGCGCAGGGCTACGACTCCGGTGGACACAGCGGCACCGTCGGCACGTTCACGCTCGTGCCCGAAGTCGTCGCGATGGCCGAGGGGACGAGCACGCTCGTGCTGGCAGCCGGCGGCATCAGCAACGGCCGGCAGCTCGCCGCCGCGATCACGATGGGCGCCGCCGGCGTCTGGACAGGCACGATCTGGCTCGCCACGCACGAGTCCGCGACCGAGATGTTCATCAAACAGCGCCTGATCGAGGCCCGCGCCGAGGACGTCTACCAGTCGCGCGCGATGTCGGGGAAGCCGATCCGCCAGCTCCCGTCGAAGTACGGGGACGCCTGGAAGCAGCCCGGTGCACCGGCAACGCTCCAGATGCCCCTCCAGGGCATGCTCGTCTCCGAGGTCCTCGCCGGCATCAAGGAAGCGCGCATGGAGGATTGGATGACCAGTCCCGCCGGCCAGAGCGTGGTCGGCATCCACGAGATCAAGCCGGCGGCTGAAGTCGTCTACCAGATGGTCGAAGAGGCACAGGACGCGTTCGACCGCGTCACCGGGGTGCCGGTCGGGTAAGCGCCGCCCGGGCAACCGGGATCACTTGGACGATCCAGGGGCGGCCGTACGGCCGCCCCTCGCATGAGAGCGACCAGCGCAGGACGCCTTCGACGCGTCACCGGCGCCAGGGTCGGCGCCCGCCCGTCCGCCTCGCGTACGCCGCCCGAGGCGACCCGCGGGACGACGGAACCCCGAGTACCTCGTCGACCCGAGCCTGCTGCGCGACCCCGCCGACCTCCGCCCGCCCGGGGTCACCACGGCCGAGCTGCACGCGCACAGCACTCCGCGCTCGCGTGACAGCGGCGTGCGCTCGGACGTGCTCGTCGCACAGGCCGTGACGCGCGGACTCGATCTCGTCGTGCTTACCGAGCACAACGCACTCTGGGCCACGGACGACCTGCACGAGCTCTCCGAGCGCCACGAGATCCACGTCCTCGCCGCCATGGAGCTCGGCACTGGGACCGATCTCGGGCACATCCTCGTCTTCGGGCTCGACCATTACTCCCCAGAGCTGCTCGCGATCGATGCCCTCCGCACGATCGTGCGCAGCGAGGGCGCGGCGATGGTGCCCGCCCCACCCGATGCGACCGCTGAGCAGCGGTCGCAAGCCGAGCTGGGAGGAGATCGCCGATCGCTTCGAGGGCATCGAGGCGGTCAACGGCGATCACGGGGATCAGGCCGAGGGCTACTACCGCCGCCTCGCCGCCGACCTCGGCGTCGCCGCCATCGGCGGCAGCGACGTGCACAGCCGCGAGGCCGTCGGCCGGTCGCCTCGGCGTTCCCTGAACCCGTCACCGACGTCGAAACGCTCGTGCGGCTGCTGCACGAAGGGCGTGCGCCACCCGGTCGACCTCCGCCCGGCGGTCGCGCGTGCCGATCACCCGCGACCGGACTGCCCGGGCAACCGGCGCGGGCGGCGAACCGGGACTTATGCCCCCGGGTCGCCGGCCAACCGAATCAGCTCTGGAAGCACCTCGAGACAGTCCGCCACGATGCCGTAGTCCGCATAACGGAAGATCGGCGCCTGCGGGTCGGTGTTCACGGCGACGATGCAACGCGCGTTCGAGCAGCCCGCCATGTGCTGGCTGGCCCCCGAAATACCGATCGCGAAGTAGATGTCGGGCACGACGATCTTCCCGGTCAGACCGACCTGCTGAGCGGGCGTCGCCCAGGCGTCGTCGACGATCGCGCGAGACGCTCCCGGCATCCCACCCAACGCCTTCGCGAGACTGACGATCATCGAATAGCGATCCGCGGCACCGAGACCGCGACCGCCGGACACGACGACGCGGGCGTCCTCCAGTCTCGGCCCCTCGAGCGGCGCGGCTGGCGTCACCACCTCTACGCGCGGCACGACTTCCGAGGGGGCGATTGGCTCGTTCGCAACCGCACGGCCGGCGACGCGCTCCGGCGCTTCCGCGACGGCAGGTGCCAGCGCGAGGATGCGCGGACCGGGCGCGTTGAAGCGATAGACCGCATGGGCGGCGCCACCGAAGGCAGTCGCGACGACGCTCACGTCCTGCGCGTCGCCGCGGAGCTCGACAACGCCCATCACCGATGCGCCGTCGAGTCTGGCTGCCAACCGCGGCACGAGTTCAAGCAGGTCGGGACCACGCGGCACGATCACCACGCGTGCCTCGGTCGCGGCGATTGCCGCGACGGCGAGCGGGATGAAGCGGTCGCCGTTGAACGTGACAAGCTCCGCCGCGTCGGCGACGAGCACCCGATCGGCCCCCCGCTCAGCCGCCTCGGTGGCCACAGCCTGAACGTCGTGACCGATCACTGCGCACGCGACCGCAAGGCCACGACCTTCTGCAAACGCGCGCGCGGCGCCGAGCGCCTCGCGATCGGCGGCGCGCAGCGTGGCGCCCGGGGCTGCGCTGATCAGGACGAGTACATGCTCAGACATTCAACAGGCCCCGCTCTCGCAGCCGCGCCATGAGACCCGCTGCTTTCGTCCGTACGTCCTCGCCCTCGATCACCTCGCACTGTCCTTGCACGTCGGGCACGATGAGCTGTACGAGCTCGACGGTGGCGGTTTCGCCAGCCTCGACGAACTCGGTCGCCTCACGTCGCTCCGGCGGAGTCCGACGCGCAGCGAGCATGCCTCGGCTACTCGGGTAGCGCGGCTGTCCGAGTTCATTGCTCACACTGACGACAGCCGGGAGCTGCGCCCGCACCATCTCTTCGCCGTTCGGTACGGCGCGAGTTACGCGCACGGCCCCGTCCGTACCCGGCTCGGCGGCAACGCCGGACGCCATCGTCACAAGCGACGCGCCCAGCCACTCGGCGAGCGCCCCGGGCATCGCGCCTTGATCGTAGTCCGAGCCCTGGCGACCGCACAGTACGAGGTCGACGTCCGCGAGCTCGCCAACGAGCGCCGCGACGATGCGGGCGACGCGGAAGCCGTCCGTCTGCGCCTCGGCGTCGAAGACATGGATCGCACGGTCCGCTCCCATAGCGACGCAGCGTTTGAGGATCTCGCCGGCGTCCTCGCCACCGACCGTCAGCGCGGTGATCCGGCAATCGACTCCCGCATCACGTAATCGCAGCGCGGCTTCGAGTGCCTGCTCGTCGTATGCGTTGATGATGCGGGGCACCGTGCCGCCGGTATCAAACGAACGACCGCTCTCATCGACCTTCAGACGCCCCCACAGGGCGTACCCGTTGACGCCATCGGGATCGAGCACGCGTTTCGCGCACACGAGGACATGCATGCGGGCCTCCATTCGTATCGACCCCCGGCGCCGCATCGAGTCGATACCACACCGCGGGGGTGGGCGTAAGGACGCTTCGGCTGGAACCGTCCGGCGACCGGCTACGCGGGCTCGAACTTCGGAATGCAGACGCCGCCGCCCTGGTCGACGAAGACGGCATTCACGGCCATCCCCACCTTGCTGTCTTCGTAGATCGCGAACTCGTACGCCAAGACGTGCTCCTTCTCCCGTGACTTCGTCTCGTTGCCACGCACCCCCGCCCCGAGAGCCATCGGAGTCTGCGTCGTCCGCCATGAACCAGGTAGCGCCTGACCTATGTAGTAGTGACCGCGCCCTCCCGAGAATCTGTTCCGAACCAACGGTCCCAGCGCCGCGCGACAGCGCACTCGAGCCCCAAGCCAGCGCTACGGTGCATGTGCCGGCACGCCGAACGCGCCTGAGATCGACGCTTCTTCGACTTCTTCCGCCGTCATCCCGAGCACGTCTTGCAAGACCAGGTCGGTGTCCGCTCCAACTGGCCGGATCGGTGTGTGAACGGTTCCGGGGGTAAGCGAAAGACGCCAGGGCGACCCGGTGAACAAGTCGGTGGCGACAATTCCCTTTGCCGTGACCCGAACAAGGCTGCGACGAAACGCGAGCTGTTCGTCGGCAAGGGCCCCGTAGGTGTCGAGTACCGGGTAGCTGGCAACTCCAGCGTCCTGCAGCTCAGCGGTCAATGCGAGGGCATTGAAAGCGGGCGTGATCGAGGTGATGAGCGCATCGAGCTCTTCACGACGGCTGAGGCGCGCGGGCATGTCGGCGAACCGGCGATCCGGTGCAAGTTCCGGGTGCCCGAGCACCCGGCAGAAGGCCTGCCACGCCGGCTCGCTATCTACCGCGATCGCGATCCAGCTGTCCTGTCCGTCCGTCGGATAGATGCCGTGCGGGGCCATCGTCCGGTGATGGTTCCCCTGGGGTCCCAGCACTCGGCCGTTCAGCGTGTACTCGAGCACGCCTTCCGCCAGCGCGGCGACGCCGGCCTCACCCTGGGCCATGTCGATGAACTGCCCTTCCCCGGTCCGCTCACGGGACCGGAGGGCCGCGAGTATGGCAATCACCGCGTAGGTTGCGGCCGTCGGATCGAGGTCCGCCACATCTTCCTGAATCACCGACTCGCCGGCGTAACCAAGAAGGCTCTTGATGCCGTACAAGGCCGTCAGAGATGGACCGTAGGTCACGAGATCAGCCCACGGCCCGAACTGCCCGGCGGCGGAGAGCGCCGCGACGATGATCCGCGGGTTTGCTTTGCGTAGCCGCTCGTAGTCGAGTCCGACCTTCAGGCGCCCGAGTGGCGAGAAATTGTCGAAGACGATGTCGCTGACCGCGACGAGGCGGTCAAGGACGGCGCGGCCAGCATCCGTCGACGGGTCGAGCGAGAGCTGGAGCCGGTTCCGCGACAGGTTGTCGTAGGCACGGGGATTCAACGGATCGAACTCCGCAGTTCGCGCGCTGCCCTGGATCGCCTCACGAGCCGGGGAATTGACGCGGATGACCTGCGCGCCGTAGTCGGCGAGGTATTGACCGAGCAGCGGGCCCGCCCAGACCTGGCCCAGGTCGACGACCCGCACCCCCTCCAGTGGAGCAGCCGGCGGTTCGTCTGAGTTCGCCATCGGGGCGAGCGTGCGACCAGTCGCGGGCGGCGCCTCAGATACCAGCTCGTCGAGCACCTCCCGTGTGTGCTCGCCCAGGCGCGGTGCTTTTCGCGTCAGTTCCCACGGCGTCCCGGAGAGCTGGTAAGGCGCGCCCGGGACCTTCATGGGGCGCGAGTTTCCATCCAGCGCCTCGACGAAGAAGCCGCGCTCCTTCAGGTGACCTGACTCGACAAGGTCGTCGATGCGCTGGACGGGCTGAAACGAGATCCGGCGCTTGCGGAACGCCTCCCAGAGGTCGGCCCGGGTGCGGTTGCCCACGGCCCGCAGAATCAGGGCGTCGAGTTCATCCGCGTATTGGACGCGTTCCCACATGTCTTGGAACCGCGGATCCGCGCCCCACTCGGGATTGCCGATCTCCTCCAGGAACGAGCGCCAGTGGCGGTCCTGCATCGTAATGAACTCAACGTAGCCATCGGCCACGGGTAGGACCGTCCAGGGGTAGTACGCCGTGACCCGGTGCCCGCTCCGCGACGCGGGCGCGCGGAGCCCGGACACCGCGATAGCCAGCGACTGACCGGACGTCGTCGCGGCGAGGGCGTCCTGCCCGGCGACGTCGACGTACTGGCTCCGACTCGTGCGATCACGAAAGAGCACGGCGAGCATGGTCGCCGCAGCTGCGTGAACACCGGCCAGAAACTCGGGTTCGTTCAGCGGCTTCGCGAGCGGGCTTCGGTGCGGGTCACCCGTGCGATACGCGACCATCGAACCGGCGGACACCTGCAGGCCGAACCCTCGATAGTGGGCATAGGGCCCCTGTCGTCCGAAGGCTGAGACAGAGGTGACGATCAACGAGGGGTGAGCTGACCGGACATCTGCGTACGCGAGCCCATGGGACGCGAGGAGTTCCGGTTCGACGCCCTCTACAAGCACGTCTACTGAGTCCGCGAGATGATCGAGCGTCGCGCGATCCCCGGCGTCTCGGATGTCGAGCACAATGCCGCGCTTGTTCGTGTTCAGGTACACGAACAGCCCGCTCGCATCGGTGTCGGCTACGTCCTCGCGAAATGGACCGTACCGGCGGGCGCGATCGCCCTCCGGCGGCTCGACCTTGATCACGTCGGCGCCGAGGTCGGCAAGCAGCTTCGTGCAGTATGCCGCTGAGACGGAGTCGCCGACCTCGAGAACGCGCAGGCCTTCGAGCGCCCCGGTCATTCCAATCCTCTCCGGCAGCTCGCCGCTCGACGCCAATCGCGGTCGGCTGGCTGCCCGCTGCCCGGCCGAACCTTCGACGCCTGAGCGGGGGAGCGCCGAACGCGGGCGTTCGCTGACGCATCCGCCCAGCCGTTGAACGTTCCGATCAACTCCCGCGCAGCCGTGGATCGAGGTGATCGCGGAGCGCGTCGCCGAGCAGGTTGAAGGCGAAGACGGCAACGGCGAGCACGAGACCAGGGAAGATCCCCAGCCATGGGGCCGAGCGGAAGAACTGTTGTCCTTCCGAGCTCAACATCCGTCCCCAACTGGGCGTTGGCGGGGGAGGCCCGAGCCCGAGAAAGCTCAGCGACCCCTCGACGAGCATGGCGACACCGAAGTTGAGCGATCCCAGAACAATGAGCAGCGGTACGACGTTCGGCACGACGTGGCGCACCAGAAGTCGAACGTTCGTTGCTCCGGTGGCTCTGGCTGCATCGACGTAGGCGGTACTACGAACGGACAGCACGTTCGAACGGATGAGACGGGCCACCCGGGCGGTGAAGCCAACGAGGACGGCGAGGATCACGTTGAGGACCGATGATCCCAGGGCGGTCACGAGCGCGATCGCCAGAATCAGCCCGGGAAAGGCCATCATCGCGTCCAACAGCATGACGGTGATTCGATCGACCCTGCCACCGAAGTAGCCGCTCGTGACGCCGATCGCGAGCCCCAGGCCGCCGGAGACGGCGGTCACGGCGAGCCCGATGAAGAGCGTGATCCGGGCACCGTAGATCACACGCGTCAGGACGTCGCGCCCAAGCTGATCCGTCCCGAACGGGTGGGACAGTGTTGGCCCGTCCAGCAGCAGCGCTGTGTTCTTCAGATTCGGGTCGTATGGGCTGACCACGCTCGCGAACAGCGCGGCGAAGGCCATCGCCAGGATGACGCACGCCGACACCGCTCCCAAGGGGCGAGCGCGGACGAAGCCGATCAGAACGCGCCGTACCCGCCATTCTCGCCATCCACCGTACGGGAGCGCCCCGGCGGGCGTCGTTCCCTCGATGCTAGTCACGCCCTGCCCCCATCGCAAAGTCTTTCCGCCACATCAAGCGAACCGAATGCGCGGATCCAGCACCGTCGTGGCTACGTCCAGCACGAGGTTCACGGTGACGTAGACCAGCACCATGAAGACGACGAAGCCCTGTACCACGGGGTAGTCGCGGGTGTTGATCGCCGCGATGGCCTGCTGGCCAAGGCCGGGCAACGAAAAGATCTGTTCGACGATGACGGTTCCGCCCAGCAATGCGGCGAATTGAAGGCTGACGAGCGTGAGGATCGGGATCAGGGCGTTCCGCAGCGCATGCCGGAACACGACCGTACGTTCACTAAGACCCTTCGCGAACGCCGTGCGGATGTAGTCCTCGCGAACCACTTCCAGCATCGTCGTCCGGCTGACGCGGCTAATCGAAGCCATGAAGGCGAAGCCGATCACAGCAGAGGCAGGCACCATCAATTGGAGGTTGCGCAGCGGGCTACCCAGCAAGGGCTCGAAGCGTGGAGGCGCGTAGTTCCACAATGTCGACGGCAAGAGCAGCAGCAGGAGGCCGACCCAGAAACTCGGCGCGGCGAGCCCGAGAATGCTCGCCGGCCGTAGGAACGCATCGAGCCAGCTCCCGGGACGGATTGCCGACAGCATCCCGGCCGGAACCCCAAACACAACACCCATCATGGTGGCGAGGAAGGCCAGTTCCAGCGTCACGTCCAGCTTGCGACTGAGCAGGGCGACGATCGGCTCCTGGCTATATGCCGACCCCCCCAGATCGCCGCGCAGCAGATTGCCAAGCCACTCGACGTATCTGATCGCCACCGGCTGGTCGACGCCAAGCTCCTGACGGAGCTCAGCGACAGCCTTCGGCGTCGCGAAGTCCCCCAGCATCCGATATGCGATATCCCCCGGGATGATACTCATGATGAAGAAGGCGGCACTGCTGGCAATGAGGAAGGTCGCAAACGCGAACAACAGCCGCTTCGCAATGTAATCCCACGCGACCATGGAACACTCCCGCTGAACCGATGCGCCCGGCGGCTGGCCCAGCCGGTGGCGCCACCAGCACGCTTCGTCTCTATCAGGTCTCGATCGGACTCTCCCGCGTGCGAGCGTGCACGAGTGATTGCTCGCACACGCTCACACCGACGGGATTACCTCGTCGCTAACTCAGGACTTGTCGCGCCAAATAATGTCTGGGAACTGGATGCTATTCCCGTAGTACCCCGCCCAGAAGTTATGGACGTACGGCTGCGTCGCGATCGCATTCAGGTTGTTAAACGTTGGTGCCCGCGGATTCTCCTCCTCGAGCAACTTGACGATCTCGAGAATCGTCGCGTTCCGCTCACGCGGATCGAGCGTCGTGTTCTGCTTTTCCATCAATTCGACGAACTTATCGTTCATCCACTTGCCGTAGTTACGGGCACCATCCGGGTTGAAGTAGAACTCGAGGTAATCGTCCGCATCCGGACCGTTCGCGTACTGCGGAGTGTGATAGATGTCGAAGTCGACGCTCGCGAGGTTGACCAGCGTGTCAGAGTAGCTATATGGCTCTAGCACGAAGTCGAATCCAACATTTCGGAACTCATCAGTCATGAGCGTTGCGATCGTGTCATTCCACGGCCAGGCAGTGAGGCTAGACGTGTATTTCCAGTTGGACTTCAACCCCTGGAATCCAGCGGCGTCGAGCAGCTTCTTCGCGTCCGCGATATCCTGCTCTCGCTCCGTGCCGGTGCGGTAACCGGGCCGCGTACGCAGTTCGTCCCAAGAATACGTCGCGCTCCCATGAAGATCCGGGTTAAGTCCGCCCGGACCGAGCATGCGACCAACCTCCTCGCTGCGCAGACCGATCTGGACGATGTCATGTCGCGGAGTGACGAGCGAGATGGCTTTGCGGACACGCACATCCCCGTAGGGCGGAGTCTCAGTGTTGAACACCGTCCAGTGCGTTTGCACGGTCACCCGTGACTCCAGGTTGATGCCGGGGATGCCCTTTGCCTGCTCGAGCGAGTCGACCGTCCACCCGTTGACTGCAGTGACGTCGATCTTGCCTGCTCGAAAATCGGCCCAAACCGCGTCGGACCCGCCTGTAATCGTGAAGTTATCCATGCCCTCCAGATAGGGCAGGCCCGACTTGAAGTACTTCGGATTCTTCTTGACGCTGAATTGCTCGTCCTGGGTCCACTTGTCATGAATAAACGGGCCCGTTCCGGACACGGGGTTCCCGCTCGTGATCAGTTCGCCCTCGGTTTGGTCCACCTCAATCGGGAGAACGACGGTGCCCGGGATGCTGATCCGGCTCCAGAACGGCCCCAGCGGTCTCGGGAAGGAAAGCTGAACGGTTTCAGCGTCGGGGGTCGTGATTGTCATGCCGTTGAAGTCGTTCTTGCGGAAAAACTTGGGGGTGTCAGTCCCGATCCGCTCCAGGCTGAATTTCACGTCCGCCGAGTCGACGACGCGCCCGTTCGCCGGGTCAATGTCGTGGAAGTGCACGCCGGGAATGATTTTAAAGATGAACGTGTTCGCGTCTGGCGTCTCCCAGGAGCTTGCCAGGTCCGGCTCGACTTCCCAAGTGTCCGGATCCGGGTTCGAGGTGTTTCTACGCACGAGCATGCTATGCGTGGGCCACGTGAAGGAAGACGTCCAGATCGCAGCCGTCGGATCGAGGTGCCCGTAGGTCAGCCCCGGGACGACGTTGCTGACCATCGTCTGGCCCGCCTTCCCCTGCTCAGGGGCCGTACCGGTCGCAGCCGATGGGGCTGCCGCAGCGGTCGCCACCGCCGGGGCCGCCGCCCCGCTGCTCGTGTCGACCTCGTCGCTCCCACCGCAACCGATGAGCGCGGCGCCGCCAAGTCCCACGCCGACCGTGGCTGCCCCCCGCAGCGCTGCGCGCCGCGAGATGCGGCGACCCGCCGTACGTGACCAGAAGTTGCTTTCCGTCATGATTGTGGGCTCCCTCCGGCCGTGCGACAGCCGGCCTTCCCGGCGCGCGCGGGCTCAGCGCGGCCGACGACACCATACGTGATTCCCCGACGGTAGGCGCGGGACTGGGGCGCGTCAAGGTGAACGCCAGCGGTCTGTGGCGCGAGTGCCCCAACAGGATAGTTACTGAACGGGAGCTGGTTGCCTCATAGGGACCGCCTCGAGCGGCCCCCAGGGCAAGACTCGATGGCTCGCAGACAGCAAGTTTCGGAGAGCGCGCTCAGTCGAGTGGCGATCCGATATCGCTTCGGAACTGCGCGCAGCGAGCGACGCCTGCGAGGGCGCGGACCGCCGTCGGAATGAGGAACAGCCCCGACCACCCCGTCACATCGCCGATCAGGCCCGATCAGGCCCTGACAGACAGGGATCGGAGCGCGGAGCCGCGAGCCTCTAACACGATCGGTGAGTTATTGTGCTGTGAGAGCGCCGTGCGACCGCTTGGTGATCAGTGTGATGCTGTCACCGAATCTGGATCATGGGCCCGTAGCTCAGCTGGGAGAGCGCCACACTGGCAGTGTGGAGGTCCGGGGTTCGAGCCCCCGCGGGTCCACCACCCCCATCACGTACCCACCCCACCAGCGCGGCTGTGCCGCGCGGCATCGCTGCGCCGCCCGCCGCCGCTAGTCGAAGACCACCACGCCGCGCCCGTTCTCGCCGCGCTCGAGCGCCGCGAAGCCCTCGTTGATCTCGGCGAGCGGGTAACGGCGCTGCACGAGCGTGTCCACGTCGATCACGTCGCGGAGATAGAGATCGACGATCGTGCGGAAGGTCTCGTGCGGGCTCGACAGCCCGTAGTACGCGCCCATCACGCGCTTCTGCTGGCGCACCAGGTCGACGAGGTTGATGCCCGCGCGCTCCCCAACCGGCGCCAGGCCGGCGATCACCGCGAGCCCGTTCTTGCCGAGCGCGTCGACCGCCTGCTGCGTGGTCGTGGCGCTGCCGAAGGTGTCGAAGGCGAACTCCACGCCGCCGCCCAGCAGGTCGCGGATCTGCTCCACCGGGTCGCCGGCGGACGCGTCCACGCGGTCCGTCGCGCCGAAGCGCGTCGCGAACTCGAGCTTCGACTCGGAGACGTCGACGGCGATGATGCGCGAAGCGTTCAGCACCTTCGCCGCCTGCACGGCGTTCAGCCCAACGCCGCCGACGCCGAACACCGCGACCGTCATGCCGGGATGCACACCCGGCGCGTGCGCCACGGTGCCGTACCCGGTGGCCACGGAACAGCCCATGAGCGCCGCGACCTCCATCGGGATCTCGTCCGGGATCGGGTAGCACGCCTGCGCCGGCCCCACGAGGCTCTCCGCGAACACCCCGAGCTTCGACATCTGCCCGACCTCGCCGCCGTTGGCGTCGCGCAGGCGCGTGGTGCCGTCGTACTGGCGCACACCCGTGAGCGCGTTCGTGTCGCACAGCTGAGGTGAGCCCGAGCGGCACTGCCGGCAGTGACCACAGTTCGACACGAACGAGAGGATGCAGCGGTCGCCGGGCTTCACATGCGTGACGCCCGCTCCGACGGCCTCGACCGTGCCCGCGCCCTCGTGGCCGAGGACGGCCGGCAGCGGAAGCATGGCGACGCCCTCCATCACGTGATGATCGCTCGCACACACGCCCGCGGCGCCCATGCGCACGAGCACCTCGCCCGCCCGCGGTCCCTCCTGCTCCAGGTCTTCGATCAGCAGTTTCGACGGCGCGGTCCGGAGCAGGGCGGCTTTCATCGACGTGTCCTCTCTTCGTGCTCGGGGCCGCGCGATCCTAGCGTCCCCTCCGCTCTCGGCGCGCATCTCGCCGCAACTCGAGACTCGTTCGACGTGGTGCCCCGCGCAGGGCTGCTCCGCCGAGGCGACGTCAGACGCCCTGCCATTGCGTCGACCAGGCGGTGAGCGCGTTCGCTTCGAGCGTGGCTGTGGGTACGAACACGTGATTCGCCGCCACGAAATCGAGCACCTGCTGATATTCGGTGACGACCCTGGGCCCCTCGCCGTCACCACAGCAGCGAGCGCGCGCACGACCGCGGATATGCTCACACGCATGGCCGGCGTACCGCCCTCGACCGCGCTCCCGGGTGCCGAGATGCACGGCGTCTTCGGCCCGCCGCTGCGCGCGCTCACGGTCGGGTTGATCGTCGTCGTCACGCTGGTGGCGTTCGAAGCGCTGGCCGTGGCCACGGTGATGCCGGCGGTCGAACGCGACCTCGGCGGGCTGCGGCTCTACGGGTGGACGTTCGGCGCGTTCCTGCTGGCGAGCCTCGTCGGCATCGCCTGGGCGGGTGCGCAGGCTGATCGTCGCGGCCCGGCCCGGCCCTTCGCCGTGGGGCTGACGCTCTTCGGCATCGGCCTCTTGATCGCGGGGCTGGCGCCGACGATGTCCGTTGTCGTCGGCGGGCGTGTCGTGCAGGGGCTGGGTGCGGGCGCGCTGCCGGCGATCGCGTACGTCGTGATCGGGCGCGCGTATCGCGACGCGCTGCGGCCGCGCATGTTCGCGCTGCTCTCCACGGCCTGGATCGTGCCGGGGCTCGCCGGGCCCGCGTTGGCCGGCCTGGTCGCGGAGTACGCGAGCTGGCGCATCGTCTTCCTCGGTCTCGTACCGCTGCTCATGGCGCTCGGCGCGGTCGTCGTGCGTCCGCTGATGCGCCTCGGCCCGCCGGCCGTGCTGGCGGACAGCGCGGACTCCACGCTGATCGCCTTGCGACTCGCTGCCGGGGCCGGCCTCGCGCTGGCGGGCCTCTCGCTCCTGAGCGTGCCGGGACTCGCGCTCGTGGCGGTCGGCGTTGCCGTCGGCGTGCCGGCGTTCCGACGCCTCGTCCCACCCGGGACACTCCGCGCCGCGCGCGGGCTGCCGGCCGCGATCGCCGGCATGGGGCTGGTGAACATGGCGTTCCTCGGCGCCGATCCCTTCCTGCCGCTGATGCTCACCGCCGTGCGCGGTCGCTCGATCGTGTACGCGGGGCTGGTGCTCACCGTGGCCACGGTGGCGTGGACGGCGGGTGCGTGGCTCCAGGAGCGGCTCGCGCCGCGCTGGTCGAGGCGGGCGAGCGCGCTGATCGGAGCAGTCCTGATCGCCGTCGGCCTCGGGATCACGGCGGCGACGACGTGGTCGCTCGTGCCCACCGCCACCGCCGCGGTCGGCTGGGCGATCGCCGCCTTCGGCATGGGCATCGCGTACCAGAGCTTCTCGCTGATCGTGCTCGGCCAGGCGCCGCCGGGCCGAGAGGGTGAGGCGATCTCGGGCCTCAAGCTCTCGGAGACGCTCGGGACGGCGCTTGGCGCAGGCGTCGGCGGCGTGCTGGTGGCGGTGGGCGCCACAGACGGTCCGCGCGCGGAGTTCGTCGCCGCCACCTTCGTGCTGATGGCGGCGGCGGCGCTGATCGCGGCGATCGCCGCCCGGCGCGCGCAGGTCGCGGACGTTCCCGCGTTCGAAGGGCGCTGACAGGGTTCATCGGCGGCTCTGCCAACGAACGAGACGGCCCGCGTCCGGGCCATACGAACGGGCACGGGCATCTCGCCCGTGCCCGTTCGTATGGCGTCCCGCGTTGTCGTGCGGAGCGGGTTGCGGTCGTTACCGCTCCTGCGTTCCGGCTTCGCCGCGCAGCATCCGCTTGACCAGCGACTCGAAGATCGCGGCGTCGAACCGCGCCGTCTCGTAACACACAGGATCGATCGTATGCGGCCTAATAACCCGACCATGCACGCGGTCACGTTCCCACCGCTCGACGGCTCGGGCGGCTCGGCGACGCCCTACGATGCGCGCCCGACAGGAGGCGCCCCGTGGAACATCGGTTCGAGCCGACGCACTACTACCGCACGTTCGGATCGCACGCGCCGGTGCTGCGGGTGCGCCCCGGTGACACGATCGTGACGACGACGGCCGACGCGGGCGGATTCGACGCCCGCGGCGAGCGGGTGGCCGACCCTGGCAATCCGCTGACCGGCCCGTTCTTCGTCGAGGGCGCGGAGCCGGGCGACGCGCTGACCGTGCGCGTCGATCGTGTCGTCCCGAACCGGGCGCACGGCTTCACCCGCACCGCACTCGCTGCACACGTGGTCGACCCGTGGGACGTGCCTCGCCTGCCGGCGGCGGAGCGCGTGAACTGGACCGTGGATCTCTCGCGCGCGGTCGCGCGACTGGAGACCGGAGCGGCGGCGATGCCCGTGATCGAGGTGCCGCTGCGGCCGATGCTCGGCTGCATCGGTGTGGCGCCGGCGCTCGCGCAGGCGATCTCGACCGCCACCTCCGGGCCGTACGGCGGGAACATGGATTACCGCGGCGTCGAGCCCAGCGTGACGCTCCAGTTCCCGGTGTTCGCACCGGGTGCCCTGCTCTTCGTGGGCGACGGGCACGCCGTGCAGGGCGAAGGCGAGATCGTCGGCACCGGCATCGAGATCTCGATGGACGTGGCGATCACGGTGGAGCTGGCGAAGGCGCGCACGCTCGGCTGGCCCCGCGGCGAAACCGCCGATCACCTGTTCACGCTCGGCAACGCACGCCCACTGGAGCAGGCCCTCCAACACGCGACCTCCGAGCTGCTGCGCTGGCTCGAAGCGGACTACGGGCTCGACGCGAGCGTGGCGAGCCACCTGCTCGGACAGTGCGTCGAATACGACATCGGCAACGTCTTCGACCCCGCCTACACGGTCGCCTGCAAGATAGCGAAGCGCTTCCTGCCGAATCTGCATTGAGCGTCCCGAGCGCGAAACCCGGGCGTATCGTGAGCGTGGCGCCGAACCATCCGTTCGGCGCGCACGCGAGGGAGGCAGAGATGGCTGTGTTCAGACGCGCCGAGCGGCGTGATCGCGCGCGAGTCCTCTCCCTGTGGGAAGAGACGGGACTCGAGCGCACCGAGGAAGACGAGTGGGAGGCGCTGATTGCGGGGCCGCACAACCTCGTGCTGCTCGCGCAGGAAGGCGACCTGATCGCCGGCACCGTGGTCGCCACCTTCGACGGGTGGCGCGCCTACATCTACCACGTGGCCGTCGCGACCGAGGCGCGCCAACACGGTCTCGGACGTGAGCTCATGGCCGCTGCCGAGGCACACCTGCGCGACAGCGGCGCGCGCCGTGTCTTCATCGAAGTGAACGAGGAGAACACCGCCGGCCTCGCGCTCGCGGCCGTCTCCGGCTATCTGCCCGAAGGCGACATCGTGCTCGAGAAGGAGCTCCAGTCCGCGACCTCCGGGAGCCGCTCGGCCTGGTAGGTGGTGTGTAGCCTCCGTTCGACCCGAGCGCAGACGAGGGACCCGAGCGCAGACGAGGGACCCGAGCGCAGACGAGGGACCCGAGTGATCGCCGGATCGGGCCGGCGGTGCTGACGCGACGGGAAGTCGTGGTTCGCCTGCGCTGGACCGGGAATGCCGTCTCGGGACGGCGGTCCGCCCGGGTCCGTTCGTCGTGAGCCCAGTCGAACCACGAATGAGCGCTCCGCGCTCACCAGAACGACTTCGCGAAGCCGCCGCGAGGCGCAACGCCTCAGGGACCGGCCGAGGACGTCGGGACCCGTCGCGCTCGGGCGATCGACTCGTTCATGGTTCGACGATGCTCACCACGAACGGACCCGGGCGAACGGCGTGAAGTGCGGCGGTCGTTTTCACGCCACGGGCGACGTCCGAGAGGACGTGCTCCCCGTCGATCACTCGAGCATGACGCGCCCGAGCGGGGTCTCGATCTCCGCGATCAACGCCGAGCGGTCGCCGTGCTCGACCGGCAGTGCGAGATCCAGCGCCGAGAGCAAGCGCGTAATGCGCTCGGGATCGGGGTGGCGCGCGCGCAGGGCGATCAGACGGCAGCCGGCGGGCGCGCTCGCCGAGGGATGATCGCTGCGGCCCCAATCGATCAGAAACGGCACCAGCCCATCACCGGGGCGCTCACCGGTGGTGAGCTGCCAGCGCAGCACGCTGCCGTCCGGGCGTTCCCGCGACATGGGCGCCACCGCGCCGAGATCGAGCCCGCGCGTGCGGGCGAGTTCGAGCTGCGTCTCGATCAGATCGCTGCGCGCCGCCCACGTCGAGAGCTCCGGCGCACTGACCGGCGGGCCGAAGCGCCACGACGTGGGCGTCTCCGGCTGCGCCGGATCGGGCGCGATCACCTCCAGGTAGCATCCCTCGCCCAGCCCGAGCAGCGCGTTGCGCGTACCGCGGCCGGGATGCACGCCGCCGCCGGCCGGACGGACGCCCAGCCGTTGTTCGATCACGTCCATCCCTGCCTCGAGATCGGGCACACGGAACACGAGGTGATCGACCGCGCGTGTCGGCCCCTGTGCGTCAACGTTCGTCACGTGCAGTCCCTCCGCTCGACCCCGAGCACGCCGGTACGGCCGGTCGCGTTGTGTGCAACCGGTCACGCTGGCACAGTCTCACGACAGCGCCCGAATCGTCCCGCCGCCTTGCGGCGCCGGACACGTCGGCCGGGGCAGGTGACAGCACATGGCTTCGTCGGTAACGCGGTGACACTACTCATGATCGCGCTCGGCGGCGCGGGCGGCGCGCTGCTGCGCTACGGCATCGGACGCGCGGCGCAGTTCGGCGGCATCTCGTTTCCCAGCGGCACGCTTGTGGTGAACCTCACCGGCGCCTTCGCGCTCGGCTTCCTCGCTACGTTCCTGCTCGAACGCACGACGGTCTCTCCGGAGCTGCGGCTCGGTCTCACGATCGGTGTGCTGGGGGCGTACACCACGTTCTCGACGTTCAGCGTGGAAACGCTCAATTTGCTCAACGACGGAGAGTGGGCGTTCGCCATGCTGAACGTGCTCGTGAGCGTGACCGGTGGGGTACTGCTCGCGTGGGCGGGCCAGTCGCTCGCCCACACGTGACGCAGAGCGCCGAGCGCAGCAACGTCCGGTCCCAATAGCCAACGCCCGGGTGGGTCCGCGTTCGGGCTCGGGGTACGGCTCGGATCAGGAGGCACGACCATGGACGAAGCGACCGGCGACGGCATCCTGCTCCGCATCTACCTCGGCGAGTCGGATCGCGTCGGTCACCGACCACTCTGGGAGGAGCTGCTCATGCGCGCGCGTGAGGCGGGGCTCGGCGGCGCCACGGTGATGCGCGGCGTCGCCGGATTCGGGCAGAGCTCCGTGATTCACACGACGAAGATCATGCGGCTCTCACAGGATCTGCCGATGGTGGTCGAGATCGTGGACAGCGCCGACAAGATCGAGGCCTTCCGTCCGACGGTCGAGGCGCTCGTGCACAAGGGGCTCGTCACCGCCGAGCACGTTGACATCTGGGTCTACCGGGGTCGTCCGGCCGCGGA
Source organism: Chloroflexota bacterium (assembly GCA_027622315.1). Lineage (GTDB taxonomy): Bacteria > Chloroflexota > Dehalococcoidia > UBA2979 > UBA2979 > VGNK01. The sequence continues at coordinate 8,568 of JAQBZW010000020.1, read as the reverse complement.
CGGGTAGCCGCGAGGAGGGCTGCGATGGCGCGGGACGAGCCGCACATGCTGTGGGTGATCCGGCCTCCGGCCGTCGGGAAGATGACCGTCGGCGCCGAGATTGCCCGCCTCGCCGGCTACCGCCTCTTCCACAACCACATGACCATCGATCTGCTCACGCCGTTCTTCGCGTTCGGCACGCCCGAGTTCCTGCGGCTCCTGGATCGCATCTGGGTCGCGTTTTTCGAGGAGTGCGCCGCAGCGGGCATGCGTGTGATCTTCACCACCGGCTGGGACTTCGACGACCCGGCCGACCGGGAGGCGGTCGACCGTCAGTGCCTGCCGTACCGGGAGCTGGGGCATCGAGTCTCGCTCCTCGAACTCCGCGCCCCCCTCGCAACGCGACTCGGACGCAATCGGACTGAGCCACGCACGTCGTCGAAGCGACTCGACTGGGCAACGGAGCAGGCGCTGATCGAGAGCGCGACCCGGTACCGGCTCAGCAGTGATGGCGACTTCCCGTATCCCGACGAACACGCGGTGATCGAGAACAGTGAACTCACCGCGTTGGAGACGGCGCGGCGAGCGATCGAGTTGTTGCGGCTCTCGGAGCGGCGCGCCGGCGACGGCCGTGCCGACGGGAGGGCTAGGGCGCCTCTTGCGACCCGCCGCCGCGCGGCCGACGCCACGGGAAGCGACCCGCGACGCTCGGCGACACTGCGTCGGACGCGTTCACCTGCGGGAGCACCTCGCCCAGCACCCACTCGATGCGGTCAATGGCGTCGTCGACCTGCGCGGTCATCTCGGGATCGCCCTCGATCGACTGGTGTAGTCGCACCACCTGGAGCGCGTTACCGACGTGGTGGTTGACCTCGCGAATGACCTCGAACCGCAGCCGTTCCGCGCGTCGCGCGCGGGCGACGACGATCAAGATCACGAGCGCGACGATGAAGCTCAAGACCCCGACGATCGCGTTGTTCCACCACAGCAGCAGTCCTTCCGGGTCGCCCAGGTGGACCACGATCCGGTCGATGGCGTAGCTGATCACGGCGGCGAGAACGCCAATCGGCGCGGCAAGCGCAAGCAGTAGCGGGGTCCGTCGGTCGACGTTCGGCGGTCGAGAACCCCCGGTGTCGACAGTCACGAGCCTCACATCTCCGGCGGCCACCGCGACGGGCTGTACGGACGGCCGGTGCATCAATCGTACGTCCGGGCGCGCGTACGGCACGGGAAGGCACGGCGGTGGTGGGTCGCTCAGGGCGACGGCGTCACCGTCCGTGCGGGTGCGCGCACGAATGCCAGCGCGATCGCCGCACAGAGGGCGGACGCGGCCCCGAATGCGAACGCCGCCGCCGGGTCGACCGTCGTCCACAGCACGCCAGCGATCACGCTTGCCGGCAGCGCGCCGAGCGCCGTCACGGCGTGGAACCAGCCGAACATCGTGCCGCGTTCGTGGGGCAGCGCAAGGTCGGTGGCGAACGCGCGGCTGACGCCCTCCGTCGCGCCGTAATACGCGCCGTAGAGGGCGATCAGAGCCGCCAGCCCGCCAACCGACGACGCCAGCCCGAACGCGCCATAGATACCTGCGTAGATGACATAGCCGCCAAGCAAGAACCCGCGTCGCCCGAAGCGGTCCGAGAGGCCGCCCACCGGCGCCGCGATCAGCGCGTAGACCACGTTCATCAGGGCGAGCGCGAGCAAGGCCTCGATCGCGTTGCCCCCGAGGTCGATCACGCGCAGCACGACGAACGCGTCGCTCGAGTTCCCGAGCGCGAAGAGGAAGAGCACGAGCAGGTAGCGACGGGCGGACGGCGACGCAGGCAGCACGGGACGCCAGCCGCTCGTCGCGGCCGGCGCGCGCACGGCGCGCGGGGTCTCGCGTACGCGCAGCAGGATGAGCACGCCGAGAAACGCCGGCACGGATGCCACGAGCGCCATCCGCTGAAACTCGCCGCGCGTGAGCAGATCACCGCCGCCGGCCAGCCAGACCACGAGCGCGGCGAGCAGCAGCCCGAGCACGGCGCCGAAGGTGTCCGCCGCGCGGTGGATGCCAAAGGCGAGCCCACGCCGGCCCTCTGTCGCGACATCCGCAATCAGGGCGTCACGCGGGGGCGTGCGGATGCCCTTGCCCACGCGATCGCCGAAACGGAGCCAGCCCGCGAGCAACGGTCCGGTCACGAGCGCGAACAGTGGCTTCGTCAGCGCGGACAGCCCGTAGCCGGCGATCACGAATGGGACCCGTCGGGTCATGCGATCGGACATGCCACCGGCAAACAGCCGCGTGGCCGCCGCGGTGCTCTCGCCCACGCCCTCGATCAGCCCGATCGCAGCCACGGACACACCGAGCGTGCCCGACAGAAAGATCGGCAGCACGTTCAGCGTCATCTCGGACGAGATGTCCGTGCACAGCGAGACCAGGCCGAGCAGCAGCACGGTCTCGCCGCCCGGCCCGAGCAGGGAGCGCGCACGCGAGCGCATCGTCGGTGCAGGTTCCGTCATCGCCGCATTCTCGCGCGCCCGCGGCTCACGCGCTGACGCCATCCCCGGAAACGTCTCCACGGAACGGCGCGATACCATCGCTTCGCGTGTCGCTGCGGCGCTCGCGAGCACGAGCCCGGACGGAAAGGCATGGCATGCGCCGCACGCGACTCGGACGGACGGGGCTACAGGTTTCGCGACTCTGCCTCGGCACGATGACCTTCGGCCTCCAGTGCGACGAGGCCGCCTCGTTCGCCATCCTGAACCGGGCGGCGGAGGGCGGCATCACCTTCCTCGACACCGCCGACGTTTACCCACTCGGCGGCGGGCTCGACACCGTCGGCCGCACCGAGACGATCGTCGGGAACTGGCTCGCCGGCCACCGCCACGAGTTCATCGTGGCGACGAAGTGCTCGGGCGCGATGGGGCCGGAACCGTGGAACCGCGGCAACTCGCGTAAGCACATCCTCGACGCCGTCGACGCGTCCCTGCGGCGGCTGCAGACCGACTACATCGACCTCTACCAGCTCCACGGCGACGACCGCGGCACGCCGCTCGACGAGACGGTGCGGGCGCTCGAGGACGTCGTGCGCGCCGGGAAGGTGCGCTACGTCGGCGCGTCGAACTTCCTCGCCTACCGGCTGGCGCGCGCGATCGGTCGCTCGGAGGCGCTCGGCGTCGTGCGCTTCGACTCCGTGCAGCCGCGCTACAACCTGCTCTTCCGCGAGATCGAGCGCGAACTGCTGCCGCTGTGCGCGGAGGAGGGCGTGGGCGTGATCCCGTACAACCCGCTCGCCGGGGGGCTGCTGACAGGCAAGCACAGCCCGGACGCCGGGCCGGAGGAGGGCTCCCGCTTCACGCTCGGCACCGCGGGCCCGCGCTACCAGGATCGCTACTGGCATGAGGGCGAGTTCGCGACGGTGGAGGCGATCCGCCCGCTCGCGGAGGCGGCCGGCATGTCGATGACGACGCTGGCGGTCGCGTGGGTGCTCGCCAACCCCGTCATCACCGCGCCGATCATCGGCGCGAGCCGACCCGAGCAGCTCGACGCCACGCTCGCCGCGATCGAGACGCCGCTCGGGGACGACCTCAAGCGCGAGCTCGACGACCTGACCGCGACCTATCGTCGCGGCGACTCCGACCGATAGCCGGCCGCGCGATGGGACCCGCGCGATGACCGGCGCCGTGCCGACGCGCACGCTCGGCCGTACCGGCGTCGAGGTGAGCGTGCTCGGCTTCGGCGCGCTCGAGCTGCGCGGCGACGAGCCGCGCTTCGGCCGCCCGCTCGAGCCCGGTCAGGCCGAGCGCGTGCTCAACGGCGTGCTCGACGCCGGTATCAACGTGATCGACACCGCGATCGATTACGGCGTGGCCGAGGAGACGATCGGGCGGCACATCGCACACCGCCGCGACGAGTACTTCCTGGCGACGAAGGCCGGCTGCGCGCTCGATCCGACCGCCCACGATCCGACCGAGCGCACGATCTTCGGCGTCGTGCTTCAGCACGATTACTCGCGCGCGAACATCGTGGCTGGGGTCGAACAGAGCCTGCGCCGGCTGCGCACGGACCACATCGACCTGCTGCAGCTGCACTTCGGGCCGACGCTCGAGGAGCTCGAGCAGACGGACGCGGTCGAGACGCTCGAGCAGCTGAGGCGGTCGGGCAAGGTGCGCTTCATCGGATCGTCGTCGATGCTCCCACGCCTGGACGACCACATCGCACTCGGCGTGTTCGATGTCTTCCAGATCCCGTACTCGGCGCTCCAGCCCGAGCACGACGACGCGATCACGCGCGCCGCGCATGCCGGCGCCGGCACGATCATCCGCGGCGGCGTGGCGCGCGGCGAGCCCGGCGCCGGCCAGGGGGCGGACCGCGTGTGGCAGCTCTGGGACGCCGCCGCCCTTGACGAACTGCTCGACGGCGCGACCCGCACCGAGTTCATGCTCCGCTTCACGATCTCGCACCCGCATCTGCACACGACGATCGTGGGCACCCTCAACCCGGCACACCTCGCCGAGAACCTCGCCGCAGTGGCCCGCGGACCACTGCCCGCGGACGTCGTCGCGGAGACGAAGCGCCGCGTAGCGGCCGTGGCGGCGGCGTAGTCGCAGGGGCAGGCTGACCGGTCGCCGCCAATCGCGTGGAATCTGGGGCCAGCCCCGGCTGAGAAGCCGGGTTGTATCGACCGCGTTCCGCCGCAGTTCGTCCTTGCGCCCCCGCCGATGAGGCTGGTCGCACACCCCGAACCACGGCGCGCGTGCAACGACCGGCGGGAACGGCAACCCGGCTTCTCAGCCAGGGCTGGCCATGGAATCGAAACAGGCGCTCTTCGGCGACACGCGGCCACCCTGCTAGCCTCCGCGCATGAAGAGCGACCTCTCGATCGCCGAGGCGCGGCGCGTGGTGCTCGGGGCGCAGGGCTTCACCGACCCGCGGCCCGCGGGCCGCGTGGACGCACGGCACGTGCGCCGGGTGCTCGACCGCATCGGGCTGCTGCAGATCGACTCCGTGAACGTGCTCGCACGCGCACACTACCTCCCCCTCTTCTCGCGGCTCGGGCCGTATCCGATGTCGCTACTCGACGATCTCGCGTATCGCCGGCGCGAGCTCTTCGAGTACTGGGGCCATGCCGCCTCGCTGATCCCGACCGCGCACTACCCGCTCTTCCGCCACCGCATGGAGGAGAGGCGCGACCGCATCCGCAATCGGGCGAGCGAGTCGTTCGGCCATGACGGTTATGTCGATTCTGTACTCGCAGAGGTGCGCGACCACGGCCCGCTGATCGCGTCAGGTCTCTCCGACGGCGGCGAGAGTCGAGGGCCGTGGTGGGGCTGGGGCAAGGGCAAGCTCGCGCTCGAGGCGCTGTTTGAAGGGGGCGACATCGCCGTTGGCGCTCGGCCCAACTTTGCCCGCGCATACGACCTTGCCGAGCGCGTCATTCCGGCGGATGCGCTCGCCGCCGAACCGCACACAACCGAGGACGCCCACCGCGAGCTGCTCGTGCTCGCCGCGCGCGCGAGCGGCGTGGGCACATCACGCGACCTCGCCGACTACTACCGCGTCCCGCTCACCGTCGCCCGCGCGCGGCTCGGCGAACTCGTCGACGCCGGGAGGCTGGAGATCGTGCGCGTCGAGGGCTGGCGCGAGCCGGCCTACGCCACGCCGGACACGCGGCTACCGCGAGCGGTCACCACGCGTGCCCTGCTCGCGCCGTTCGACTCGCTCGTGTGGAACCGCGACCGCGTCGAGCGGCTCTTCGACTTCCACTACCGCATCGAGATCTACGTGCCGGAGCCACAACGCCGCTTCGGCTATTACGTGCTCCCGTTCCTGCTCGACGAACGCCTCGTCGGCCGCGTCGACCTCAAGGCTGACCGCGCGGCCGCAACGCTGATCGTGCGCGCCGCCCACGCGGAGCCGGGCGAACGCCCGGCCGAGATCGCGGCCGCGCTCACCACGCCGCTCGCGGAGATGGCGCAGTGGCTCGAGCTCGACCGCATCGCGGTCGAGCCGCGTGGGGACGTCGCTGCGGACCTGGCGGCCGCGCTGTCGAACGGCTGATCCCTCTCCCCGCTCCCCTCTTCGCTTCGCGAAGTCCCCTCTCCCTCTGGGCTCGTCAGCAGGCCGTATCCGGTTCGGTTTGACGAGGGAGAGGGGAGGAGAACCGCGCGCCATTCGATCGTTCCGCGCGTGACCGCGCTCCGATTCCCCTCTCCCTCGTCGGTCCAAGCCAGATACGGCCTGCTGACGAGCCCAGAGGGAGAGGGGGATTTCGCGAAGCGAAGAGAGCCTGCCGTGAGCTGAGACGAACGGGGAGAGGGCCGAAGCGAAGAGGGGAGGCCGCGAGGCATCCCCGCCACCTCGTCCGCGATCGCGAGGCTCGACGTAAGTAAGACGCGCCAGTCCGGGACGACGCGCCGCGCACGCGATACGGCTCCGCCCGCCCAGCCCAACGGACGGCTCGCGGTCACGTTTAGATCAGCGCCGCCGATCCCCGCGGTCACACGGGCGGCGATCACCTGAAGCCCAGGAGCACCCGCATGTACGTGAGCGCATGACGGCGGAAGACGGACGCCAGGCGCGACGGCGGCGCACCCCGCCGCTGATCGCCTTCGCGGCCGCAGCCGTCGCAGTGCTGGCGGTAATCGGCGAGATGCTCGCAATGTTCATCTGGCCCCGGGTCGAGCCGCGGGTGAGCACCGTTGCCCTGGCGAGTCTCGAGCAGGGCGTCCCGGTTTACGACCGCGACCACGGCGTTTTCTTCGTGCGGCTCGAAGACGGCCGGTTGCTCGCGTTCTCGGACGCAAGTCCTCATATCGGCAACCCTGTGCGGTGGGTGAGCGCCGACGAGATGCGCCTGGTCGGCTGGCCGGCCCCCCAATGGCTCGACCAGTCGCCCACGGGTGTCTTCGTCGAGGCGCGACACGGCGAGACGTTCGCCGTCGACGGGACGTGGATCTTCGGTCCGTCCCCAGGCATCTCGACCGTTATTCGGTGTCTGTCGAGGGCGACTGGGTTGTCGCTCACCTGTCGAAGCTCGCCCCGGGCGCAAACCCTCACGGCGAGGCTGCACAGGGGAACGTCACGCCCGCGCCCGCCGCGACGACTCGGCGGTCCGGCTCCGCGCAACTGTGGCGCGAGGCGCTCGCGAACGAGGGTGGGGTTGTCGAACTCGTGGACCAGGTCCTCACCGGGCCTGCGCTCACGGTTGAACTCGTGGCGCGCGTGCAGGCGCTCTGCTCGTTCCATGGGGAGCTGAACGATGCCTGTCGCGAGCAGAGCCTGGGTGTCGACGACACCTTCGAGGCAGTCGCAGTGAGCCCCTCCGAGTGCGAGGCGTGTGAAGTGCCGCCGGACCGCCTGCTCGAGGGCCTTGAGAACATCTGGCGGAACGGCTGGACGCCGCTCGCGTCATTCTGGGACGGGAGCGCGCCAGCGGTTCCGCCGACGGGACCCGCTGCGGGTGTCGAGTTCGTTGCCGCGTGGAAGCTGGATGACGCCACCGCGGCGCGGATCGCCGCGCACTGGCCCAGCCTGACTGCGCGGTACGCCCTCGCCTTTCGCGCCCTCGCACTCACGGACCGGGAGGGGGCTATCACCGGCTTCCTGTTGCTGGTCGATCCCGCGGCCGAGCGACCGATCATGGCTGTCGAGCTGCTGACCGAGCAATGGGCGGCGCGACGTGCGGCAGCCTACCTGGGCCAGGGCCAGTGGCAGGTGCTCTACCTGCCGTAGTGCGCGCCGTCCGCGCCGGTCCACCAGCAGCTTCGTTCGGCGGGTCTTCTGGCGCTCACGCGCGCGGCTCGCCAAGGATCCCCGCCACCTCGTCCGCGATCGCGAGGCTCGCCGTCAGCCCGGGCGACTCGATGCCACCGAGGTGCACGTAGCCGTTGTCGGGCCAGATCACGAAGTCGGGCGGGGACTCGCCGGTGACGGCGAGCTTCGGGCGGTAGCCCACCTGGCCCGCCACGAGATCCGCGGCCGTGAGCCCCGGCAGCAGCCGCCGGCCGGCCGCGACGAAGGCGTCGCGGGCAGCGAGATCGCTGTCATCCGCGCGGTAGTCGAGCGGGGCGCCGTCGGGGAGCCACGTGGTGTCCGGGCCGAGGTGGGCGACGTCGTCGATGTCGACGCTGAGGTGGAGGCCGAGGCCGCCGGCGGCGGCCTGGTGGGCGAGCACGCTCTCGGCGCGTAGCGGGACCGGATAGACCGGGCGCGAGACCGCGCGCGCAAGCGCGGGCGTGGTGAAGTCGTAGTAGCGACCGCGGTTCACGCGTTGGCGGAGCACGGGGACGCCGTCGCCGCTGTCGAGCGGGTAGCCGAGCGCGGAGGCGACGGCGGGAGCGCCGTGACCGGCAGCGTTCACGAGCACGCGACAGTGGAGCGTCACGCCCTCACCGTCCGGACCGTCAATCGCCAGCGCGAAGGCGTCGCCGTCGCGCGACGCGGAGCGGATGTCGTGGCGGTACGCGACGAGCGCGCCGCGCTCTCGCGCCGCCGCCTCGAGCGAGCGCGCGTACTCCCACTGGTCGATCACGCTCGAGGTCTCCGAGTAGAGCGCGGCGACCGCAGGCACGCGCGGCTCGAGCGCGTGCGCGCCGGCGGCGTCGAGG
>JAQBZW010000240.1 GCA_027622315.1 Chloroflexota bacterium | reverse complement strand
CGCTGGGGCGCTCGAGCGGTCGGCCGAGCGGATGCTCACGCGCGTGTACTCGACGGTCGGCACGCGCCACGACGCTGACTTCCTCGTCTGGCAGGTCCACGACTCGCTGGACACGGTGATGGACTGGCACGCCGAACTGCTTGCCGGACCGCTCGGCGGAGCGCTCGCGCGGCCCTACTCGTACCTCTCGATGACGATGCGCTCGCAGTACACCAACCCGCTGCACGACGGCACGGCCAGCCGCGACCGACTGCGTACCGACGGCGGCGACAAGGCGTACCTGTTCGTCTATCCGATGGCGAAGACGCGCGCCTGGTACTCGCTGCCCGCGGACGAGCGGCAGCGCATCATGAACGAGCACATCGCGATCGGTCATCGCTACCACGAGATCAAGATCAACACGACGTACTCCTACGGCCTCGACGATCAGGAGTTCGTGGTCGCCTTCGAGGGTGACGATCCCGGCGAGTTCCTCGCGCTCGTGCGTGAACTCCGCAACTCCGAGTCCTCGTCGTACACGTTGTTCGACACGCCGATGTTCACCTGTCGCCGCATGGACAGCGGCTCGCTGCTGCGCCATGTGGGACTTGGTCTTGTTGGCGTGCGCGCGTGATCGTCGGCCGGTCGTTGCCGCTCCAGTCGCGGCGCGCCTAGACTGGCTAACGCACTCAACTCTCACGGCGATTTGCGAAGATTTTGGGCGGGAGTGATCGCCCACACCGGCCAGGGGTGGGGCAGGCGCTCGCCTGAAGGGGTCCGCAGGTGAATGGCAAAGACCGGGCGACTGGCGCCCCGCCGGGCGGGGAACCCACCCGCTGGGTGAACCTCGCGCGCGCGTGCGCCATTCTCGGCGTGAATGAGTCGACCGTGCGGCGCTGGGCGGACGCGGGCCAGATCCGGTGCTTCCGCACGCCCGGTGGCCACCGCCGTTTCGCGGAGCACGATCTCCAGGCGATGACCGAGGGGCGTCCCGCCGAGGACGAGCTGAAAAGCGCAGCAGTGTCGCGCGTCCAGCGGCAGCTGCACTCCGGAAAGCCGGAGGCTGGCTGGTACCGCACGCTCGAGGCCGATGAGCGGGAGCTGTTGCGACCACTCGGCCGGCGCCTCGTCGAGATCGCGGATGACTACATCGCGCGCCGCGGCAGCCGGCCCGATCTCGAGGAAGAGGTCGGCACGATCGGTGCGGAGTACGGGCGCCAGCTGCGCGGTCGGGACATGCCGTTGCGCCAGGCGATCCAGGCCTTCACGTTCTTCCGGCGATCGCTCGACGAGACGGCGAAGCAGCTCTCGGAGCGCAAGCGGCTGTCGCCCGACGAGGCGGCGCGCGCCCGCGAGGAGATCGCCGCGCTGGCGGATCGCGTGCTGCTCGGCGTGACGATCGCGTACGACCCGCAGGACTGAGCGAGAGACGACGAAGCGAGAGACGACGAAGCGAGAGACGACGAAGCGAGAGACGACGAAGCGAGAGACACGGTGCGCACACCGCGTTCGCCGCGGGAGCGGGCCGATCCGACACGGAGCGGAGCAGGCATGGGCTACTACCCGATCTTTCTCCAGGTCGAACGCAAGCCCGTGCTGCTCGTCGGCGGCGGGCACGTCGCGCTCGAGAAGATCGGCAGGCTCGTGGATGCCGGCGCGGACGTGACCGTGGTCGCGCCGGAGCGCATCGCGGCGGTGCAGGCCTTCGTCGATGACGGCCGCGCGCGGCTGCGGCCGCGGGCGTTCGAGGACGGCGATACACAGGGCTTCGAGCTCGTGATGGTCGCAACCGACGACGGCGCGGTGAACCGCCGCGTGGCCGACGAGGCTCGCGCCGCGGGCATCCTCGTGAACGCCGCCGACGACGTTGCGAACTGCGACTTCATCCTGCCGTCGCTCGTGCGCCGCGGTGAGATCGCGCTCGCCGCCTCCACCGGCGGCTCGAGTCCGGCGATGGCGCGCTGGCTGCGCGAGCGGCTCGAAGAGTTCCTCTCCGCGGAGGTGGTGGCGCTTGGCGACCTGCTCGCCGACGTGAGGCGCGAGGTGCGTGAGCGCGACCGCGCCTGCGCCGCGCGCTGCACCCGCACGCGCACGCCGCCTCCGCTGTTGTGCGGGGACTGCCCGAACCGCGTCCCGGCCGACCGCTGGCAGGCGGCGATCGACGACGACGTGATGGCGATGCTCGGCCGTGGTGACAGCGCTGCGGCACGGGCGCGCGTGATGGCGGGGCTCGACGCGAGCGGGCCGCTCACGCCGGCACCGTGGTGGAGCGACACGCCGGCTGCGGTCGGGGGAAGCGACGGCGAGGCGTGATCACACTGGCAGGCATCAGCCACCACACGACGCCGATCGAGATCCGCGAACGCCTGACGGTGCCGGCTGACCGAGTGGCCGAGGTGATCACGGCCGCCCACGATCGCTTTGGTGGCGCCGCTTCGCTCGTGTCCACATGCAACCGCCTCGAGCTCTACCTCTCCGGGTCGCACGAACGCGATCGCGTGGTCGCCTTCCTCGGCGCCCAGCTGCACGCCGACAGGGAGCTCGTCGCGGAGCACTTCCACCTGCGATACGGGCCGGACGCCGTGCGCCACCTGTACGCCGTCGCCGGCGGCATCGACTCGATGGTGCTCGGCGAGACCGAGATCCTCGGGCAGGTGCGTGGCGCCTTTTCCGCAACCGTCGGCGCGGGCGTCGACGACGCGCTGTTGTCGCGCCTCTTTCACACCGCGATCCGCACGGGCCGACGCGCGCGCGCCGAGACTGAGATCGGGCGGCACGCACTCTCGGTGTCTTCGATCGCCGTGCAGCAAGCGCGCGCGCGCTTCCCGCGCCTCGAGCACGCGAGCGTGCTCGTGATCGGCGCCGGTGAGGCCGGACGCCTCGCCGCGGAGGCGCTCGTCGACCACGGCGTCGGCGAGGTGGTCGTGGTCAACCGCACCTTCGAGCGCGCCGAGACGCTGGCCGCCGACCTCGGCGGGCGCGCGCTCCGCTTCGACATGCTGCCGGTCGCCCTCGCCGCGGCCGACGTCGTGATCGCCTCCACCGGGGCGCCGGAGACGCTCGTCACGCTGGAGACCGCGCGAGAGGCGCTCGCGCTGCGGCGTACGCAGCGGGACGCCCCGCTGCTGATCGTGGACATCGGTGTGCCGCGTGACTTCGATCCGGCCGTGCGCCGGCTGCCCGGCGTCAGCTACTGCGATCTCGACGACCTGCAGGCGATCGCGGACGCGAACGCCGGGCTGCGTCGCGCGGAGGTCGACAAGGTGCAGGCGCTCGTCGAGGCCGAGACCGGGCAGTTCCTCGAGTGGTGGGAGCAGCTCCAGGTGATCCCGACGATCAGCGCGCTGACGGAGCGCGCCGACGTACTTCGCCAGGCGGAGGTCGCGAAGACGCTGCGCCGGTTGCGGCTCGGCAACGACGAGCGCGCGCACGTCTCGGATCTGTTCGACGCGCTCAGCCGTGCCGTCGTAAAGCAGATCTTGCACGATCCGATCGCCACGCTGCGGGCGCGCGGCGACCGCGACGTGTACATCGATGCGACGCGGCGGCTCTTTCGACTGGACGAACCCGCCGGTCCCCGCGACGACGCCGACGGATGACGCGTCGACTGCGCTTCGCGACGCGCGGGTCACGGCTGGCGCTTGCCCAGACCGAGCTTGCGATCGCGGCGCTGCGCGGCGTCGCACCCGATCTCGAGAGCGAGATCGTGGAGATCACGACTGAAGGCGACCGCGATCGGTCGACGCCCCTGACCGTGCTCGGAGGACGCGGCGTATTCGTCGTCGCGGTCGAAGCGGCGCTGCTGGACGGCCGCGCCGATGTCGCGGTGCATTCGCTGAAGGACGTGCCGTCGACGCCGGTCGACGGGCTCGCGCTCGCGGGCTTGCTCGAGCGCGCTGATCCGCGCGACGTGCTCGTGGCGTCGAGCGGCCGACGGCTCGCGGAGCTCCCGGCCGGGGCGCGCGTCGGCACGTCTTCGCAGCGACGCGTTGGGTTGCTGCGCGCGCTCCGCCCGGATCTCGTGATCGCCGAGATCCGGGGCAACGTGGACACGCGGCTGCGCAAGGTCGCCGACGGCGAGTACGACGGCACCATTCTCGCCGCGGCCGGCCTGGCCCGGCTCGGCCGGCTGGACGAGGCCAGCCAGCTGTTCGACGCGATGGAGTTCCTGCCGGCGCCGGGACAGGGCGTGATCGCCCTCCAGTGCCGCGCCGACGATGCGCCCACGTGCGCGCTGCTCGGCACCGTCGACCACCGTGCCACGCGCGTCGCGGCCACCGCCGAACGGGCGTTCCTCGGCGCGCTCGGCACGGGTTGCGAGCTGCCGGTCGGCGCCTATGCCCAGCTCGACGGCGAGCTGGTGGCGCTGCGCGCGAT
>JAQBZW010000239.1 GCA_027622315.1 Chloroflexota bacterium | reverse complement strand
GGAAGGGGCGTGCTCGGGGCGAACGGAAGGGGCGTGCTCGGAGCGAACGGCGGGGGCGTGCTCGGGGCGAACGGCGGGGGCGTGCTCGGGGCGAACGAAGGGCGCGTACTCAGGACGAGCGGGCTATGCCCGCCGGGGCAGCGCCTCGGCGATCTCGGCGACCAGCGCACCCACGGTCTGCGACGCGTCGAGCGCGAGGCAGTTGCCTTCCGTGGCGGAGACGGCGTCGTAGCCGGCGATGTGGCGACGGTATGCACCGGGATCGACATCCGTGTCCGCCGCTGCGCGTTCGCGGTTGATCAGCCGCGCGAGCGCGGCGTCGTCGCTCATACGCAGCTCGACGAGCAGCGAAGGCACCCGCGCGGCGCGCGCGACGTCTCGGGCCGCGTCCCGGCTCGTGCGCCGTGAGTGCGTCGCGTCGAGCACGACCGCGCGCCCGGCCGCGAGATGGTCGGTAGCGCGTCGCCGCATCTCCGCGTAGATGCGGTCGCTCATCTCGGGCGTGTACACGCCCTCTTCGAAACGCTGGAACATCTTCGAGGGCCCGGCCAACTCGCGGCGGATCGGGTCGGACGAGACGAACGCCGCGCCAATCCGGGTGGCGAGCGCCGCGCCGACGGTGGACTTCCCCGTGCCGGACAGCCCGGTGATCACGATCAGCAGGGGCGCTTCCCGGCGGTCCGCGTACTGCGCCGCCAGCGTGAAGTAGGCCGCGGCCGAGTCGGCGAGGCGCTGCCGTTCCTCCGCCGGCACCTCCGGCGCGTGGGCGCCGATCGACTCGACCTTGCCGCGCACGAATGCACGGAACGCGCGGTGCAGTGGCTGGAGCACACCGAGCGTCTCGTCGGACGTGGCGGTGAGATAGCGCCCGGCGAGCTCGTCGCCCAGCTCCGGATAGCCGCGCGCCTCCAGATCCATGGCGAGGAAGGCGATGTCGTAGCCGACGTCCAGGTAGCGGAACTGGAACCAGTCCGAGAACTCGATGCAATCGACGATGACCAGCTGTTCCGGCGCCGGACCGAGCACGTACACGTGCTGCGCGTGCAGGTCACCGTGACCTTCGACCACGCGGCCCGCCGCGAGTCGGGCGTCGAAGAGCGAGGCGTGCGTCGTCAGCTGGCGATCGACGAACGTGTTCAGGCGCGCCGCGTCGCGCGCCTCCCACGTATCGCCGACGAAGCCCGCCGCCTCGCTGTACTCGCGCCGCCACCACGCGGTCACGGCTTCCGCGCCCGCGAACGACGGGTCGTTCGCGACGCGTTCGGCGGCAGCGTGAAACGCCGCGAGCTTTGCGACCAGCCGCTCGGCGAGATCGGGCGGATCGCGGCGCGCCGCCAGCAGCGCCGCGAGCGTGCGATCGTCGGGCAGGCGCCGCATCTTCACGGCCCATTCCTCGACTGCGGCTACCGCGCGGCCCGCCGGCGGCTGCTCGACCGCGAAGCCGCCGTCCGCGAGCCGAAGCACAGGCGCGACATCGAGGTACACGTCCGGCGCCAGCCGTCTGTTCAGCTGCACCTCCGCATGGCAGAAGCGCTCACGTGTTTCGGCGTCGAGCTGGGCGACGAAGCCGAAGTCGACCGGCTTCTTCGTCTTGTAGACCAGGTCGTCAGCGAGAAACGCGTACGAGAGGTGCGTCTGTTTGAGTACGACTGAGGCGGGATGATGCGGATACGCGGCTGGCGCGAGCAGTGCACGGACGTATGCGGGCAGGGCGTCGGTATCTGGCGAATCGTCCGCATCGACCACGAGGCGACGGTACGGACCGCTTCGTCGGCGCGTCAAGACGGCGTGAAGTGGGGCGGATGGTACGCTCGTTGCGATGTCTCGCCGGCGCGATCGCAGCCGGCGCCAACCATACCAGCGCCGGATCGGGAGTCCATCGACGTGTCCGAACCGTGGCAACATTTCTACCAGTCGCAGCGTCTCCGCCTCTCCTACTGGACGTGGGGCGACGCGGCGAATCCCCCGCTCGTGCTCTTGCACGGCGGCCGCGATCACGCCCGATCGTGGGACCAGGTGGCCGAGGCGTTCCGCGACGACTACCACGTGCTGGCCGCCGACCTGCGCGGGCACGGCGATTCTGAATACGCGAAGGGCAGCCTCTACGGGCTTCCGGAGCACGCCCTCGATCTGTACGCACTGATCCAGCTCGTCGGAGGTCGCGCGACCGTGGTCGGGCATTCGTTCGGCGGCGCGATCTCGCTGCTCACCGCGGGGATGTTCCCGGAGTGCTTCGACCGCATCGTCTCGCTGGAGGGCGCCGGCGCGCGCATGGAGAACGATCCGGACGGGATCACGCCGAAGAGCATGCGCGACTGGGCACTGCAGTCGCGTTCGTTCGAGCAGCGCACGCCGCGCGTCTACCCGACGATCGAGGAGGCGCGCGATCGCATGCAGGATGCGAATCCGCAGCTCTCGGCGGAGATGGCGATGCACCTCGCGCGCTGGGGCACACTCGGGATCGACGGCGGGTACGTCTGGAAGTTCGATCCCTGGGTGCGCGGCCGCGTTCCGTTCGAGCTGCGCGGCGAGGACATGGAGCAGCTCTGGGCGGCGATCACGAGTCCGGTCCTGCACCTGATCGGCGGGAAGTCTCAGCAGCGCCGCGATGACTTCCGGGGCCGTTCGCTCGACAACTACTTCACCGACTCGCGTACCGCGGTCGTCCCGGACGCCGGTCACTGGATGCACCACGATCAGCTGGCGATCACGGTGCAGCATGTGCGCGCCTTCCTCGACGAGGGACGCGCTGCCAGCGAGGCCGCGAGCTGACGGAGCGCTGCGCGCCTGCTCCCGCGCACCGTCCCAGTCGCGCCCTCCCACCTCCGGTCCCCGCGGCTCGCTGCCGCCGATGCAAGGACAACCGATGGCTGACACCGACACCCCGACCACGCCCACATCGCCCCCACCGGACGCCGGCCTGCGCAGCAATGCCGATGCCGCGGCGTCGGACGAGCCGATCTCAGCGCGCGAATGGGTGAGCCTGCTGTTCGACGCCGACTCCTTCGACGAGCACTTCGCGGGGACGGGGTCACCCGACCCGCTGCACTTCTCGGATTCGCGGCCATACCCGGAACGCCTCGAGGAAGCGCGTCGTCGCAGTGGTGGCGATGAGGCTGTGCTCACGGGTACCGCGAAGATCGGCGGGCTGCGCGTGGTGGTCGCGGTCAGCGATTTCGCCTTCATCGGCGGTTCGATGGGCTTCGCTGTCGGCGAACGGGTGGCGACGGCGATGGATCGAGCGCGCGACGCCGATCTGCCATTCGTTGCGCTCACCTGTTCGGGTGGCGCGCGCATGCAGGAAGGGATCGTCGCGCTCTTCCAGATGGCGAAGACCGCCGCCGCCGCACAGCGACTGCACGAGGCCGGCGTGCCGATGATCTCGGTGCTCGCCGACCCGACGACCGGCGGCGTCTACGCGTCGTATGGCACCCAGGCGGACATCATCATCGCGGAGCAGGGCGCGCTGATCGGCTTCGCCGGTCCGCGTGTCCGCGCCGTGCACGACCCGGGCGAGGAGCGCGAGGCGCTACGCGCCGAGGACCTGCTCGCGGCCGGCCAGGTCGACGCTGTGCTCCCGCGCGTTGCGATCCGCGACTACCTGATCCGCCTCGCCGCACTGCTTCTGAAGCCAACGCCACCCGATCCCGATCTGCTGCCGCCTGCCGTTGAAGTGCGCGATCTCGATGGCGGATGGTCCGTGGTCGAGCGCGCCCGCGCCGCGGGCCGCCCGCGAGCGCTCCAGTACATCGACCGCCTCACGTCCGACTTCATTCCGCTGCTCGGCGACCGCACAGGGAGCGATGACCCGGCGCTCGTCGGCGGCCTCGCCCGCATCGGCGATACCAACGTCGTGATCGTCGCGCAGGAGCGGGGCGACCTCGATGAGGCGGGTGCGCGGCGCAATGGCCGCGTCTCGCCGGCGGGCTATCGCAAGGCCCGCCGTCTGATTCTGCTCGCGCAGCGATTTCAGCTGCCGCTCGTCACCTTCGTCGACACGCCGGGCGCGCACGACGGACTTGCCGACGAGCAGGCTGGACTCGCCGGCGCGATCTCGGACTGCCTCGCCGCAATGGCATCGTTGACGACGCCAAGCGTTTCGGTCGTGATCGGCGAAGGTGGCTCGGGCGGGGCGCTGGCGTTGACTGTGGCGGATCGCATCCTGATGCAGCAGAACGCGATGTACGCGATCACGTCACCCGAGGGCGCCGCGGCGATCCTCTTTCGCGACCGCGAGCGCGCGCCCGAGGTGGCGGAGGCGCTTGGCGTCGCCGCCCGCGACCTGCTCGAGCTCGGCGCGATCGACACGATCGTGCCCGAGCCGTCGGGGGGCGCCCAGGCGGACCCGCACGGCGCG
>JAQBZW010000238.1 GCA_027622315.1 Chloroflexota bacterium | reverse complement strand
AAGGGTTGGGCGGCGGGGACTGCCGCGCCCTGGCCGGGCGCGGCGGGGGCGTCCGCGGTGGTTCGTACTTCGTCTTCGCTCAGTACGAACGGGCCTTCTCTCCGTACCGACGGACCTCCGTGGTGCGTGGCGAGCCCTGCCTCTCCGTTCGTGGTGAGCCCTCCCTCTCCGTTCGTGGTGAGCGAAGACGAACCATGAACCGATGACACGGGTGCCCCCGCGGTCCCGGCGGGTGCGTCCGCGCCCGCCTGCTGAGCGCGCTCCGCATCGAGCACGCGCGGCGGGCGGCCGAGCAACAGATCGCGCGCGGCGCGGTAGGCGCCGGGAGCGTCGATCCCGCCGGCGAGCACCTGCTCGGCACAGCGGCGCAGGCTCGCCTTCAGCACGTTCGCCGGGACGAAGTTGTGCGGGATCAGCGAGGTTGCCTGCGGGGCATCGCGACCCTTGCCGACTGAGAGCTCGATCCAGCACTGCTCATCGTCGATCGCCTCGACGCGACCCGCCGCATTGCCGGTCGCGGGGTCGTGCGGCTGGTCGCCGACCGAGATGCGGTGGTCCTGCGGGGGGAACGAGAAGCGGTAGACGTCGGAGCGGCGGACCTCGCCCACCTTGCCGTGCGCGGTCAGCTGGCCGAGCGCGTCGCGCTCGCGCACGCGCTCCTCGTCGGTGAGCTCGTTCTTCAGGAAGTAGTAACGCCACCACGCGGACTTGTCCTCGCGCCGGTGCCAGCCGAGCAGCTGGGCGAGCAGCCAGCGCGCGCGCTGCTCATCCGTTGCGGCGGTGAGATCGGCGGGGACGCCGTCGATGAGGCGCGCGATCAGCGCCTCGGTTTCGGTGATCTCCTCCGCAAGGCCGTCACTCACGCTCGTCTCGGGTCGCGCGGGACGCGGGAGCGTCTCGCCGCTCGCTGCGGCGACGTCCGCGGCGAGCGCGGTGCGTTGTGCCTCGAGCCAGTCGCGGAGGTGCATGGTCGAGACGCAGTCGTCGCGGTTGTAGGCCTCGATCGTGTCGAGGAGCTGCTGGCGGTGCGCGCGTGGTTCGACTGGGCTCACCACGAACGGGGAGGAGGGGCTGGCCACGAACGGGGAGGAGGGGCTCACCACGAACGGGGGGTCTCCCGTCTCGAGCCACGTCTCGAACTCGACGATGCTGTCGCCGGCGGTTCGCAGATCGGCCTCGCGCCGCCACGTGTCGGCGTAGAACTTCTCGATGTGCTTGATCGAGTAGCTCTCGACCGAGGCGCGGATGCCCTGGCGCACCGTGCGATAGAGGTCGACGAAGACCTCGCCCCGCAGCAGGTCATCGACCTCCTGCTCGCGCGTGGCGTAGCGGCCCATCAGCCGCTTGATCGCCGTCGGCTCGTACGGCGCGTAGTGGTAGACGTGCATGCCGGGGTCGGCGGCGCGGCGCGTGACGATCAGGTCGATGGTTCGTTCGAACGCAGCGCGTTCGGCGCCGGCGGTGACCGTCGAGCCATCGGGGCCCTCTTCGATCGACCAGAAGGCGTGGAAGCCCGGCCGGCCGTCCGGGCCGGTCGTACTCGGGTCGATCAGGCCGAAGAGGTAGTCGACCCCTTCGAGCCCGTGGTCGTCGACGAAGGGGTCGCCTTCGATGTCGAAGAAGAGATCGCCGGGCGATGGCGGCGGGAGCATGAGCAGTCCCTGCGTCGGATCGAGCGCACCCTCGCGGGTGCGCGGGGGCGGGAGGCGCTCCGAGAGCAGCCGCCCCGCGCGCTCGCCCTCCACCTGTAGGCGCGCCTGCTCGCGCACGCGCCGGAGCGACTGCTCGCTGCCGCGCTCGAGCGGCGGGTCGAGCGGCCTGCCGTGAGCGAAGCGAACCGGGAGCGGCAGCACGGCGAGCGCGTCGAGCGTGTCGACATCGCGCTCGCGGAGCGTGCGCTTCTGGCGCGACGTGATGCCGGCGGTGAGCGCGAGGTCGCGGCCAGCGCGGCGCACGCCGCGGCAGCGCTCGTCCCAGCGACAGACGTCGCAGTGCTCAACGGGGTCGGGGCGCGTGTCCAGCGGTGGATACGCCGCCGAGCCGGACGCGATCAGCGTCTCGTACTCGCGCTTCACGAGCCGGTAGTACGCGGCGAAGTTGGCGAGCCGGAACGAGGCGATCTCCGCGGGGTTGCCGCCGAGCGCGAGCGTCATGCGCTCCGGCAGATCACTCTTCATGTCGGGATACCCGACAGGGCCCTGCAGCCCCGCGAGCAGATCGCTGTAGAAGCAGAGCTGGAGCACCGCGGACGCCTTCGCGTGGCGCGCGAGCTTCGTGTCCCACACCTCGTATGACCACGCGCCGAGATCGCTTGGCGTCTCTACGCGCATCAGGAAGTCCGCGCGTCCGAAGCGGCGGATCGGGGAGTCGTCGTCGAAGAAGGTCGCCTGGTAGACGACGTCGGCGCCGTCGCGCATCGCCTCGCGGGTGGCCTCGGCCATCTCGCGGTAGCGGTCGCCGCGATGGGTGGCGGGATCGTCCTCCCACGCCACCTCCGCGATCAGCTTGCCCTCGGCCTCGAGCGTCGCGAGGAAGCGCGCCTCGTGCTGCTCGCCGCGCTTTGCGATGCGGTCGAGCTGCGGGTCTTCGCGCATCGGCCGGGCGACCAGCCCGGCCAGGGCCGCGCGATCGAGATCGGCGAGGTGGCGGCACTCCACGAAGCCGACGAGGTCGGTGGCGGAGTAGACGGGCACGCCGTCGATCAGCTGCATGCGCGGATGGTATGCGCCCTCACCCCCGGCACCGCGCCGACCCTCACCCCCAGCCCCGCTCCCTGATCACGTGATCGGCCGGCGGACTGCTTCGGCTCCACGCTGGGCGCGGGGAGCAAGATCGCGGCTATGCGTGACGCCTTCCGCAATTCCGGCTCCCCGCTCCCTGATCACGGCGTAGGACCGCGAACCGACACGAATCCGCGCAGGGAGCGGCGAGCGGGGCTGGGGGTGAGGGTTCCAGCGCGGTGCCGGGGCGGAGGGTGGAGCGCGGCCGGGTGAGGGTCCGAGGCGTACGCTCCCGCCGAGCGCGGCCGCGCTCGCGGTCCGCGACAGCTTGGGGAAGGGAGACGCGCGATGCTCAGGCCCGAGCAGTACCACACGATCCAGATCGAGAAGCGGGACGATGGGATCGCGATCGCGACGCTGAACCGCCCCGAGCGACTGAACGCGGTCAACCCGGTGATGCACAACGAGCTGAGCCGGCTCGCGTCTGACTTCGATAGCGACGGCGATGCCCGGGTGCTCGTGATCACCGGCGCCGGCCGGGCGTTCTCGTCGGGGGGCGACTTCGGTGGCGATCGCGGGACCGCGCCGCCGGATCCTGACGCGCCGGTCTACGTGAACTCGCTGCACGAGGCGCGGCTGATCGTCGACAACATGCTCGACTGCGAGAAGCCGATCATCTCGGCGGTGAACGGCTTTGCCATGGGGCTCGGCGCGACCGTCGCGCTGCTCGCCGACGTCGTGGTGGCCGCACGCAGCGCGATCTTCGCCGACACCCACGTGAAGATGGGTATCTCCGCGGGCGACGGCGGCCAGGTGATCTGGCCGGCGCTGATCGGACCGAGTCGCGCGAAGTACTACCTGATGACCGGCGAGCGCATCGGCGGCGAGGAGGCGGAGCGCATCGGCCTCGCCACGTTCTGCGTCGACGACGACCAGCTCATGCCGCGAGCCCTCGAGATCGCGGGACGGCTCGCGGCCGGACCGACGTACGCGATCAGCGCGTCGAAGGTCGCGGTGAACAAGTACCTGCGTTTCGTCTCGAACATGGTCACCCCGCTCTCGCTCGCGATGGAGGAGGTGTCGATGACGAAGGAGGATCATCGCGAGGCCGTGCGTGCCTTCCAGGAGAAGCGCGAGCCGAAGTTCACGGGGCGGTAAGCCCTCACCCCCCGGCCCCCGCTCCAGAACGGGAGCGGGGGAGCCGGACGGGCCGAGCCTCCGAGCATCGTCGACCGGCCCGCCGCGTCCTGCTCCCCGCTCCCGTTACCGGGAGCGGGGTTGGGGGTGAGGGTGGAGCGGGGGTTGGGGGCGAGGGAGACAGCCATGCACTACGGACTGACCGAAGAGCAAGTGTCGTTTCGGGACGAGCTGCGCGCGTTCATCGAGAAGCACAAGACGCCGGCGTTGCTGGCGGAGCTCGAGTCCGCAGGCATGGAGGGCGCCGGCGGCCGCGGCCCCGAGGCGCGCAAGTTCCGCCAGGCGTTAAACGACGCCGACAGGGCACCGAGGGTGTTCACGCGCTGGACTGTAACCATGACGATAGTGATCTGAGCCCACGTGGATGAGACTCGAAAATCAATCTTCTATGTGGAAGACGTGTGCCCAGGTCATTGATCGATCACAGATTCCGAGGCAGGCCCTTTTGTTCG
>JAQBZW010000237.1 GCA_027622315.1 Chloroflexota bacterium | reverse complement strand
ACGGGACGCCGGTCCGCGGTCGTCGCACCGTCGAGCGATGCACCGCCGCATCCGCCACATCGTGTCGGCGGGCAAGCGGCGGCTGACAAGCCGCCGACACGATCATCGATCCGCGTTGTCCGACAGGTGGACGTTCACGTACCCCGTCTGGCGTTTCGTGTCGGCGGCTTGTCAGCCGCCGCTTGCCGCGCATTGCGCCCGGACCGTCGAGGGGCGTGGTTCACAACCCCCGCAAGCCGCGCGAGCCCAGCGCGCCGACGCCGAGCGTGAGCGCAACTGCGCCGCTCGCCGCGAGCGCCCACTGCGTGCCCGCGACCTCCGCGGTCGCGCCGATCACGATCGGTCCCATCCAGCCGAAGCCGATCGCCGACATCCACGCGCCGACCACGCGGCCGCGCATCTCGTCTGGCACGCTTGCCTGGAGCAGCACCCACTGCAGGGCGTCAAACATCGCCGCCATCGCGCCGACGCCCACGAGGATCGCGAGCGAGAGCGCGAAGCGTTCGCTCGCCGCGAGCGCGATCAGCAGCACGCCGAAGCACAGCGTCACGCCGAGCAACAACGGACCGCGGCGCGCCTCGTCGCGCAGCAGTGAGAGCGCCGCGGTTCCGAGCATCCCGCCCACGCCGGCGCCGAGCGTGAGCGCACCGAGCCCGGCGGCGTCGACGTTGAGCACGCGCTCGGCGACGGCGGGGAGCAGCGAGTTGAACGAGAAGGCGAATACTTCGACGCCGACCGCCAGCAGCAGCAGCGTGAGCACAACGGGGATGCGCAGCACCAGTCGGATGCCCTCGAGCGCGTCGCCCCAGAGTGAGCGCGCGCCGGCGCCAACCGTGCGCACGCGCGGGACGCTCACGCCTGCGTAGACGAGCGCCGCAGCGGCGACGGCGGCGCCCGCGCAGAGGAAGACGAGCCCGACGCTGATCCACTCGATCAGCACACCGCCGGCGAGCGCCCCGAGCACGCCCACCGAGCGCACGCCGAACGCGTGCAGGCCGATCGCGCTCGCCGCGCGCGAGCGGCCGACGATGTCCGTGATCATCGCCTGCGTCGCCGGGATCTCGCTCGAGCGCGCGACGCCGCTGAGCATGACGAGCACGAGGATCGGCCAGACGGCCGTCAGGCCGGCGAGCGCGGTGCCTGCGATCGCGCTCAGCAACAGGGCCCGCGCGGCCGCTGTGACCATCAGCACGCGCGGTCGTTCGAAGCGATCCGCCACGGCCCCGCCGAACGGCCCGAGCACGATGTTCGGCGCGCTACGTACGGCAAACGACAGCGCGGCGAGGAATACTGACCCGGTCACGTTCAGCACGAACCAGCCGACCGCGAGCCGCTCCATCCAGTTGCCGAAGCCATCGAGCACAGCGGCCAGCCAGATGCGCCGGAACGCCGGAAACCCGAGCGCATAGAACGCGCGATGTGCGCGCGCGGCGGTCAGTGTGGAGGTGAGTGAGCGCATCGCGGGATACTAGCGGTCCGCCGCGCCCGCGCCCGGCAAGCGGCGGCTGACAAGCCGCCGACACGGGACAGCGTCACCGGCCGCGGTCAGCCACCGGACCGCCCCGAAGCGTTCACGGCCAATCGGGCCGGTGGCTGACCGGCCACCGCCTGCCCGGCGCGACGGCTAAGCCAGCACTTCCGCGTTGTGCTCGCCGAGCAGCGGAGCACGACGCCGGAACTCCACCGGGGTCTTCGTGAAGCGATAGCCGGCGCGCGGCAATCGAGCCGGCGCGGACGCGCCGGGGATCTCGACCGTCGCCCAGAAGCCACGGTCTTCCCAGTGCGGATCGCTGAGCACGTCCTCGGGCTGGTTGACCGGCGCGCCGGGCAGGCCACAGGCCTGGCCGCGGCGGTAGACCTCCTCCAGCGGGCGGGTCTTCATGAACGCCTGCACGGTCACCACGAAGTGGTGACGGATGTCGCCGCCTTCCTGCGGGCGCAGGTACATCACCTCCTGGTATTGCGGCTCACGCAGGTCACCGACGGCGTCGTACTCGTCCATCCATGTGAGCAGCGCGTCCATCTGCTTCTGGTCGCGGGGCACACCGCCGCCGAAGATCACCGCCCACTTGCCATCGGCGCACTGGAACTGCCATCCCTCAACGGTCCCGGCGTGACGTCCGGTCTTTCGTTCCGGGTTGCGGCCGAGGTACTCCCAGTTCATGAAGGCGCCCTCGGTCGTGCCGGCCACCGCTTCGTGGATGGACACGTCGAGCAGCTGGCCGGAGCCCGTCCGCGAGCGCATGAGCAGCGCCGCGAGCATGCCCGCGACGGCGTACTCGCCGGCGATGTTCAGCGAGTGCTCCCCATCGGGGCGCACCGGCGGCAGCTCGTGATCGTCGTAGCCGCACATCATCACGATCCCGCCGAGCGCCATGCTCACAAGATCGTTCGCCGGCAGATCCCGCAGTGGGCCGGTCAGCCCGAAGGGGGTGATCGCGCACCAGATCAGGCGTGGCTCGTCAGCGAACGACGCATAGCCGGCGCCGAAGCCGTCGAGCACGTCCGGCCCGGCCGCATCGATCACGATGTCCGCGGATGCCGCGAGCGTGCGCCATGCCGCCACGCCGGCGGGCGTCGCGAGGTCGATCGTGACGCCGCGCTTGTTCGTGTTCAGCGCCATGTAGTGCAGGCTGCCATCGACGTCCGGGCGATCGGCGACGAACGGCCCGGTGTGCCGCGAGCGCGCGCCGCGTGGCGGCTCCACGCGGATCACGTCGGCGCCGGCGTCGGCGAGCAGCTTGCCGGCGAGCTCACCGAGATCGCCGATCTCGACGACCCTCACGCCCTCCATCGGTCCCGCCATCAGACGGCCGCCTCTGCCTGCATCGCGTCGATCTCCGCATCGGCGTAGCCGAGCACGTCCCGCAGGACGTCGCGGGTGTGCTCGCCGACGAGCGGCGCGCCCCGGTCGATCCGCCAACGCGCCCCGGAGAACGTGATCGGCAGCCCCTCGAAGCGGTGCTCGCCAAACGCCGGGTGCGGCGCGGATCGGTAGAAGCCGCGCGCCGCAAGCTGTGGGTCGCGCTCCATGCGGTCCTCGATCGTCTGGCACACGCCGGCGAGCACGCCGCGCGCCTGTAGCCGCTCGGCCAGCGCGAACGGCTCCTCCTCGCGCGTGCGTTGCTCGATCTCCGCGTCGAGCGCGTCCTGTGCCGCGACGCGCGCGGCGTTCGTGGCGAAGCGCGCGTCAGCCGCGAGCGCCGGCGCACCGAGCGCGTCGCACAGCGCGCGCCACTGCACGTCGTCCTCCGCCGCGATCGCGATCCAGCGATCGTCGCCCCCGGCGCGATAGATCGAATGCGGTGCCACGGCCGGGTGCACCGCATGGTTGCCGATCGCCTCGTACGGCCGTCCGTTCACCTGGAAGTCGAGCATCGGCACGCCGGCCAGCATCATCCCCGTCTCCACCTGCGACATGTCGACGTGCTGGCCCTCCCCCGTGCGGTCGCGATGCCAGAGCGCCATCAGCGCCGCGATCGCACCGTAGAAGCCGGCCGTGTGATCGAGGTACGAGTACCCCCATCCCGCCGGCGGCTGCCCGGGCAGCCGCGACATCGCGGTCAGGCCGGAGGCCCCCTGCGCGGTCGGCCCCCACGTGCCGTAGTCGCTGTCACGCCCGAGCTGGCCGTAGCCCGAGAGCGAGACGTAGATGATGTCGGGCTTGAGCTCGGCGAGCCGTTCGTAAGGGAAGCCCATGCGCGCGAACGCCCCGGAGCTGAAGTTCTCGATCACGACATCGGACTTCGCGATCAGCCGCTCGACCGCCTCGCGACCCTGCGGGTGGTGCAGGTTCGCCGTCATGCTGCGCTTGTTGCGGTGGAAGTTGTTGTGCAGTCCGTCCGCGCCACGCACGGCATCGAGGTAGGACTCGTTCTCGACCTTGATCACATCGGCGCCCATGTCACCGAGGATGCGCGTCGCCTGCGGCCCCGCGATGATCCACGTGAAATCGGTGACCCGCACACCCTCCAGCGGCAGTGGCAGTTCTGCTCCCGGCACCGTGACCTCCTCAGCATGCGGGGCGCGCGGCAGCCGGCGGTGGTACCCGCACGCGCGCCACGACTCGCCCAGAGATGCGCGACTACGTTCCGCCAGAGCCTCGCAAACGCGGGTCGAGCACGTCGCGGAGCGCGTCACCAAACATGTTCACACCGAACACGACCAGGCTGAGCGCGACCGCGGGCCCGATGAACATGTGGGGCGCGGCGTACATGTAGCTGCGGCCGTCGGAGGCCAGCATGCCGCCCCACGAGGGCGCGGGCGGCGGGACCCCGTATCCGAGGAAGCTGAGCGAAGCCTCCGCGAGGATTGACCTGCCCCCGGTATTCATACCACCTGGAGAGTTAGTGTTTCGTCCCTGAGCAGCGGTGCCCCA
>JAQBZW010000019.1 GCA_027622315.1 Chloroflexota bacterium | reverse complement strand
TCTGCGCCGCGCACAGACGGTCAGTCGCGCGGCGGCCCCGCGCCGACGGTGCGCGCGGCGTTCGCTCGCTCGCGTGCCTCGTCCAAAGCCCCTTCGATGGCGCCCCCGGCCGGTGCGCCCTCGGGCCGCGCGAGAGCTGGTGTGCGCGCGACGGCGCCGGGGAGCGGCGGTGCGATCACACGGCGAGCGGCGCGTCCCGTGAGCCGCGCGGCCTCCGCCTGCGAGATCTTCCCCTCGGCGACGAGCCCGGCCGCTTGCGCCGGCGAGAGCTCTGCGTGGGCGAGCTCGTCCACGCGCAGGTTGCGCAGCCGCGAGCTGAAGGCGAAGAAGGCGAGCAGGCACAGCAGCATGAGCAGCGACGAGGCGGCGACGGTGGTTGGCGCACCGAACGCATCGACGGCCAGCGTGAGCGGCAGGATGCCGAGCGGCATGATCCCGAAGGACATCATCAGCAGTGACATCACGCGACCGCGCATCTCGTCCGTGACCAGCACCTGGATCGTGGCGTTGTTGATCGTCTGGAAGAGCATGCCGCCAGTGTTGCCGACGCCGAACATCAGCAGCCCGAGCGCGTACGCGTTCCCCCGCCCCAGCCCGAACGAGGCCGACTGGGCGAACGCGACGTAGGCGAGGCTCATGATCACCGTGCCGACGAGCATGAGCATGCTCTTCCGCCGGAACTGATCGAGGTTCGCGGCGATCAGCGCGCCAATCAGGCCGCCGATGCCGGCCGCGGCCATGAGCACGCCCAGCGCACCCGGACCCTGACCGAAGACGTCTTCGGCGAACACGGGCAGCACGAGCTGCACGGGGAAGGCGAACAGCGGCATCAACATCCCGGTCAGCATCAGCAGCCGCAGCACGGGGTGGCCGGCGGCATAGCGGAAGCCGCCGATCAGCTCGTCCTTGAACGCGCCCGCGGCGTGCGTCGCCACCATGCCGTGCTTCGGCAGCGGGATCAGCGCGACGGTGGCGATCAGGTAGAGCACGACGCCCAGCCCCCAGGTCACGCCGATACCGAGCGGCGCGATCAGCAACCCTCCGACTGCAGGCCCCACGATGCGCGTCAGGTTCATGCTGCCCATTTGCAGCGAGATCGCGTTCATCATGCGGTGCTGGGGCACCAGGCTCGGCACCATCGCCTGCCGCGCGGGCATCGCGATTGAGATCGTGACCCCGAGCGCGAGCGTGCTCACCAGCAGGTGCCAGAACTCGATCATGTCCGCGATGATCAGCGCGGCCAGCACGGCGTTTGCGCCGGCAGTGAACAGCTGCGCAATGATCAGCAGCGTGCGCTTGTTGTAGCGGTCGGCGATCACGCCGCCGATCGGCGCGATCAGCAGCATCGGCAGAGCCATCGTGACCGCGATCAGGCCGAGCGCGACCGCCGCGTTCGTCAGCTCGTACGCGAGGTAGCCACGGAGCAGCTGGTTCATCTGCATCGCCAGGAAGAAGGCGGTGTTCCCGGTGAAGTACCAGGCGAAGTCTCGTTCGCGCAAGGCGCCGAACGTGTGCGAGAGCGATGAACCCGACGACATTCGCTGACAGATCCGTTCCGTGAGGTAAGCCCGAGGGGCGGGGATCGCGGGGGGACACGATCGGGAGGAGCGAACCCTTACGTTAGCGTGAGATGGTGGCAATGACTAGTTCACCTGAGGGCGCACCCCCCGGACGCGAAGCACTCGAGCCCCGGCCGATCCCCGGTCAGGCAGCTGGTCCGCCGACCGCCCCCCCGTACTGACTGCAAACACGATCCGCCGCCTGGAGCCCATCACGTGAGATTCCGATTCCCGTTGACCGCGCGCCGCCCGCCCGTCGACCGGAGGGCCGAATCCGTGCTCAATCGGTGGAGTCAGGCGAGTGCGATCACGTCCTTCGCGAGCGCGACCACACCAATGGCGGCGACGGCGGCCCATGAGAGGCGTGCGAGCCAGAACACGCCTCTGTGACCGATCAGCGTGCCGAGCTCCGACCATCGTGCGGCGCCGCGGCGGACCAGCACCACGAGCAACGCGGGTATCCCTACGACGATGAACAGGGGCGGGAAGAGGAAGATCACGAGTGGCGCCGCCACGATCGGTAGCGGGGCTGCGCGTGACCATCCACCCGGCGCGAGCACGTACTCGATCGCGAGTGCCGTCAGGACGGCGAAGAGCGCGGGGATCGCGACGAACAGCGCCACCGCGAGCGACACCGGATCGAGTCGGGTGACGTCAACGCCAGTGGGATTCACGACCACGGATCCGAGCACCGCTCCGGCGGCGACCCCGCAGGTGAGCACGCGCACCCAGCGTGGGCCGATCATGTACGGCCGCACGCCGAGATATACGAACGCCCCCACGACTCCGAATAGCGCCCCGGTGATGAGCAGATTCAAGGTGTCCATCGTGACCTGGCCAATCACGAACCCGTCGTCGCTCACGACACCCTGAACGCCCTTCCCGGACGTGAGGAAGAGCAGCCGCATGGCCAGCCGGCCGCCGATCCGCCGACGATCGTTCCGAGCAGCAGGCCGACCGCCGTCGTGGCTCCGAGCGTGCGCGCGAGCGGCTCGAGGCGGTCGCGGGTCAGCACGCTCTGGCTCCGAACTGAAGGGACGCCGGGCGGTCGCGGCGCAGTCTAGACCGAACGCGAACGCGCGGTGCGTGCCTGCACAGCGTCCTCGGCCGCGGCGATGGAGGTGAGCCGCGTGATCGCGGGTTCGCAGCGCCCCTGCTACGCGTCGTCGTCCCGTACCGGCGGCAGATCGTCGAGCAGATGTGGTAGCCCGCGCTCGATCTCGTCGAGCTCTTCGGGCGTAGGGGTGAGGCGGCGCCCACGACCGCCGGGGGGCGCCGGGCCCGAGATGATCTGCTGCCCGGAGGCAATCGCGGCGATGAACGTTCCGCCGACGATCCCGGCGCCGGCGCCGAACAGCCACCCGAAGATCGGCGGCTGCGTGTCCATCACGAAGATGCCGAAGGCCAGACCGATCGCGAAGCCGCCGATCACCACGAGCACGTGCGGACGGAAGAGCGATCGCATCGCGTCGGGGCTGCCTCTCAGTACAGGTCGCGCAGGTCGAACATCGGCCCGTCGCTGCAGACGAGCTTGACGCCGCCGCGGGCGGGGAAGACCGCGCACGAGTAGCAGATGCCGATGCCGCAGGCCATCCGGGCCTCGAGCAGCGCCTGGACCGGCTTGCGCAGGCCCGACCGCCGTGCCACATCGTGGAGCGCGCCGAACATCGGCTCCGGGCCGCACGTGAAGGCCTGGTCGCACCAGGGCAGCAGCCGCTCGAACGGCGCGGTCACGCGGCCGCGCTCGCCGGTGGATCCATCCTCCGTGGTGACGACCACTTCGACCGCGGGAGGCAGGAGGTTGGGCGGGAAGATCTGCGCCTCGCTCCGGCCGCCGAGCACGAGCGTGACCTCACGTCCTTCATCCACGAGCTGATCGGCGAGCCAGATCAGAGGCGCACAGCCGATGCCGCCGCCGATCAGCAACATGCGCTGCACGCGGGTCCGCGGCTCGAAGCCGCGCCCGAGGGGCCCCACCATGCGCACGACGTCACCCTCGCGACGACGCCCGAGCCATTCAGTGCCTCGCCCGACGATGTCGAAGAGCAGCGCCCACTCGTCGCCGGCATCCGTCCGGCGCAGGCGGTGGATCGAGAGCGCGCGACCGAGCAGCGGGTCTGCGCCCTCACCGCAGTACGCCATGACGAACTGCCCCGGTGTGATCGCGCTGAGCGCGCTATCCCGGCGGAACCACAGCACGTGCGTTTCGCCGTAGAGGCGCGCGCTCTCGGTGACCTCGGCGCTGAAGCTCTGCATCCCGCGTCAGTCCCGCCGGTCGCCGAGCAGGATCCCGCCGACCGCGTCGAGCGAATGGGCGACGTGCGTCGCGCCCGCGGCGCGGAGCTGCGCCTCGGAGCGCTCGCCGATCATGCCGATGACGTAGGCCAGTCCGGCGTCGCGGCCGCAGCAGATGTCGAACTCGGTGTCGCCGACGATCGCACCGGCGCTCGGCGGCACACCGAGCTGCTCGAGCAGGTAGAGCGCGCCGTCGGGCGCCGGCTTCGCCTCGGCAAGCGTGTCGCGCCCGGCGACGAGCGCGAAGCGCTCGGTCCAGCCGAGCACCTCGAGCATGCGGCGGCCGCCGCTCTCCACTTTGTTCGTGAGCACGGTCAGCGGGATGCCGTGCGCGGTGAGACGGTCGAGCAAGGCACCGGCGCCGGGCATCGCGATCGAGTGCTCGATGTACTCGCCGTAGTACAGCCGTGCGTAGTCCTCGTTCACGGCGCGGGAGACCTCGGGCGGCCAGCCGGTGACCTGCTCGACGAGCAGCTCCATCGGTGGACCGACCAGGGGCACGACGGTCGCGGTCTCGATCGCGAAGCCGCGCTCCGAGAGGGCACGCGCCATCGCCGCGGCGACGCTCTCGAGCGAGTCCACGAGCGTGCCGTCGAGATCGAAGATCACCGCCCGCGGGGGTGTGCCGACGCTCACGCGCCGGCCTCGCCGTCGCGGTACACGTTGAGGGGCAGCACCTGGTAGGACCCGGGCACCGCCAGCGCCTGGATGGCGGCACGCGCGGTGTCGAGCGACGTGAAGCAGGGGATGCGGACCTCCGTTGCCGTGCGCCGAATGTGGAAGCCGTCGCGCAGCGGCCCGGGACGCCCGCCCTCGATCGTGTTGATCACGGCGCCGACGGTGCCTTCGCGGATCACGTCGACCACGTTCGGGTGGCCCTCGTTGAGCCGCTTCGTCACGAGCTCCACCGGGATGCCGAGCCCCTGCACAAGCGCCGCAGTGCCCTCCGTTGCGTAGAGCCGGCTGCCCGCCTCGTGCAGCATGCGGATCAGCGGCAGCGCTTCAGACTTCGTCTGGTTCGAGAGTGAGAGCAGGAAGGATGTGCCCGGCTTCACGCCGAGATCCGCGGCGATCAACGCCTTGCGCACCGCCGCGTCGAATGTGACGTCGACGCCCATCACCTCGCCCGTCGACTTCATCTCGGGGCCGAGGTAGGTGTCGACGCCGACGAGCTTCGCCATTGAGAACACGGGCGCCTTCACGGCGACGAGGTGGCCCTCGGGCCAGAGCCCGCCGCTGTACCCCTGGTCGGCAAGCGAGCGGCCGAGCATGACGTTCACGGCGAGCTGTACGAGCGGTACGCCCGTGACCTTCGAGATGAACGGCACGGTGCGGGAGGAGCGCGGGTTGACCTCGATCACAAACACGCCGGGGCCCTCGGGATCGGGGTCGTCTGGCGGCGAGATCACAAACTGCACGTTCATCAGCCCGCGCACGCCGAGCGCGAGGCCGATGCGCGTCGTGTAGTCGACGATCGCGTCACGTTGCGCCTGCGTCAGGCTCTGCGGCGGGTAGACGGCCATCGAGTCGCCGGAGTGCACGCCCGCGCGCTCGATGTGCTCCATGATCCCGGGGATCAGCACCTGATCGCCGTCCACGACGGCGTCGACCTCGCACTCGAGGCCGCTCAGGTACTTGTCGATCAGCACGACGCCGGTCTTCTCGGCGAGCGCCGCGGCGAAGTAGCTGACGAGCTCGTTCGCGTCCTGGACGACCTCCATCGCGCGCCCACCGAGCACGTACGACGGGCGGACGAGCACGGGGTAGCCGATCGCGTTCGCGGTCGTGACCGCGTTCTCGAGCGTCTTCACGGCGGTGCCCGGCGGCTGGGGCACGGCAAGTTCGGAGAGCAGCCGTTCGAAGCGGCCCCGGTCCTCCGCCAGGTCGATGCTGTCCGCGGAGGAGCCGGCGATCGGCAGCGCCGCCGAGTGCAGCGCCCGCGCCAGGTTCACCGCCGTCTGCCCGCCGAACTGGACGATCGACGCCGGCGCGTTGCCGTTGGCGCCGGCCTCGTTCTCGAGCAGGTCGCGCACGGACTCCTCGTCCAGCGGCTCGAAGTACAGGCGATCGGAGGTGTCGAAGTCGGTGGAGACGGTTTCGGGGTTCGAGTTCGCGAGGATGGCGGAGACCCCGGCCGCCCGCAGCGCCCGCGCCGCCTGCACGGAGCAGTAGTCGAACTCGATGCCCTGGCCGATGCGGATCGGGCCGGAGCCGATCACGAGCATGCGCTCCTGATCGTGGGGCGGTGCTTCGTTCTCGCTCTCGTAGGTTGAATAGAAGTACGGCGTGGCGGCGTCGAACTCGGCGGCGCAAGTATCGACCATTTTGTAGACGGGCTTCAGTCCCCACTCCTCGCGGAGCGCACGCACCTGCTCGGGCAGGCGGTCGGCGAGCGTGCCGATCTGCGAGTCACCGAAGCCCATGCGCTTCGCGTCTGCGAGCAGCGTTGGCGTGAGCTCCTCCGCCAGCAGCCGTCGCTCCATGGCGACGATGCGCGCGAGTCGCTCGACGAACCACGGGTCGACGCCGGAGCGTCGCGAGATCTCGGGCAGCGGCATCCCGCGCCGGACCGCAGTGATCAGCGCCCAGAGCCGCTCGTCGGTGGCGTGTAGTGGCGGCTCGGCGCCCCAATCCGGGTGCTCCCACTGGAGCGAGCGCCCGCCGAACTCGAGGCTGCGGATCGCCTTCCCGAGCGCGGCCTCGAACGTACGGTCGATCGCCATCACCTCGCCGGTGGCCTTCATCTGCGTACCGAGCGTGCGGTCGCCGAACGCGAACTTGTCGAACGGCCAGCGCGGGATCTTGACCACGCAGTAGTCGAGGGCGGGCTCGAAGGCCGCGCTCGTGCGGCGCGTGACGGAGTTCTCGATCTCGTCCAGGCGCTTGCCGGTCGCGATCTTTGCGGCGACGCGCGCGATCGGGTACCCGGTCGCCTTCGACGCGAGCGCCGACGAGCGCGAGACACGCGGGTTCACCTCGATCACGTAGTAGGGCAGCGCCGGCACGCCCTCGGACTCCCACGCCACGACTTCCGGGCGGGGTGCGAGCGCGAACTGCACGTTGCAGCCGCCCTCGATGCCGAGCGCGCGGATGATCTTCAGCGCGCTGTTGCGGAGCATGTGGTACTCGGTGTCCGAGAGCGTCTGCGACGGTGCCACGACGATCGAATCGCCGGTGTGCACGCCCATCGGATCCAGGTTCTCCATGTTGCAGATCACGATGCACGTGTCGTTCGCGTCGCGCATCACCTCGTACTCGAGCTCTTTCCACCCGAGCAGCGAGCGTTCCACCAGGATCTGGTGGATCGGCGAGGCGGCGAGGCCGCTGCGCACGAGCCGGTCGTACTCCTCGTCCGTGCGCGCGAAGCCGCCACCGGTCCCGCCGAGCGTGTAGGCCGGCCGGATGACGAGCGGCAGGCCGATGCGGTCGCGCGCGGCGAGCGCCTCCTCGATCGTCTCCACGATGTCGCTGTCGGGGACCGGCTCGCCAATCTCCTGCAGCAACGTGCGGAAGAGCTCACGGTCCTCGGCGAGCTCGATCGTGCGCATGGACGTGCCGAGCAGGCGCACGTTGTAGCGCTCGAGTATGCCGGCGCGCGCGAGCTGATAGGCGAGGTTGAGACCGGTCTGGCCGCCGAGCGTCGGCAGCAGTCCGTCCGGTCGCTCACGCTGGATGATGCGTTCGATCACCTCGATCGTGAGCGGCTCGATGTACACGACGTCGGCGATGTCCTCGTCCGTCATGATCGTGGCCGGGTTCGAGTTCACGAGGATCGAGCGAATGCCCTCCTCGCGGAGGGCCTTGCACGCCTGCGTGCCCGCGTAGTCGAACTCCGCAGCCTGCCCGATCACGATCGGGCCGCTGCCGATCACGAGCACGACGCGGGGCTTCTCCGGGCGCGCGGTTGTGACCGCGGCGCCCGGCATCCAGATCTGCGGGTTCGCGTCGGAAGTCAGTTGTGGTACCCCTTGCGGTGGTCCGCGCCGAGCAGCGGGATCTCGGCCACGATGTCGAGGTCGATGTAATGATCGTGCGGCTGGATGGGCACGCGGCCCATCTTCATGTGCGTGAGGGCCAGCTCACCGAGATCGATCTCGCGGTAGCGCTCGAGCACGGCGCGCACGCGTGCCCGGTCGCCGCGACCCGTGAAGAAGGCGATGTCCAGCGAGGGCACGAAGGCGTCGCCGTCGTCGGTGACGAGCGGGTCGTCCTTCATCTTCTCGTAGACGAGCGGCACGCCGAGCCGGATCTGGCGGCGCACCTCGCGGTAGGAACCGCCGTCGTCGACGCCGAGGTAGATACGCTCGTCGTCGGCGACGGAGATGCCGGCGAGGCGAAGTGAGAACGGCTCCACCCGGCGGATGCGCGGCGCGGCGTTGACATAAAACGACTCGACCTGTGACCACATGACGTCAGCCGCGCGCAGGAAGCCGACGCGTACGTACGTGGTGTGCAGCCACGAGATCGGCGGCACCACCACCTCGTCGAGCTCGCGCAGCTCGGCGAAGAGCGGCTCGAGCGGGGCGAAGACATCCGGCGCGTCCGCGCCCAGCGGCTGCAGGAATTCGATCGGGAACTTCCAGGAGAAGGACAGCTCCTCCCAGCGTGCCCAGTAATCGGCGAGCGGCCCGCTCCCGGCTGCGAATGCGTCCCAGTCGCGGGCGCGCTGCTCGGCGTACGTCTGCGCGACGTCGGAGGTGGTCATGCCGAACCCTCGTCGCCCTGGTAGATCGGCAACTCGAAGGCGGTGCCCGGGCTCATCAGCGGCACGAGCGCGCCGATCGACGACAGGAACGAGAGCGCCGGCTCGTTCCGCTCCGGCAGGCGCGCGCGGATGCGCTTGTAGCCGTGCTGCCGGGCGAAGGCGAGCGCCTCCTCGGCCAGCATTGACCCATGGCCCTGTCGCCGGTTCCGTTCGCGCACCCATGCGCCGAATGTGCACTCGTCCGGGCGGGACGAATCGAAGTCCATGGCCGCGAAGGCGAGCACGTGGCGGCCGTCATCGACCACGAACATCGCGCCGTTGTCGCCCTGGCGCTTGATCCACGCGCGCACCTCGTCCGGCGTCCACGCGTGATCGAATCCCACGGGGTCAGGTTCCGAGACGACCTCGCCGATGATCTCCGCGATCTGGTCGGCGTCTCCGAGTGTCGCGTTGCGGACGTTGATAGGCATGGTCGTTCCTCCGGCCTGAGGGCGTGCGCGGGCGCTAGGAGCGCGGCTCGGCGGGTCGCTGCCCGGATACTACCGTCGCCATGAATTGGTCGAACAGAAACTCGGTGTCGTTTGGTCCGGGCGACGCCTCGGAGTGGTACTGGACGGTGAACACCGGCTCGCTGCGGTGCTCGATCCCTTCGACGGTCCCGTCGTTGAGATGGACCTGCCGCACTGTGGCCCCCGCGTCCAGGTGATCGCCGTCGACCGCATAGCCGTGGTTCTGGGCGGTGATGTACACGCGGCCCGTGCGCTCGTCGCGCACGGGATGGTTCGCGCCGCGGTGGCCGAACTTCAGTTTGTAGGTGGACGCCCCGAAGACGCGTCCGAGCACCTGGTGTCCGAGGCAGATGCCGAGCATCGGCACGCGCCCCACGAGCCCGCGCGCGGTGGTGACCACGTGGTCAAGCAGCATCGGGTCGCCGGGGCCGGGCGAGAGCACCACGCCGTCCGGCGCGAGCGCCAGCAGATCCTCAACGCTTGTCGTATGTGGCACGGCGGTGACGGTGCTGCCGCGCGCGCACAGCAGCCGCATGATGTTGCGCTTCACGCCGAGGTCGAGCACGACGACGTGCGATGGCGGCGCATCGCCTACTGGCGGCGTGGCCCACGGCCGGTCGTCGACGAAATCGAACGGTGCTTTCACCGACACCTCAGAGACATAATCGAGCGAGCCGTAATCCGGCTCGCCGCGCAGCCGGTCGAGCGCCTCGGCGGCGCTCTCATGGGTGGTGATCGTGCCCATGACGACGCCGCGCGAACGCAGGTGACGCGTCAGCGCACGGGTGTCGACCTCGGCGATGCCGGTGAGGCCCGCGGCCCGGAGGTACGCGTCGAGCGTGTGCTCGCCGCGCCAGTGTGAGGGCAAGTCGGTCAGCTCACGGACGACGAAGCCGCGCACCTGGATCTCGCGCGACTCGTCGGTGAAGCGATTCGTCCCATAGTTGCCCTGGATCGGGTAGGTCATCGTCAGGATCTGGCCGCGATAGGAGGGATCGGTCAGCGCCTCCTGGTAGCCGGTCATCGAGGTGTTGAACACCACCTCGCCGGTCGCGTGTCCCGGCACGCCGATGGCGACGCCCTCGAACACGCGGCCGTCCGCGAGCACGAGCCGCGCCGGCGGGCGCCGCGGTGGAAGTACCCGTGCGTCTTCGCTCATGACGCCTTCCGGAGGATCAGGTCGTCGGGCGTGCGGCCACGTCCGTTCGTGATGAGCGATCCCGTTCCGTTGGCGGTGGCCAGCGATCGGTTCGTGGTGAGCGGCCTTCTCCCGTTCGTGGTGAGCGGCCTTCTCCCGTTCGCGGTGAGCGGCCTTCTCCCGTTCGTGGTGAGCGAAGTCGAACCACGATTGGCGGCAGCGTCCGCTTCGCCCGTCCCGGTCCGTGAGCGCCGGGACGATCGTGGTTCGTCTTCGCTCACCACGAACGGAGAGCGCACGAACGGAGAGCGCACGAACGGAGAGCGCACGAACGGAGAGCGCACGAACGGAGAGCGTGCGAACCGGGAGGGTGTGCTCACAGCGCGACCGCCCGCTCCGTCTGGTGCACGATGTTGCCGCCGAAGATCGTCGCGGCGACGAAGCCGCGGAGCGTGGCGCCGGCGAGCGGCGTGTTCCTGCCGCGCGAAGCGAATGCGGCCGGATCGACGGTCCACTCGGCCGCCGGGTCGAGCAGCACGACGTCGCCGACGGCACCCGGGGCGAGCGTGCCCAGGCCCTCGAGGCCGGGTCGGCGGTCGAGTCCCCAGGCTGTGGCCGGCCCGACGGTCAGGCGCTCGATCAGCGTGGGCAGATCGACCTGCCCCGCGTGCACGAGCCGCATGCAGAGCCCGAAGGCCGTTTCGAGGCCGCTGATGCCGGCCGCGGCAAGGTCGAATTCGATCTCCTTGTCGCTCGTGGCGTGCGGCGCGTGATCCGTCGCGATGCAGTCGATCACGCCGTCGCGGAGCGCGGCGATCAACGCCTCGAGATCGCGCTCCTCGCGCAGTGGCGGATTCACCTTCGCATCCGTGTTGTAGCGCAGCTCCGCGTACGAGGCGCCGAAGGCGACCTCTTCGTGCGTGAGCGTGAGGTGGTGCGGCGTGACCTCGGTGGTGACGTGGGCCCCGCGCTCGCGCGCCGCGCGGATCAGGGCGACCGAACCGGCGGTCGAGACATGGCAGATGTGCAGATGCGCGCCCGTCAGCTCGGCGAGCGCGATGTCGCGCGCGACGAACGTCTCCTCTGCGCTGGCCGGCCGGCCGCGCAGTCCGAGCCGCGTGGCGACCCAGCCCTCGTGCATCTGCCCGTCGCGGACCAGCCGCGGGTCTTCGCAGTGCTGTGCGATCGGGAGGTGGAAGCGAGTCGAGTATTCGAGCGCGTGGCGCATCAGGCTCGGGTCGGCGACGGCGTCGCCGTCGTCGGAGAGCGCGACCACGCCGGCCCCCGCCAGCTCCCCGGCCGGCGCCAGTTCCTTGCCCGCCCGGCCGTGCGTGATGCAGCCGATCGGCAACACGCGTACGCGCGCGGAGGCGTCCGCCTCGCGCAAGACGGACTCGACGGCGGCGCGGCTGTCCAGCGGCGGTGACGTGTTCGGCATCGCGCAGACCGTGGTGAAACCGCCACGCGCGGCGGCGGCGGTCCCCGTCGCGATCGTCTCCTTGTACTCGAAGCCTGGCTCGCGCAGGTGTGTGTGCAGGTCGACGAACCCCGGCGCGACGACGAGCCCCGTGGCGTCGATGCGCTCCGCTTCGACCACGGCATCGCCCTCGTTCGGTCCGACCCGCGCGATGCGTCCGTCGACGATCACGACGTCCGCGATGCCGTCGCGCCCGAGCGCGGGATCGATCACGCGACCGTTGTGAATGGCGAGTGTGCTCATCGTCGCGCGTCCCCATCCGCCGTGCGTGTCGGCGCGTCGCCTCCCGGTGGCTCGGTGCCGCCCGAGAGCAGGTAGAGCAGTGCCATGCGCACGGCGACCCCGTTCGTCACCTGTTCCTCGATGATCGAATGAGAGCCGCGGGCGACCGGACCGGAGATCTCGATGCCCTCGTTCTTCGGGCCGGGGTGCATGAGCAGGTGGTTCGGATTTGCGCGCGCGAGGCGGCGCTCCGTGACCTGGTAGTGCTCGGCGTACTCATGCAGGGATGGCAGCAGGCCGCCCTCCTGGCGTTCGCTCTGCAGCCGCAGCGCGATCACCACGTCCGCGCCCTCGAGTGCGCGGTCGGCGTCGGTCTCGATCGTGACGGGCGGGAGCGCCGACTCCGCGTGCGCCGGGCGGTCGCTCACACGCAGTCCGCGCGGCAGCAGCGTGGGCGGGCCGCACACGACCACGTCCGCGCCCATCGTGGTCAGCCCCCAGAGGTCGGAGCGGGCGACGCGGGAGTGCGCGATGTCGCCGACCATGACCACGCGCTTGCCGGCGAGATCGCCGACGTGGCGGCGGATCGTGTAGAGGTCGAGCAGCGCCTGCGTGGGATGCGCGTGCGAGCCGTCGCCGGCGTTGATGATCGCGGCATCGGTGTGCGTCGCCGCCAGGTACGGCGCGCCCGCCATCGCGTGGCGGATCACGATCGCGTCGGCGCGCATGGCGCGCATCGTGCGCACCGTGTCGATCAACGACTCGCCCTTCTGCACGGAGGACGTGCTCGCGCTCAGGCTGAGCACGTCCGCGCCGAGCACTTTGCCCGCGAGCTCAAACGAGGCGCGCGTCCGCGTGGAGGGCTCGTAGAAGAGGTTCACGACCGTGAAGCCGCGCAGCGCCGGCACGCGTGCGATGCGGCGGTCGAGGATCTCGCGCATGCGATCGGCGAGGTCGAGCACGATCTCGATCTCCTCGCGTGAGAAGTCGTCGAGGTCGAGCACGTGGGTGTGGTTCCACGCGCGCGCCGCGGTCGCCGTTCCGGCCTGCGCCTCCTGAGCGGCCGCGGCGGTCATGCGTGTGGTGATCTCGGTGGTCATGCTTCGACCTTCCCGGGAACGACCTCGACCGCGTCGCGGCCGTCCTCCTCCTGCAGCATCACGCGCACGTCGTCCTGGCGGGCCGTCGGGATGTTCTTGCCGACGAGGTCGGCGCGAATGGGGAGCTCGCGATGCCCGCGGTCCACGAGTACGGCGAGGCGGATCACGGAGGGCCGGCCGAAGTCGTTCAGCGCGTCCATGGCCGCGCGGATGGTGCGGCCGGTGTAGAGCACGTCGTCCACGAGCACGACGACCTGGCCGTCGACGGCGGGCAGATGCGTGGGGCGCGGCGTCTGTCGCAGGCCGGCGCGGGCGAAGTCGTCGCGGTGCATGGTCACGTCGAGGGCGCCCGTCGGCGGGCGTCTGCCCTCGAAGCCGGCGATCGCGTCCGCGATGCGATCCGCGAGCGTGACGCCGCGCGTCTGGATGCCGACGAGCACGAGCGCGTCCAGCCCGCGGTTCGCTTCGACGATCTCGTGCGCGAGCCGCGTGACGGCCCGCCGGATGCCGTCGGCGTCCAGCACGAGCGCCGCGTCAACCATGATGCGATCCGTTCGCGCGGGCGGCGCGTGCCCCACCAGGCGGGTCGGCACAAAAAACCCTCCCGCGGGAAGGGGAGGGGGAGGGGGACGATCGGGCGATCGCCCGGGCGCGTGCGGTTACGTGGTGCGTTGTCACCTGATCTGCGTCCTTCCCGGCCTCTCGGGACCGGCTTAAAGACACGCCGTGGGGCGAATGCATGCAGGATAGCAGCCGTCGCGACGAGGGGCAAAATCAGCCAGTGGGCGCTCGACCGGTCACGGGACTGCGGCGGTCGTCATCCACCAGCGAAGTGGGGCGCCCGTTAGCCGTTGCTCTCGGGGCCGCGCTGTTCGCGGAGATAGCGCTCCAGCTCGTCGACCATCGTTTGAGCGTCGGGAAGCTCTTCCTGGGGGCGCACGGGCTCCGGGTCTTCGTCGTCATCGTCGGGGAGCTGCGATTCGATGCGCCGGGCGTACTCCGCGATCTCGGGATTCTGCGCGATGTCGGACGCGACCTGCGCGTCGAAACGCGCGGCGAACACCTCGAGGTCGTGCAGCGTGAGGTCGAGCGAGAGTGCACCATTCAGGCGCTCGAGCACGGCGAGTGAGCCCTTCGGGTTCGGCGAACGCCGCACGTAGAACGGGATGTTCGCCCAGAACGAGGCGCTGGGAATGCCCGCGTCGCGGATCGCCTGTCCGAGCACACCACTGATGCCGGTCGGGCCCTGGTAGCGGCCGACCTGCTGATCGAGCCCGAGTTCGCGGCCGAACGCCTCTTCCTGCGCCGAGCCGGTCACACGGACGTCGCGCGCATGGCTGACCTCGGCGAGCAGGGCGCCGAGCGTGATGAAACTCGAGACGTCGTACTCGCGGCAGAGCTCAAGCACGCACTCGACGTACGTGCGCCACGAGAGGTGAGGCTCAGTCCCGGAGAGGAGGATCAGGTCGCGGTCGGATCCCTCGCGGCGGCGCGCAAAGAAGTGGTTGGCGGGCCAGTCGATTACGCGCTCGCCACGCTCCAGGCGGACGCGCGGCCGCGTCTGCGTAAAGTCGTAGAAGTTCTCGGCGTCGATCTCGGCGAAGGGCTTCGTCCGCCAGCGGCGCGTCATGAAGCGCACCGCGCCGGTGGCGGCTTCGCCGGCGTCGCTCCAGCCCGAGAACGCGGCGATCACGATCGGGCGGCGTAACTCAGGTCGTTCGTTGAAGACCAGGTCGCTCATGGCGTCAGCATAAGCGCTCGTGTCGAAGCGCGCGCCGGCGCAGCGCCGCGTCCGCGTCCGCGTCCGCGTCCGCGACGGTCACAGCTCGACGCGCGCCAGATCGATGCGCCCCAGTGCCGGGGCCGCGCGCGCGACCGCGCGGTCGATCAACTCGACGCCCCGTTCGTGAGAGAGGTCGAGCGCGCCGAGCAGGAACGCGCCCTGCATCGCCAGCCAGAGTTGCGCCAGTTCATAGTCGTGGCGGCAGCGGTCCCAGTGCATATCGCGCACGCCGTTCGCGACGAGTTCGGCGTGGTAGGCGGCCAGCAGATCCTCCTCCTCGGCGGCGTGCTCGGGCGCGAGGTTCGGCCGCAGAAAATAGGCGACGTCGACCAGCGGATTGCCCGCACGCACGGCCTGGAAGTCGATCATCGTGACCGTGCTCGGATCCGGTCGCGACGCGAGGTCGAAGAAGATGTTGTCCAGCCGATAGTCGAAGTGAAGGAACGTGACGGGGGTGCGTGCGAAGTAGTGGAGCAGCTGCTTGCCGTTGGCTTCGAGCCAGCGGCCGAGCTCGGCGACGTTCGGCACCTGGTGGCGGTAGCGGTCGACGAACCGCGGCCATGTGCGCACGCACACGCCGTGCGTGAGCACGGCATCGGCGTCGATCGCACGGATCCACGGTTCGGCGAGACGCGGGCTGTTCCACATCCCCGCGTGCATGCGCGCCAGCGCCTGGAGCGCGGCTCGCGCCTCCTCCACTGTGGCGCCGGCTACCTGGTCGCCCACGCGCGCGCTGCCGGCGAGGTCTTCGATCAGCAAGGCGTAGCGACGTCCGCCGCGCGCGGCCAGTGCGGTGAGGCGATCGAGCAACGCCAGCGTCACGCGATCGGGCAGCCGCGCGAGCGCCCACGCAACCGCGCGCGAAGATGCCGCCTCGGGGTCGAAGTCGGCGTAATACCAGCGCGGTGTACGCGCCGGGAAGTCCGCGGCGAGGCGGCGGTAGAACTGGATCTCGGTCTCGTACAGGCCGGCGATGATCCCGATGCCGCGGTTTTGCGCGATCGCGGAGGGGAACTTCGCGATCACCGAGGTTGGCGCATGGGGCGCATCGCCGTCGTAGTGCAGCGTGATGCGCGCGAGCTGGCCGATGAAGCCGGCGCCCTCGCCCAGAATCTGCGTGTCGAACGCCCGCACAGTGGTCGCGCCGAGTTGGCCAGAATCGTGCAGAGCGTGTGTCAGCCACGTCGAGTCGATGTCCGCGATCGTTTCCGGCATCGTGCTCTTTGCCACCGCACCGGCTCCTCACCTTGCCACGCGCCCCCGGCACCGCCGGCGCGCGCACTATAGGCGCGCGCGCGCGACCGGACGGGACTTGACGACGGGGCCGCAGTGACGTCACGATGGCGTCATCGCGATGTCGTTCGGGCGTCGTCGTCATGCCAGCGCTCGGTAGGCGAAGACACGAGGTTCAAGGTGAAGCTGGAAATCGACGGAGTGTTCACCGCCTTCGACGACGCGCTCGCGCTCGTCGGAGACGAAGCCGAGCGCGAGCGCGTTCGGCTGGTGTTGACCGCCGGTCGCGATAGCGTCCGGCGCGCCACCGCCGAGGTTGTGCGTCACGCGCTCGACGAGGTGAACGCCACCGCGGCCGGCCTGGTCAACGCCCAGCTCGTCTACGGCGCCGACGGCATCGAACTGCGGGTGGAGCGCAACTCGCCCGCAGCCGCCGCGTCTGGCAGCGATCACGAGTTCGAGTTCGTATTCGACACGGACGACATCGATCGCCTGACGCTGCGCATTCCCGCCGAGCTCAAGGAGATTGCGTCCCGAGCCGCCGACCAGGCCG
This sequence comes from Chloroflexota bacterium, assembly GCA_027622315.1. GTDB lineage: Bacteria > Chloroflexota > Dehalococcoidia > UBA2979 > UBA2979 > VGNK01. Next base: position 10,835 of record JAQBZW010000019.1, on the reverse strand, counting down.
GTATCTCACTGAACGCCTGGCTGACCGGCTTGCTCACGCGCGAGGCCGCGCATCGCGCCCGCTCCGGCGATCGCCAAGGCCGGACCGGTGGCCGCACGCCGCCGCGAGGTCCCGGACAGAGTCTCAAAGGCTGGATTGGCGATTGACGGTTGAGTGGGTCGCCGGGGAGAAACGCACATGCAGTACCTCCGCAGAATCGAACGCATCCTTCCTGTTGCCGCGCCGGTCACGCTGCGCGTGGCCAACCATCGCGGCGACGTGGTCGTGATCGGCGAAGATCGCGACCACGTCACGTTCGTCGTCCAGATCGCGCTCGACGCGCGCGACGAGACAACCGCGCAGGCGCGGCTGGACGCGATCGAGATCCCCGTGCGTGTGGATGGTGGTTCCGTCACCATCGGACCGCCGACACATCCCGAGCGCGATGAGTACGAACTGCGTATCGACGAGGACATTCGCGCTGCCGGCGAATCGTTCCCGTTCTTCAACTTCCGCTTCGGGCCCGGCGGGATCATCGCCGCCGCCCGCCGCGCCGTGAGCGACAACGATCTGCGCGTCGACATGGAGCTCCACGTTCCGCGGCGCTGCACGGTGGAGGTCGAGCAGCGCACGGGCACGCTGCGGATCGAGGGCGTGCAGTCGCGCGTGGACGCGCGCAGCCGTTCGGGCCGCGTGGAGATACACGACATCGACGGCGACGTCTCGCTCGAGACGCGAAGTGGTCCCGCGCAGCTACGCGGCATCCGCGGCTCCGCCACCGTCGACTCGCGCTCCGGGCGCCTCGACGTGTCGGATGTCGATGGGGACGTGACCGTCGACTCGCGGTCGGGGCGCGTCGGTGTGCGCAACATCGGGGGGCGCGCCGATCTGCGCACGTACGTCGGAAGCGTGCGCGTGGAAGGCGTACGCGGGCCGCTCGACGTCGTCGGTGACTCGGGATCGATCGAGGTCTCAGGCGCGGTGCTCGCCCCGATCGCGATCGAGGCGCAGACCGGATCCGTGCGGCTGTTCGTGCCGCCGGGCGCCCGCTTCTATCTCGACGCCGAGTCCCGGCTCGGGAGCGTGCGCTCCGATCTGCCGATCGGCGACGGCCGCGCACCCGAGGCGGACGCGTCGACGGGTGCGCCCACGGTGCGCGTGCGCTCGTTGTCCGGGAGCGTGCGCATCGGCCCGCTGTGACGATCGGTCGCCGTGCCGGCAGCGCCCGCAACGGGTAGCGGGGCGGCGCTATTGTGGGCACCCCCTCCGGCCCAACGTGTGAGGTGAGCGATGTCGTTGAATCTCGGAACGATCCTGCAGGCGGCCGCCGAGGCCCGCACCGATGCCCCGGTGATCCGGTTTGGCGAGCAATCGATCTCATACAGCCAGCTCGATCGCGACGCACGGGGGATCGCGACCGCGCTCCACGAACGCGGGTTGCACCCCGGGGATCACGTGGCAGTGATGCTGCCGAATGTGCCGCAATTCACAGCGACGTACTTCGGGATCCTGTACGCGGGCTGCACGGTGGTACCAATCAACGTGCTGCTCACCGCCGAAGAGGTCACGTACCACATCCAGGATTCCGAATCGAAGCTGCTCGTGGCGCACCCGCTCTTCGGGGCGCCCGCAAGGCAGGGCGCGGCAGACGCCGGTGTGCCCGTGGTCTGGGCGGACGGGCCTGAGGGCCCGACCGTGGCCGAGCTGGCCGCCTCGCCGCCGATCGACGCCATCCATCCGACGAGCGCGGACGACACCGCGGTGATCCTGTACACCTCGGGCACGACGGGGAAGCCGAAGGGCGCCGAGCTCTCGCACTCGAACCTGTTCGTGAACTGCTCGATCGTGATGCCGAAGCTGCTGCCGATCGGCCCGGACGACGTCGCCCTGGCGACGCTCCCGCTGTTCCACTCCTTCGGTCAGACCTGCATCCAGAACGGCATGATCTCGGTCGGCGGCAGCTTCGTACTGCTACCGCGTTTCACGCCGGACGACGCCTTCAAGCTCATGGCCGCGCACGGCGTGACCTACTTCGCGGGTGTGCCCACGATGTACTTCGCGCTGCTCCACCACGAGGGCGGCGATCAGTACGACCTGTCGAAGCTGAAGTTCGCCGTCACGGGCGGCGCGCCGATGCCGGTGGAGGTCATGCGCACGTTTGAGGCGCGCTGGCCCGTGCAGATTCTCGAGGGCTACGGGCTCTCCGAAACGTCGCCCGTCGCCAGCTTCAACATGCCCGATCGACCGCGCACAGCGGGTTCGATCGGCTACCCGGTGTGGGGCGTCCAGATGGCGATCCTCGACGAGAACGATCAACCCGTGCCCGACGGCGAGCGCGGCGAGATCTGCATCCGCGGGCACAACATCATGAAGGGCTACTTCCGCCGCGAAGAGGCCACCGCCGAGACGATGAAGAACGGCTGGTTCCACTCGGGCGACATCGGCGTGAAGGACGCGAACGGCGCGTTCTCGATCGTCGATCGCACGAAGGACATGATCATCCGCGGCGGCTTCAACGTGTACCCGCGCGAGGTCGAGGAGATCCTGTACGCGCACCCGGCCGTCGCCGAGGCAGCCGTGATCGGCATCCCGCACGAGAGCCATGGCGAAGAGGTAAAGGCCGTGATCGCGCTCAAGCCCGGTCAGACGGCTACCGCCGAGGAGATCATCGCGTATTCCCGCGAGCACCTCGCCGCGTACAAGTACCCGCGTATCGTCGAATTCATCGACACGCTGCCGAAGGGCCCGACGGGCAAGATCCTGAAGCGCGAGCTGCGCTGACGGCCTCCCGGCCGATTCAGAACTGAACGAGCCGCGTGCATGCGCGGCTCGTTCTCTTGTGCTCAGAGGAACGCCGGTGCGACGCCTCCGACGCGCATGGCGCCCGATCAGCCCGCGACGACCTCGCGGAGCCACGTCGCGAGCGCCTCGCCGATCTCGTGCGGCGAGTCCTCCTGCACGAAGTGGATGCCGGGCACGGTCAGCTCGCGCTGGTTGGGCCACGAGCGGCAAGACTCGCGCTGCTCCCCGACGAGGATCGCGCCGGGGTCGGCGTTGATGAACAGCTTCGGGAGGTCGCTCTCGGCGAGCCACGCCCCGTACCGGCGCACGACTGCGACGACGTCCGCCGGCTCACCCGCGATCGGGATCTCGCGCGGCAGGTGAGCGTCGGGCGGCGTGACTCACCGGGCTCGAGGTAGGGCCTGCGGTACACCTCCATCTCGGCGCCCGTGAGGCCGCGCGCCACCGACGCCGGGAGGATGCGCTCCACGAAGAAGTTCTGCTGGAGCAACGAAGGTTGGCGCAGCAGTCGCGGCTCGGGGAAGGGCCGGGCGCGGCTACCGGGGCGCCGAGACTGCGTTCAGGGAAACGGCGGCGCGGACGAGGGCCTTCAGCGCCTCCTCGTCGATCTGCTCGCCCTCGTGGAGGTCAATGGCGCGCCTGGTGTTGCCATCCAGACTCGAGTTGAAGAGGTGCGAGGGGTCCTCTAGCGAGGCGCCCTTGGCGAAGGTGATCTTGACGACGTTCTTGTACGTCTCGCCGGTGCAGATCATCCCGTCCTGATACCAGACCGGGACGCCTCTCCACTTCCACTCCTCGACGACCTCGGGCGCTGCCTGCTTGGCCAGGGTGCGTATCCGCGCGAGCGTCTCGCCCCGCCAGTCGCCCAGCTCCTTGATCCTCGCGTCTATCAGCTCGGAGGGAGACTCGCTGTTCGAGCTGCTCTTCTTCATCTCGTCGCCACCTTCTTGGACGCGTGCCCGTCTTGCGAGGTCACTCTGCCACAGATCCACACCCCGTCTCAGGCCGCGCAGCTGGATCAGCGTGCTCATGTCCGCAGTTCGGGCGGGAGTCAGCTCGCCGATGCTCGTCGCCTGAAGCGAGGCGAAACCCCGTTCGATCGTTGAGGCACGCTCGATCTCGCGACCGCTGCGACGGTGCTCATGGGATCGCAGCGTGAACGCGAACGGACGACTGCTGCAGGGCCACCGAGCCGCTGCTCACGAGCGTGGTCCGCCCACGGCAACCGGAACGTTCTTCCTCCACCCGGCAGGCCTGACGCTCAGCACGACGACAGGCGAACGAGCTGAAGCGGCATGCCGCTGATGTCGGTAGACGACGCACATCGGGTGGTGTGTGATGATGCGCAGCGAAGCGAGGGCGTCTCTGGGCGCAGTGTCGGGCCGGTCTGAGGACCGCCCGAGCCCAGGATCGCGGCGCAGATGTGGACCACTGCCGGGTGGTGTAACGGTAGCACGGAGGACTTTGGATCCTTGAGTCTGGGTTCGAATCCCAGCCCGGCATCCACGCTCGCGCCGCCCCGCGCGTTACCCGACCTCGAGCGGCAGCGCGGGATCCGCGGCCCACTCGGACAGCGAGCCGTCGTAGACCGCCACGTTCTCGCTGCCGAGCAACGTGAGAATGAACGCGTCGCTCGAGGCGGCGATGCCGCCGCCGCAGTAGGTGATCACGCGGCGATCGCCGGCGGCGCCGGCGTCCGCGAAGTGCGCCCGCAGCGTCTCCGAAGGCAGGTACGCGTGCGTCTCGGGATTGACGAGTCCGCCGGCGGGCACATTCGTGCTCGACGGGATGCGCCCCGGTCGCCCGTACGGCGACTGCCCCTCGCCCCGATGCTGCTCCGCGCTGAGCGCGTTGACGATGCACGTCGCGCCATCGCCGATCGCCGCGAGCACCTCGGCCCGATCGGCCATCAGCCCGGCGCGCGGGCGAGCGATGAACTGCGCCGCCGGGTATGCCGGCGGCTCGGACGAGACGGGACGTCCCTCGCCCGTCCACTTCTTCCAGCCGCCGTTCAATACGGCCGCGTTGTCGAAGCCGAAGGCGCGGAGCATCCACCAGATGCGCGCCGCCCACATGTTCATCCCACGGTCGTAGAGCACGACGCGCGTGCCCTCGCCGACCCCATAGCGCGACATCGCCTCGGCGAACTGCTCGGCCGGCGGGAGCATGAAGCGCAGCTCGGTCGAGCGGTCGGAGAGATCGCGCGAGAGGTCTGCGTACGCGCTGCCGGGGATGTGCGATGCCGCCCAGTCGTCTCGCGCGCTTTCGGCGCGAAGTCCGGCCGCCGGATCCGGGCGGCGGAGGTAGACCGTGCACTCGAGCACCCGCAGATCGGGGTCATCGAGGTGTGCGGCGAGCCAGTCGCTTTCGACCAGGTACTGGGGGTTCACGAAGCTCATGAGAGGACCTCCACTGCGTCCAAAGCGGCAATCAGGATCAATGCGCCTACGTCCGTCGCCGCGCGATCGGCTGGACGGTCGTCTCGAACGGCACCTCCGCCTCGCTGATCGCGGCACGCACGGTGCCGTCTTCGTCGCGCGGCGGGTTGACCACGGTCATCGACACCGGCTCGATGTAGCGGAACTGCCCCGCGTCGATCGCGAACGGCCGGTCGTGACCGGGGTAGACGAACTTGCAGCTGTCGAGGATGCGACGAGCGCTACGCTCGCCCGCTTCCTCGTCGAAGAAGATCAGGCGCGCCGACGGCACCGGCGCCATCGCCGCCGCGCGCATCGGCAGCGCGTCGCCGACCACGCCGACGACGCCTTCGGGCGTCTCGACGAGCACCGCCATGCTGCCGGGGCTATGGCCCGGCACGGCCATCACACGCACGCCGGACTCGAGCTCTTCACCGTCCGCGACCGTGGTGACGCGGCTCGCGCGCCGCAGGATGTCCTGCGTGTAGGCCGGCGTGGCCCAGTCATCGGCGTGAGGGTGTTGCACGTACTCGTACTCGTCCTGGTGGATCACCACCTCGGCGTTCGGGAAGCGGAGCAGGTTGAGCGCGTGATCCCAGTGCGCGTGCGTGAGCACGACACGATCGATGTCGGTCGGCTCGAGCCCCATCGCGTGCAGGCGTTCGATCAGGAGTGCCTGTCTGCCCTGGAACCCGACGTCCACCAGCGTCACGCGCTCACCGCGCAGGAGCGTGACGCCGCAATAGGAGAGGTTGCCCTCGGTGGTGGATGTGCTGAAACCCTGCAACACCGTGCGGATCTCGGGCATGGCCTGCGCTCCCCTCGTCGTTCGTGGTCGGGAGAGTACACGCGCCGGGAACCGAGGCGGTTGCTCGCGAGCCGTTGGGCCGGTCACAACGGGCCTGATCCCCGATAGCTCAATCGGTATAGCGGGTCCTTCCCACAGGGAAGGATTCACCGTGGCGTTCTCTTCGGCCGCGGCGACCAGCGGTTGCTCCAGCGATCGCGGCAGTTGCCCGCGAGCCCTCGCGGCGGTCACAATAGGCCTGATCCCCGATAGCTCAATCGGTAGAGCGGGCGGCTGTTAACCGCTAGGTTCGAGGTTCGAGTCCTCGTCGGGGAGCCAGTTCGGTCTCCCAGAGCGCGTGGCGCTCTTCAACTCCCCCGGGGTGGGCAGCGGTCCCGCAAGCCCGCCCCGGATCTCCAACGTGATCCGGTTCTCGCACACCTCGGCGCGGTGCAGCAGCAACCGGACGAGTTGTGGGGCATCAAAACCTCGATCGCCGTGATTTGACGGCTTCGTCCGCGTGACCGAGGCTCCCGCCAAGCGACGGGAGGTGGGGATGGGTACGTATATCGGACTACTGATTGCGGCGATCCGCGGGCTGCTCAATTCCCGACAGGATCTCGTTCTCGAGAACCTCGCCCTTCGGCATCAGCTTGCGATGTGCGGCCGCCGGGCCAGGGTGCACGGCGCAGACCGTCTGCTCTGGGTCGCGCTCTTCCGACGTTGGACCGGTTGGCGCTCGGCGCTGGTCGTCCTCAAACCGGATACCGTCGTGACCGGGTCTGGACGCGGCTCAGGGTCAGCCGCGCAGATGGAGCACGAGATCCCTTCTACCCGCCGGCATGTGGACCGCCCGCCCCATGGCATGTGGACCGCCCGCCCCATGGCATGTGGACCGCCCGCCCCATGGCATGCGGACCGCCATCTCCATGGAGAGGCACGACTCCATGAACCGATCACTCCGCAACACAACGATTCTGACGATGTTCGTGGGAATGCTCGCGTTCCTGCTCGCCGCATGCGGCGGCGGCGATGACGCCGAGCCGGGGGGACCGATCGACTCCCTGGACGACGTCCAGCAGGCTGTCGTCCGCATCGTCGCGGAGGGCACCTTCATCGACCCGGAGTTCGGCGAGCAGTTGAACGCCGCTGGCGGCGGCAGCGGCTTCATCATCGACCAGTCGGGGCTGGTGGTCACCAACAGCCACGTGGTGACCGGCGCCGCCCTGCTGCGCGTCTACGTCGGCGGCAGCGACCGCCCTCTGAACGCGCGGATACTCGGTGTCTCCGAGTGCTCTGACCTGGCGATAATCGACCTCGACGGAGACGGCTACCCCTTTCTGTCCCTGCATGAAGGACCCGTCCAGACGGGGCTGAGCGCGTTCGCGGCGGGCTTCCCGCTGGGCGATCCGGAGTACACGCTTACCCGCGGCATCGTCTCCAAGGCCAGGGCCGACGGCGAGAGCGAATGGGCCTCCGTCGACTACGTCATGGAGCACGACGCGCGGATCAACCCCGGCAACTCCGGCGGGCCGCTCGTGACCGAGGACGGCGCCGTGATCGGCGTGAACTACGCCTCCTCGTCCGGCACGAACCAGTACTTCGCCATCAGCGTCGAGGAGCTGCAACGCATCTCCGACCGCCTGATCGCCGACGAGGATGTGACCTCCATAGGCGTGAACGGGCAGGCGGTCAACTTCGGAGATGGCACCGGCATCTGGGTCTCCTCCGTCCAGTCCGGATCGCCCGCGGACGTCGTCGGCGTCGAGCCGGGCGACATCATCACGCGGCTGGAGGACCTGCAGCTGAGCATCGACGGCACCATGCGGGATTACTGCGACATCCTGCGCACGCACGCCGCCGGCAGCGTCATGTCGATCGAGGTGCTGCGGTACGCCACCGACCAGGTGCTGGAGGGGCGGCTGAACACGGGCACGAAGCTGGAGCAATCGTTCTCGTTCGCCACGGCGCTGGAGAGCGATCTCGGCGGCTCGGCTCCGTCGGCTCGCGGATACAGCGGCTTCCATGAGGTGACCGACAACTCGGGAGTACTGATCATCGAGGTTCCCGTCGAGTGGAGCGATGTCGAGGGCACCCCCTGGTTCGACGATGAGCCGTTTGCACCGTCCATTACCGCAGCGCGAGACGTTGACAGCTACTGGAACGACTGGAAAGAGCCGGGGGTGTTCTTCGGCGTCTCCGAGGAGCTGGCGCAGTTCACGGACATCGCCGGGCTGCTGGACAAGGTGCGCACCACCCTCAGCCTCGATACGGCCTGTGAGTTCGTTGGCCGATTCGACTACAGCGACCCGCGGTACGCCGGCCAGTACGACCAGTTCGACAACTGCGGTGGCGAAGGCGTGCAGTACATCTCGCTGGCGGTGCTTCCGGAGGACGGCGCGTTCATGATCAGCGTCCAGATCCAACTGCTCACGCAGCAGGACGCGGAGGTGCTGGACCGGATACTGGCCTCCTTCATAGTGCGCAACTAGTCCACCGGTCTGCCGTCCGGTGCTGCACTGATCCGGCACCGGGTGGCGGATCATCACTGATCCCCACCGGGGCGGCGGCCCGTGATGCGGACGCCGGGCAATGGCGCGGCGGCGCGACTCGCCCGAGGCAGAGGCATGCGATTTCTGCGCGATGCTCTCCTCGCGTGGTGTCGTCTACACGGTGAGCAGCGGCCCCTCTGCTACGCAAGTCGCCAGCAGAAGGTCTTGTCCTCCCTGCAGCGGTAGTCGATCGGCGGCACCGCCCGTCGGGACTACTCCCCGTCGGTGGCTGAGATTCTGGCGGGATCGGCAGAGGCGTCAGCCCGGGTGCGTTCTGAAACGATGGCGGCACGCGCGGTGCGCCTGCGCGCTCGCGGCTGCACCCTGACCGCACACCGGAAGCGGTCGACCGCCGCGGCGTGAGCCACCGCTCCGAAGAGCCGCTCTCACGCATTTCGAGGGCCGACAGCTGTCGGCCCTCTGTGCGTGCGGCGCCCGATCCGGTTGCGCGGTCAGACTGCGTCCGGACCCGTCGGTGCGCTACGCTCGCGCGCGTTCGACACGCCGAGGAGGATGCGCGAGATGCCGCCACAGACGTACTACATCGAGCCGGTCGAGCCGGTGCTCAAGCGCTTCGTCGAGGACTTCCGCAACGTCGTCGCGCGTGCGAAGGGGACGCCGGCGCTGCTCGAGGAGCTGCGTGGACCGACCGAGCGACTGCTCTACGACCCGTCGTGGATCGGTGAGACGTTCCGCAAGCCGGTGCCCGGCGAGACCGCGACCTGGGCGATGTACCGCTCGCAAGATCCCGATCTGTGTGTGTTCACGATGGTCGTGCCGCCCGGCGAGCGCACCAAGGTGCACAACCACCTCACCGACGGCTGGGTCGGCTGTGTGCAGGGGGAGCAGCTCGAGCGGCTGTTCAAACGCGTCGACGATCGATCGCGGCCCGATTACGCCGAGCTCGAGGTGGTCGTCGAGGAGCGCGTGTCGCTCGGCGAGCTGACGCCGCTGTCGTATCCGGATCACGACATCCACCAGGTGGTGACGATGTCGGATCAGCCATCCGTTTCGTTGCACGTGTTGTGCAACGACCTCGGGACCGTCGAACGGCAGATGTTCGAACCGGACGCGCACCGCGTGAACAACTTCGTCTCGGGCTACACGAACGTCACCGGCCGGTCGGCCATCGGGCGCTAGCGGCTCCGTCCGCGCTACTCGATCGGGATGGCGTAGAAGCGCCTGACGGCGTCCTCCCACGCAGTCTCGAGGAACCAGTCCGCGTCGAACAGCTCCAGCGTGCGCGCCATCAGCTTGGCGAGTGTGTCCATGTGGTCGCCGTCGATCAGGTACTCCGGTGTGCGGCCGGGGAAGCATTCGCGGTGACCCCAGTCCCACGGCGCCAGCCCGGGCGGATCGTCGTCCACCGGCTCGCCGCGCGCGGCCGTCTCCTGACGCGCGCGGAGCGCCGCGCGGCGCTCCTCGATCAGATCCGCGGAAACGGTGAGCACGCCCTCGGCGGCGGTCTGTAGCGGGCGATCGCCACAGGCGTCGCACGCACGCCAGCCCTGGAACGGTGGCGACGAGGGATCCATGCTCGTCACCGGCGGTGACTGCTCGAGCGGAGCACGCCCGGCGGAACCAGCGCGGACCGAGGGGCGGGGCCTACCAGAATCGCCACAACGGCTTCGACCTCGTTTCCATGGCCGCCGCATGCGGGCGAGAAGTGAGGGAGTCGACGCGGACGCGGGGCACCTGCTGCACGATCGACGGGATCAGCTCGAAGAGCGTCGCGACCTCCTCGGCCGTCAGATCGACGCGAGCCACGCCCTGCGCGATGGACGAGCGGCGCATCGCCATCGCGCAGGGCATCGACTGAAAGACGGTGTCGTAGCCGCGCGCCAGGTTGATGGCGAGTTCGTGGTCCGACTCATTGATCGCGATCCACGCTCGGAGGCGGCTGAGCGTGAAGGGATGGAGCTCGGCGTCGGCGAGTTGATACTCGGCGCGAACCATCGCGGACAGTGCGTCGATGCGGGCGTGATCGTCGAGCGCGGCGACGGTTCGACAGCGCTCGAGCATGCGACCGAACCGAGGGGCAGCGCTGAGCGTGGCGAGTTCAGCCCACTCCTGATCTACGTGCTCTCCGGTCATCGGGTCATCCTTCGCCGCTCGTGATCTCCGGGAGCGAACGGGGTCGTTCGCGCGACTGTAGCGGATGCGCTCGGAGACGCCGCCGTTCTGTCTAACGCGGCTCGCTGCGGCGGGAGCTACACGGCGAGAGCGCCGATCGCGGACCATCCCTAGTCTCTGAACGAAGCGCCGGCCCCCCGCGGTCGCGAGCCGCCGGCCGCGCCG
>JAQBZW010000018.1 GCA_027622315.1 Chloroflexota bacterium | reverse complement strand
GGCGGAGGTGGAGGCGCCGCCGCGCCGCCGCCGCTGTCCGCGCTTGCGGGCGGTTTCACGTCTGAGCCGGGCGGCGCACTCCACTGCGCGGCGACGGCCGCGCTGACCTCGGCCGGCACATCGCTCTCGCCGGCGGCCAGCACGCAGCCGACGATGCCGCCCGGCTGGAGTCGCGTGCCTTCGACGGCGAGCTGTCGCAGCGTGCCGGCGCCGTCGGACTGGACCTCGATCTCGACCTTCTCCGTCTCCATCTCGAAGAGCGTGGTGCCCTGTTCGACCATCGCACCGTCGGGCACGAGCCAGCGCACGAGCGTGCCCTCTTCCATGGTCATGCCGACCTTCGGGAGGTGGACGGTGGTGGCCACGCGCTAGCCCTCGATGAGCTTCACGACCGCGTCGTGAATGTCGTTCGCGTTCACGATCCACTCCTGCTCGAGCGGCTGGCTGTACGGCACGGGACTCCACGGCCCGCCCAGCCGGATCGGCGGCGCGTCGAGATAGTCGAACGCCTCGGCCGCGATCTGCGCCGTGATCTCCGCGCCAATGCCGCCGAATTGCACCGCCTCGTGCACGGTGAGCACGCGGTGCGTCTTCTGCACCGAGGCGAGGATCGTCGGCGTATCGAGCGGCTGCAGGCTGCGCGGGTCGACGATCTCAGCCTCGATCCCACGCTCTGCGAGCCGCTCGGCGGCCGCGAGCGCCTCGTGCACCATGTAGGCGGTGGCCACGATCGTGATGTCGCGGCCCTCGCGCACCACCTTCGCCGAGCCGAGCGGGACCACGTACTCGCCTTCGGGCACGGGACCGCGCATGCGCGAGCAGCGCTTGTGCTGGATGAAGAAGACCGGGTTGTCCTCGCGGATCGCCGCGGTCATCAGCCCCTTCGCGTCGGCCGCGCTGCTCGGCATCACGACCTTGAGCCCGGGGATGTGGCAGAGCAGCGCTTCCAGGCTCTGCGAGTGCTGGGCGGCCATGCCACCGCCGGCGCCGGCGTTGGCGAGCACGACCAGCGGCAATCGCGCCTTGCCGCCGAACATGTACTTGTTCTTCGCCATCTGGTTGAGGATCACGTCGAAGCAGACGCCGATGAAGTCGATGAACATCACGCTCACGACCGGTCGCAATCCCTGGAGCGCGGAGCCGACGGCGAGCCCGACGATCGCGTTCTCCGAGATCGGGGTGTCCATGATTCGTTCAGAGCCGAACTTCGCCAGGATCCCGCGCGTGGTCCCGAAGACGTCGCCGCGAGCGGCGAGATCGACGCCTGCGACGAAGACGGTGGGGTCGCGCTCCATTTCCTGATGCAGCGCCTCGTTGATCGCCTGCAGGTAGGTGATCTCGCGCTGGCCGGTGACCGTGGCTTCGGTGGCAGTGGTCATGATGTGCCTCGCTTTGCCTGGCTCGGGGATTCTGGGCTTGCGCCTGTTCGTGCTGAGCCCGTCGAAGGATGCGCGGGTCGCCCGTTGCCGCTTCGCGCTCCCTTCGACAGGCTCAGGGCGAACGGACTGGCGCGGGCCGTCTCGGTGCCGGCGCGGTGCTACTCCGTGTAGACGTCGGTCAGCAGTTCGCTCAGCTCCGGATACGGCGACGCCTCGCCGAACTTGATCGCTTCCTCGATCTCGCGGCGGACCTCTTGCTCCACGCGTTCCGCGCTCTCTCCGGAGAGGATCGCCTGCTCCGTGAGCACGCCGCGTAGGATCGTGATGGGGTCGCGCTCACGCCATGCGGCTCGCTCTTCGGCCGGGCGCGGGTCGCCTTCGCTCATGCCCGTGTGGTTGTAATAGCGGTAGGTGTCTGCCTCGATCAGCGTCGGACCGTCCCCCGCGCGTGCGCGGGCGATCGCCTCGCGTGCCGCCTCGTTCACCGCCACCACGTCCTGGCCGTCCACGGTCACGCCGGGGATGCCGTACGAGGCTGCGCGGTCGGACAGGCGGGGAATCGCGCCCTGGCCGGATTGCGGCGTGAACTCGCCGTAGTGGTTGTTCTCGATCACGAAGATCACCGGCAGCTTCCAGAGCGCGGCGAGGTTCAGCGACTCGTGCCACGTGCCTTCGTTGGTCGCGCCGTCGCCGGTGAAGCAGACACAGACGCGCCCGTTCTTCTTGTACTTCGCCGCGAACGCGGAACCGACGGCGATCGGCGGGCCGCCGCCCACTATCCCGTTCGCGCCGAGGATGCCGATCTCGAGGTCGGCGATGTGCATCGAACCGCCCTTGCCGTGGCAGTAGCCATCGGCCTTGCCGAACAGCTCCGCGAACATGCGCTTCACGTCGCCGCCCTTGGCGATGCAGTGACCGTGTCCGCGGTGCGTGCTCGTGATCGTGTCTTCGGGGTCGAGGTTCGAGCAGACCCCGACCGCGACCGCCTCCTCGCCGGCGTACAGGTGCACGGCGCCCGGGATGCGCGCCTGCTCGGCCAGCCGCCCGGCGGCCTCCTCGAACTCTCGGATGCGCACCATCGTCCGGTACATCCAGAGCAGTTGCTCGGAGTCCAGCTGCGTGGTCGTCGGCGTGGTCATGCGCACTCCTCCAGTCAAACGAGGGCAGGGGCTCGGCCCCTGGTTCGGCGGGATATTACACCTGTCGGTTGGTCGTGCCCCTCAATGGATGACTCGCGCTGCGCCGGTGCCGGGCCGGCGGGTCGCACTAGCCGAGCATGGCCGCCGCAGCTTCGAACGTCGCGCGGATCGAGCCCCTCAGCATCGCGTCAATCTGCGCCTCGGTGGCGCCGTGAGCGCGCAACCATGGGACTTCGACCTCGGGGACCAGCAGCCAGCAGTCCTCGTTGGGCGGGCGGGTGAAGCCGAGGAACATGAGCGGTGCCGCGTCGTGGCCAAGCGACGTCTGCGCGGCGTACCCGGCTTGCGCGAGCGCCAGCGCGATACCGGCGCGCTGGGCGACGTAGTCCTCGGCGGCCTGGGAGAAACGATCGAGGCCGACCGTGGCGCCGCGCTTCGCGAGCCCGGTGATGTAGTCCAGATCCTGGCTGTCGTTGGTGTGACCGATGGTGACCGCGCGGAGGTCGAGGCCTTCATCGGTGAAGATGTCGAGCAGCGGTTCCCCGAGCCGGTCCACCGCGCGCGTGTGACAGGAGATCGGGACGCCGCCGGCCTTCGCCGCGCGCGCCGCCGCGCGGGCCGTCTTCTCCAGCAGACCGCGCGGCGAGAATGCGCCGCCTTCGTCCAGCCGGTACTCGAGGTCCCATGCCAGCTTGATGATGCCCGCGCGAATCCCGGTGCCCTCGATGCCGTCCTGGATCTCGCGCAGGAAGTGCTCGGCGATGGCGTCCACGTCCGCCCCCATGAAATAGAACGGCACCCAGCGGTAGACGCCCGTCGCGCACACGATGTTCACGCCCGGATCCGCGTCGGCGATCTTTGCGAAGAGCGAGATCTGGCGTCCGAGGTCGAACGGCGTGAGGTCGATGATGCTCTGGATACCGGCCGCCCTCGCCTTGGCCAGCGCCGCGAGATCGGCCTTGAGCACGAACTCCTCGTCGAAGAGCCCGGGGATGCGCTCCATCCCGGCGGCGCCCGGTCCCATGTGCTCGTGCGACAGCGTCACGCCCAGCGCACTGCTCTCGATCGGCCCGCGAATCGTCTGCACGGTCGACATCTAGCGCTCTCCTTGTCACGACGAGGGAACGCGCCCGGGGCTGAGCGCGGCGGCAGACTAGCACGCGCGATCGGCGCTCATGCCGCGCGGCGTGGGCCGAAGGGCCGGCCCTATAGTGGCGCCGCCATTGCGCCTGTGGATCGGAGCGACGATGCAATTCGGCCTGCTCTACGACTTCCGGAACCCGCCCCCGTGGTTCGTCCCGTCGCCCGCGCTCTACGCCGAGACGTTCGACCAGATCCGCGCCATCGAATCGTTCGGCGGGTGGGACTCGGTCTGGGTGACCGAGCACCACTTCACCGACGACGGCTACCTGCCGACCGTGAACGCGGCCGCCTCGGCGATCGCGATGATCACCGAGCGCGTGAAGATCGGTCACTCCGTGCTGCTGCTGCCGCTGCACCACCCCCTGCGCATCGCGGAGGAGGGCGCAATCGTCGACATCCTGTCGAACGGTCGGTTCATCTTTGGCCCGGGGCTGGGCTACAAGCTCGACGAGTTCGACGCGTTCGGGATCAACCGCAAGCACCGGCCGCGGGTGATGGACGAGAGCATGGAGATCATCACCCGCGCCTGGACGGAGGAGCGGTTCTCGTTCCACGGCCGCCACTTCAACTTCGACGATCTCGCCGTGACGCCGCGACCGGTCCAGCAGCCGCGGCCGCCGATCTGGATGGCCGCACGTGCCGACGCGCCGCTGAAGCGCGCGGCCAGGTTCGCGGACGGAGTGATCGCCGTCGGATCGCCTGAGCTGATCACGCGCTACCGCGGCTTCGTGGCCGACGCCGGTCGGGACCCCGCCGCGATGACCGTCGCGGTGCTCCGCTCCGTGATCCTGAGCGAAGACCCCGGCGCCGCGTGGGAGGACGTGAAGGAGCATGTGCGCTGGCGCAGCGAGCGCTACGGGCAGTGGTACGGCGAAGCCGGGGACCTCCCCGAGGATCGCGACTGGACCCGCCGCATGCGCATGTCCACGGACGAGCCCGGCGCGATGGCGAACCTGATCAAGGACGTCCCCACCGAGATCGCCCAACTGGAAGCGCTCGAGCGGGCGGGCGTGGACTGCGTGATCTATTTCGCGACGTTCCCCGGCTACCCGCCGTCGAAGATGTTGCCGACATGGGAGCGTTTCGCACAGGAAGTGATTCCGCGATTTCGCTCGTGACCCACGGCGCGGCCCGGTTTGCGCCGGGTTGCAGCCGCGCGCCCGGGCTCCGGCTACTGGAGCACTGAGCGGTTCGTGGCGGTGATGCGTTGCACGTTCACTCCACCGGGCGCCATCAGGTCGGGGAGCTTCGGCCCAATCTGCGTCTTCCAGAAGTCGCTTTCGTAGACCGCCTTGTACAGCCGCGCGCGCTCGCGCTCGTTCTTGAAGCGGCGGATCCAGACGTAGACGGAGTCGTCCGTCTCGCCGACGAAGCTGCCGAGGATGGTCATCCCCTGCTTCACCTGGAAGGGGATGACCTCTTCCTCCATGAGCTTCACGAACTGCTTCTGCGCGCCGGGCCGGATCTTGTACTGGCGGAGCTCAAAGAACATCGCTTCTCCTCATCGCGTGCGGTCAATGTCGAACGCCGCGCATGCTAGCGATGTCCCGCTTCAGCCGTCCGCGCCTTCCAGCGCCCCGGCGATCGACGCGCGCACGCGCTCCGCATGTGCGCCGTCGTCGTACGTGGTGCGCGGCCAGAAGAAGCCGCGCAACCCGTCACGGCGGCGCCGCGGCACGACGTGCACGTGCAGATGCGGCACGCTCTGGCTGACGCGGTTGTTCATCGCGACGAACGTGCCCTCCGCGTCCATCGCCCGCTCGACCGCGACGCTCAGCCGCCGCACCCGCTCGAAGAGCGGGCCTACGGCGTCCGGGGGCAGATCGCCCAGCGTCTCGACGTGCGTGCGCGGGACGAGCAGGCAGTGGCCCGGGAACAGCGGCCGGCGATCCAGGAAGACGACCACCAGCGCGTCCGCGTACACGGTCGCGGCCGGCTCATGGCCGGCGACCACGCGGCAGAACGTGCATTGCTCCGCGTCCGGCACAGACGTGCGGTCCTTCCCCGGGGTGCGACCGAAGGTCGAGCCTAGACTGGGTGGCGACGTGACACACGCCGGCGACCGGTCAGTCCCGCGCACCATCGACCGCGTGCTCGCGCAGCTCGCGGCACTCGTGCGCGGCGCCGCCGCGTGCGAGCCGCTTGCCGGCGCCGTGATCGTGGGTGGCGCCGTGCGTGACGCGCTGCTCGGCCGCGACGCGGCCGAGATCGACGTCGCGGTACCCGGCGGCGCCGGCGAGGCACAGCGCTTCGCGGCGCTTGCCGCGAGCGCGCTCAGTACGCGCGTCGTGGCGATCGGCCGCGAGCCGTGGCCGCTGTACCGCGTGCCGTTCCCCGGCGGCGGGCCGGGCCAGGTCGACATCGTGCCGATGCAGGGCTCGCGCGACGAGGATCTCGCGCGTCGCGACTTCACCGTGAACGCACTCGCCCTTCCGCTCGTCGACGCGCCCGCTGCCGGGCTGCGCGCGCTCGACCGCACGCTCGTGCTCGACAACCACGGCGGGCTTTCGGATCTCGACCGCCGCGTGCTGCGTGCGACCGCGCCGAGCGCCCTCGCGGCGGACCCGATCCGCGCGTTGCGCGCGGTGCGACTGGCGACCGAGCTCGACTTTACGATCGAGGTCTCCACCCTCGACGCCGTGCGCGCCGAGGCGGGGAGCCTGGCAACGGTCGCGGGCGAGCGCGTGGGAGCGGAGCTGTTGCGCCTGTTCGCGGCGCCAGACGCCGCGCGTGGCGTGCGGCTGCTCGAGGCGAGCGCGCTGCTGGAGGTGTGCTTCCCCGGCCTCGCCGCGGGCCGGGACGTCGAGCAGTGGCCGGTGCATCGCTTCCGCGTGCTCGAGCACCAGCTGGTGGCGAGCGAATGGATCGATGCGCTGATCGCGCCGCAACCGCCGGGCGACGTCGAGCACGCGCGGGCATGGCACGGGCTCTGGGACGAGCCCTGGCCGGCGACGCGCTGGGGTGCCCCGCACGAGCATCTCTGGCGCCATCGCGTCGCGCTCCGCATGGCGACGCTGCTGCACGATGCCGGCAAGCCGTCGACGCGCAGCGTGGAACCGGACGGGCGCACGCACTTCTTCGGTCACGCCGAGCGAGGCGCGGCGATCGCGCGCGCGGATCTGGCCCGCTGGCGGCTGCCCGGCGCGTTGATCGACCGCATCGCCCTCCTGATCGAGCAGCACCTGCGGCCTGGCCAGGTGCGCTCGCCGGGTGAGCCACCGACGGCGAAGGCGCTGCACCGCTTCCATCGCGCGCTCGGTGACGCGACGCCGGACGTGTGCTGGCTGTTCCTCGCCGATTCGCTGGCCACGGTCGGGGCGGAGGCATTGCTCCCCCGCTGGCCGGCATACGTGGCTCACGTGCGCGGGATCGTCGGCTGGCAACCGGCGAGCGATGCGCGCCCGCCCGGGGCGGGGGAGCGCTTGCTGGACGGCCACGCGCTGATCGCCGCGACCGGACTGGCGCCCGGACCGGCCGTCGGGCGGGTGCTCATCGCCGTTGACGAGGCCACGGCGACGGGCGAAGTGCGTACGTTGGACGAGGCGCTGGCGCTCGCCCGGCGCCTCGCCGCGGTCGAGCGCGCACGCTCGTCCGGCGGACCACCGAACGCGATCCGATGATTGGCCGTTACTACTACTGGGTCGGGCACCCCGCACGGAGCCCGGCCCCCCCATACACACAGGATTCTGCGAATGGCGCACCCGTCCACAGCACGCATCGCTGCATCGGCCGCCCGCAGAGTCACGCTCCTACGCCGGATCCCGCTCGGGCTGCTCGCCGCCCTGTCGCTCGTCGCCCTCGCGCCTGCGCCCGCGCACGCGCACGCGCACGCGGAGCCAAACGCGCTGGAGCCGCCGCCGGTAGGTGGACTGACGATCGGCATCGCCGGCTCGTCGGACCCGGCCGCCGTCGCGACCGCGCAGGCGTTCGCCGTCGAGACCGTGTCCGTGCTCGTGCCGGCCACGCAGACGTGGCTGGTGTACATACCGGGAGCGCTCGCGAACACCCTCACCGCGCAGGCGCTCACGCCCGACTCGGTGGTCATCATCCGCCGCGCCGGGGTGCTCACCGTCACCGCTCTCCCGCCTCGTCCCCCGACGACGTCTCCCTCCGTGAGCGGCAACGGCAACACCTTCGATCCGCCGCCGCCGGGAGGGCTCGTGCAGGGCCTCGCCGGCACGAACGATCCCGCGACGCTCGTCGCGCGCCAGAGCTTCGCGGTCGAGAGCGTTTCCGCGCTCGATGTCCGTTCGCAGACGTGGCTCGTCTATCTGCCGTCCGCGCCCGCCTTCGTGAGCGCGCTGCGCGCCGGCATGACCGAGCCGTCGAGCGTCGTCACCGTGCGCCGGTTCGCGCCGGCGGTCGCGCGTACGCCGACGCCCTCCCCGGTGCCGACCGCGCAACCCTCCGACCCAAACGCGACCGCCCAGGCCGTGATCTTCGCGTCCGTCAACGAGGAACGAGAGGCCGCCGGCCTGCCCGCGCTCACCCTCGATGCGACGATGGTCGCGGTCGCTCGCGCGCACTCACGCGACATGATCGCGCGCGACTTCTTCGGCCATTCGAACCCGGATGGAGAGGACCCGTTCGACCGCATGCGCGCGGCGGGCGTCTCGTTCGGATACGCGGCGGAGAACCTCGTGAGCGGCCAGAGTGGCGGGGGAGCGCACGCTACGCTCATGGCCTCCGCCCCACACCGAGCGAACATCCTCGGCGAGCACTACCGCCGCATCGGCATCGGCGCGATCGTGCGACCGGGCGGCGGCGTCATGGTCACAGAGGTGTTCGCCGATTAGGACGCCCGCCGTCCTTGGGCAGCCTCTGGCAGTACGGCGACCGTGCGACGGGAGTCGCAGCGGTTGAAAGCACACGCTTCACGGTGACCCGCGAGCGCCGCGCTTCACGCGCCGACGTATGCCGCGAGGTACTCGCCGGTGAGCGTCGAGCGGGTGGCGACGAGATCGGCGGGGGTGCCCTCGAAGATGATCCGCCCGCCGTCGTGACCGGCGCCGGGCCCGAGGTCGATGATCCAGTCGGCGTGCACCATGACCGCCTGGTGATGCGCGATCACGATCACCGACTGCCGGCGTCGACCAGCCGGTCGAACAGGCCGAGCAACTGCGCGACGTCGGCGAGGTGCAGGCCGGTGGCCGGCTCGTCGAGCACGTAGACGTCGCCCGCTTCAGCCATGTGGATGGCGAGCTTGAGCCGCTGGCGCTCGCCGCCCGAGAGCGTTGTTCTCACGCGCGCCCTCCACGCGGATCAGACCGTGGCTGTCGGCAACGTGCGGCGCGGGGGACTGCGTGTCCGTCCTCGTGGCCATGCGCATCCTGCTTCCGTCCGTCGCCCGGGGCGCCTTCGCGCTTTCAGCCGGCGTCGTCTGGATCGATATCACCGGCTTCGAGCAGTACGTCTGGTGCTCCGTCGTCGACGCTGTCGCGGCAACGGGCCGCGGTCCACCTTATCGCCGGTGTCGGCCGGGTGACGCGACGCCCGTCCGGCCGACGCTGGAAGACTCAGCGCGGCTCATGGGTTCGGATCGGGTCCTCGTCCGCATAGAGGCAGAAGGGATGCCCGGCCGGGTCGAGCATGGCCCGCAGCTGGAGCGGGGACCGATCCGGTGGCTGGTAGGGTGCGACCCGCGCGCCCGCCGCGACGGCGTGGGCGACCGCCGCCTGGACGTCGTCCACCTCGATTTCGAAGTGCAGCATCTTGTCCTGACCGTCGGGCTGCTCCGGCCAGACGGGCGGCCGGTACCAGCGCTCCGCCTGGAAATTCAGTGCGACGCCACCCGCCGGATCGCGCATCTGGATCCAACCCGCACCATCGCGCGCGCCGATCTCCCACCCGAGCAGCCGGCCGTAGAATCGCGCCAGCTCGTCCGCGTCGGCGCAATCCAGACACACACCCGTCCAGCGCAGCGCCGGGCGGCCCGGCCTCGTCGGATCCGGCATGCTGTGAGCGCCCCTTCCACGCGGCCGCTCAGATCACGCCGGAGGCGTGCAGTGCCTGCCGCTCGGCCGGGCCGTATCCGAGCTCCGCGAGAATTTGATCGCTGTCCGCACCGGGATCCGGCGCGGCCGTGCGCACGGCGCCCGCCGTGCGCGACAGCCGGACCGGCGGCGCGAGCAGGTTGAGCTCCCCGAGCACCGGGTGCTCGACCGGGGAGCTCAGCTCCATCGCCTTCACCTGTTCGTTCTGGAAGACCTGGCGGATGTCGAGGATCGGACCGGCCGGGACGCCGCCGTCGTTCAGGCGCTGGATGAGATCCTCGGAAGCGAAGGTCGCCGTGCGCTCTTCGAGCAGCGGGCGCAGCTCGCCGCGGTGCGCCGAGCGCTCGCGGCCGCCTGTGAAGCGCGAATCGCCCACGAGGTCCGGGGCTCCCAGCGTGTGGCAGAGGCTCACCCACATCGACTGCGTGCTTGCGGCGATGTTGATCGGCGCGTCCAGGGTGGGGAACACGCCGGTGGGATAGCCCGTGGGGTGATCGTTGCCCGCCTGTGGTGGCACCTGGCCATCAATCAGCCAGCGTGTCGCCTGGAAGTCGAGCATCTGCACCATCGCCTGCAGCAGCGACGTCGTGACCTTCTGCCCGCGGCCCGAGCGCTCCCGCTCGACAAGCGCGACCAGGACGCCCTGCGCCAGGAAGAGCCCGGCGGTGAGGTCCGCCACCGGAATCCCAACGCGCATCGGACCGCCGTCGGGTGCCCCGGTGACCGACATCAGGCCGCCCAACCCCTGTGCGATCTGGTCGTAACCGGGGCGATCTCGGTACGGCCCGTGGTCGCCGAAGCCGGAGATCGCCGCGTAGATCAGCCGCGGGTTCGTCTGGCTGAGCGTCTCGTACCCGAGCCCCAGTCGCGTCATCACCTCTGGCCGGTAGTTCTCGACGAGCACGTCGGAACGCTCGGCCAGCTGTTTGAGCAGACGCGAACCGCGGAAGTCCTTGAGGTTGATCGAAATCGACCGTTTGTTGCGGTGGAGGTTCTGGTAGTCCGAACCATGCGCGCCGCCGACGCTGCCGTCTTCGACGGGCGCGGTGACCTGAATCACCTGCGCGCCCATGTCCGCCAGCTGCCGAACTGCGGTCGGCCCCGAGCGGGCGCGCGTGAGATCCAGCACCCGGATGTGTTCGAGCGGCAGCGGCATGTGTCCGCCCTCCTCGCGATGCTCAGCGCCTCTGCACATACGCCCTCGATTGCGCGGCGCAAGCGTAGCGCCTCGTCTGGCGAACCCAGACAGTCGAGCTTCGTGGCGCCGGACAGTAGTGTGGCCGTCGGGTGAATCAGGTGCCCGCCGACGATGTCGGGGGCGGTGCCGCGCACGGCCTCGCAGTACCCCCGGTCGTCCGCGAAGCAAGCGTCGGGCATCATGCCGAGCCCGCCGACGAGCGCGGCGGCCCCGCTCGATCGTCCCGATCGCGAATCGCCTCGACGGTAGCCTCCCGGGCGCGCCCGAACGGCACCCCACGCGCACCATCCCCGCCCCCTGCGCCGCTGCTACAGTGCCGCCCGCGGGGCGACGCGCGACCGGCCCGGCGCGAAGGGTGCACATGAACTGCCCGGACCTCTACTACGAGACACACGGCTCGACGGGGCCGCACGTGCTGCTCGTGCACGGCATCTATTCCGCCCGTTCGCACTGGTATCCGAATCTCGAAGGGCTGACCGCCTTCATGCGGCCCGTGATCGTCGAGTTGTACGGACACGCGCATTCGCCGACGCCCGACGATCCCGCGTGCTACGAGCCCGAGCGTTACATCGAGCAATTCGAACGCATTCGCGAAGCGGTGGGTGCCGAGCGGTGGTTCACGATCGGCCAGTCGCTCGGCGCCGGGCTCACGCTGCGATACGGGCTGGCCCATCCTGAGCGCGTGATCGCCCAGGCGTTCACGAACTCCGGCAGCGCCTTCGCCTCGCCGGAGACACAGGAGCGAATGGCGGAAGGGCGAGCCGCACAGCTCGCGCGCATCGAGGACGGCACCCTGCCGGACCCCCGCGACAGCCCGCTCAACCCCTCGCGCAACCGCCGGCTGACACCCGAGTTCCGCAGTGCGCTGGAGGCCGATACCGCCCTCCACTCCGCCGTCGGCATCGCGCGCACGAGCATGTACACGGTGCCGAGCGTCTCGCTCTACGGGCGGGGTGACGAGAACACCGTGCCGACGCTGATGTGCGTCGGCGTGCGCGAGGAGCGCTTCGCCGAGAATCGTCGCTACATCGAGCAGCACGTCGCGCAGCTCGAGGTCGTGGAGCTGAACGGCGGACACGGCGTGAACATGGACGTGCCCGCGGACTTCAACGCCGCCGTGCGCAGTTTCTTCGAACGCTTCATCCACGCGGCGTGACCGCCGCTACCGGGAACGGGGACGCCGTATGACGCAGCCGGTCGACGCGGGCGTGACGCCCGGGCCGCTGGCGGGGATCCGCGTGCTCGAGTTCACGCAGATCGTCGCCGGGCCCGTGTGCGGCGTGAACCTCTCCGATCTCGGCGCCGACGTGATCAAGGTCGAGCCTCCGGGGGGCGACTCGCATCGCCGCCTGAACTCCGTGGTACCGGGCGAGAGCAAGTTCTTCCAGGGCCTCAATCGCGGAAAGCGGAGCCTCGTCGTTGACCTCCACCGACCGGGCGGACGCGAACTGATCCACCGCCTGATCCCGGGCATCGACGTCGTGATCAGCAACTATCGGCTGGGCGTGCCCGAGCGGCTCGGCATCGATTACGCGACGCTGCGCGCGATCCGGAGCGACCTCATCTACTGGCAGAACACGGGCTTCGGTGAGCACGGTCCGGAGGCCGCGCGCCCGGGCTCCGACATCGTCGCCCAGGCGTACTCCGGTCTGATGGCGGTGGAAGGGAAGCGCGACGAGGACGGTGCGCCGGCCTCACTCGGCAATCCGTACTCGGACTTCATGGCCGGCTTCGCTGCGTCCATGGGCATCTGCGCCGCGCTCTATCACCGCGAGCGCACCGGCACGGGCCAGTACGTCTCGACCTCGCTGCTACAGGCGGCGCTCTTCATCCAGAACCGCCAGGTCATGCGCGAACCGGTGAGCGATGCGGTGCTCCGCGATCCGGCCGTCGCCGCGATGGAAGCGGCGCGATCGGCCGGCGGGAGTCTGGACGAGATCCTCGCCGCACGCCAGCCGTCTCGGCGGCTCGCGGCCTCGTTCACGATCTACTACGGCGGCTACCACACGAGCGACGGAGCGATCGTGCTCGGCGCGCTGACGAAGCCGAACCGAGACGCCATGCGCCGTGTGCTCGGCATCGAAGATGAGCCGAGCGACGATCCCGAGTTCGACGCCGCCGACCCCGCGAACGTCGAGCGCGCCGCGGAGTGGAAGCAGCTCGTACGTGAGCGCATGCGCACGCGTTCGACGGGGGACTGGGTCGCGGCCTTCGACCGCGCCGGCGTGCCCGTCTCGCCGCTCCACTTCCCCGAGGAGATGTCGGACGACCCGCAGGTCGTCGCGGAAGGACTGATGACGGAGCTCATGCACAGCGTCACGGGACCGCAGCGCGTGGTCGGCCCGGCGGTGCGCCTGAGCGAGACGCCCACCCGGGCCCGCTTCGCCGCGCCGGCACTGGGCGAGCACACGCGCGAGGTGCTGACGGAGTTCGGACTCACGGGCGCCGAGATCGCCGCTCTCGCCACGGGCGGTGTGGTGCACGCGCCGGAGTGAACTCGCGGTGACCGCGGCCGTGGGGGCACGCGAGCCGTGGTCACCGGGAGGCGCCGGACACGGTCGTGGTCAGTCACGGCGCCCATTCCCACGTCCCGCGTGGTGTGGCTGCCGGCGGGCTGCGCGACGCCGAACCAGCACTCAGACGTCGTGGGTGACCGTTCGCCGAGTGCCGCGGCGCCCCGGCGCGTTGCCGCCGGCGGCGGTGAAACTGCAAGCAGGCCGCAACCCGAAACGCCGCCCTGTAATCCGACGGCAGCGTGCCGGTTCGTACGTTACGTGGCGGTCGAACGGTCGCGTGCCTGAAGCACGCGGACGCAGCCGATGACGGAGGCAGTCATGCCTGGTTTGCTCGTGCTCTTCCTGCTACTTGCGCTGCTCTTCGGCGGCCTTGCCATCTTCGTGGCGAAGGTGTTCCTCTTCGTCATGGTCGCCATGCTGCTGGTGAGCCTGCTCACGGGCGGTGTGCACGTGAGGCGCCGCGGGTACTGATCCGCTCTTCACCGCCGCCACCGGCAGGGCGAGCGGCCTTCAGCGTGAGGGCCCCACGATCGTGGTCCCGCCGTCCACCACGAGCACGACGCCGGTGATGTACCGCGCTTCGTCGGATGCGAGAAACAGCGCCGCGTAGCCGATGTCCCAGCCGGTGCCCTCCACCTGCAGCGGGGACGCGAGCCGCCGGCGCTCACGGAGTTCGTCGCTCATCCCCTCGGAGGCGACCATCGGTGTGAACACCGGCCCGGGCGCGATGCAGTTCACGCGCACGCCGTCCCGCGCGTGATCGACGGCCATCGCTCGTGTGAGCGCGATCACCGCTCCCTTCGAGGTCGAGTAGGCCGTGAGCCCGCGCGGGCGCAGCGCCGAGATTGAAGACACGTTCACGATCGCCCCGCCGCCGCTGCGCATCATCGCGGGGATCGCGTGCTTGCTCGTGAGCATCATGCTCGTGACGTTCACGCGCTGGACGCGCTCCCACTCCTCTTCACTCTCCTCGACCACGCTCCCGCGGCTGCCGATGCCGACGTTGTTGTGCAGGATGTCGAGCCGCCCCCAGCGCTCGAGCGTGTATGCGACCATCGCCGCGCAGTCCTCGCTCACGGTGACATCCGCCGTGTAGACCGCGGCTTCGCCCCCCTCTGCCTCGATCAGTGCCAGGGTGTCGCGCGCCGGCGATTCGTCGCGATCCACCAGCAGCACACGCGCGCCTTCGCGCGCGAAGAGCATCGCCGCCGCACGACCGTTGCCAATGCCGGCGCCGCGTGAGCCGGCGCCGGTCACGATCGCGACCTTCCCGGCGAGCCGCGGCGCGCCCGCGGGAGGTAACCCGAAGGCGGTCATGCCGCCACCCACCATCGGCGCACCCCACGATCGCGGATCTCCATTGCTGCCCCCTTCGGCGCGCGGCGACTATATCCTCGGCGCCTGCGACCGGAGACGAAGGCAGGAGTGCGCGATGGCGACCGGCGACCGACTGACGATGCCCCTCGGCGAGGCGATGTTTACGCAGCGGGCGATTCGTCGTTTCCGTCCCAACCCGCTGCCGGAGCAGGACGTGCTCGACATCCTCACCGCCGCGGTCCGCGCGCCAAGTGGCGGCAACTCCCAGCCGTGGCACTTCCTCGTGGTCCGCGATCGCGCCCTGCTGGACGAGTTCGCGCCGCTCTATCGCGAGGCGTGGTGGGCGAAGCGCCGGGATGCCGGCATTCACGGTCCCGAGGACATCTCGCCTGAGGACCGCTCGATGCAATCTGCGATGCGGCTCGCGGACGAGATCGGCGTCGCGCCCGTGATCGTGCTCGTGTGCGCGATGGCACAGGGGGCCGGCGCCATGGCGTCCGTGATCCCGGCGACGCAGAATCTGCTCCTGGCGGCGCGGGCGCTCGACATCGGCGGCACGATCACCACGCTCCACCGCGACGTGGACGAGCGCGTGCACAGGCTGTTCGGCATTCCTTCCGAAGTGCAGATCGTCTACTGCGTCCCGCTCGGGTACCCGCGCGGCCGCTTCGGCGACGCACAGCGGCGCGCGCTCGCCGAGGTGAGCTCGCTCGACCGCTGGGGCCAGTCCCTGATCGAATAGGCGCGCCGCGCGCAGCATGCCCGCCGTCCTCTCGATGCGCGGCGTCGAGCGCCGTGCCGAGTCATCCGGTGGCACGACTTCGGTCTGCCCGTCGGATGGTGGCCGTTTGTCGTGCATCGAGACCCGCGAACTGCGTCGCGAATGACGCGCGGTACGCGGGCGTTCCGCGAGCGCGTACGTGGAGCGGCGAGGCAAGACGATTACGCGCGTCCCTAACGGCGCACGCTGATGTTGAACTCAGCAGGAACCGCGCGCCGTGTACCGTCGAATGCCGTCACACGGAAGCGCCACCGTATCGTCCGGATGCGGTCATTCGCGCGCGTACATGAGAGGCGAGCCGAGTGCGCCACACGCGCGCATGCGTTTTCCGAAACTGATAACGGCCGCACTAGAGGCCGAAGCTGTCAGGTCAGCATGATTTCTACGGGGGACGCTCGCAGGCCGACGAAACGTTGCGTAACCTTGATCCGTCGCATCAGGCGAGGGGCGACACTTCATCGCATCGAAACGGGCCATTTCGTACCCGCAACAACCAGTGAGGGCTTGCCCGGATAGCCCGCGATTGCCTAGGAGGAATGATGGCGAAGTTCACGGCACTCGACCCCAGCGAAGTCGTGCTTGGTCGCGGTATCGCGGCGCGACAGGCGCGTCAGCCGTTCATGGATGCCCTGCAGAAGGGTGATGCCGGCAAGGTCGAGGTCGAGCGAGGCGAGAAGCCGAGCTCTGTGAAGCGCATGCTGCAGGAGGCGGCGAAGGAGCTCAACCTCCGGGTCCGCTCATCGTGGGCCGACGGCAAGCAGCAGACCCTGTACTGGAAGAAGGTTCGCTCCAAGTAGCGGTCGCCGGAGCACGAGCGGGTTGCAGAGGGGACCTCGGCCGGATCGAGCACACAGGAGCGAATGCGCCCCTGGCGGACGCATTCGCTCCTGTTACGATGCAGCCCGCCGGGCAGCGAACAGTGAGGTCGGCATGCCAATCGTGATCGAGTGGGAGAACCGCGAAGCCACCGCTCGAGGGGTGTGCGATCAGTGTGGAGCGCGCATTGCCGACGCTGCCGACGGGCTCGCCCTCTGGGAGGAGCGCGACGCCACCGCGATCGGACGACGCGAGCTGTTCATGACGCACCGCGCCTGCTTTGAAGCCTTCCGCGGCTATCGAATGTCCTGCACGGTCGGCGACTGGATGAAGCGTGACCTCCAGTGGTTCCTCGACACGCTCGCGCGCGACACTTCCGCCACATCCGGCTCCTAGCGCGCCGGTCGCGGGGGACGTACGCGTCGCCCTCGCGAGCGCGATGACCATCCCGGCCCGGGGCTCTGCGCCTCGGGCCGGCGCCGGCGCCCTGCTCTGCGACGCGTCTGCGAGGTACAGGTGACATCCCGGCACGACACGGATACGAGCGGCCGCGCCGCCAGGTCGGCTGCCGGCGGTGGAAGTGGTGTGGCCGCGATCGAGGGCGGCGAGACCTGGGACGTGGCCGTCGATTCCGTGCTCACGGCGCTCGCCGGCTCCGAGGATGCCGACCTCGCGATCGTATTCGTGGACTCGCGCTTCTCAGAGCATTACGTCGACATTCTCGCGCGCCTCGACGAGACGCTGCGACCCGGCCAGTTGATCGGCTGCAGCGGGCAGACGGTCGTGGGACCGGGTCGCGAGGCCGAGGACATGCCGGCGATTACGGTAATGGCGCTCGAGCTGCCCGGCGCAACGCTCACCCCCGTGGTCCTGCCGGAGGATTACACGCGTGCGGTAAACGCGCTGGGTGCGCTCGCCGGCGCGGACGTCTCTGCGCTGGTGCTGTTCGCAGATCCCTACTCGGTCAATGCGGATCAGCTGATCGCGAGCCTCGAGGAACGCTGGCCGGGCGTGCCGTTGATCGGTGGACTGGCGTCTTCTCACAACGGCTGCCCCGGAACCGCCCTCTTTCATGGCGCGCGCGTGCGACCGGCAGGCAGTGTGTTGCTCGCGCTCGGGGGCGCGATCGAGGTGCGCACCGTGGTCGCGCAGGGTGCCCAGCCGATCGGTCACCCGTGGACGATCACGTCCGCAGAACGCAACTACGTGCAGACGATCGGCAACCGGCCGGCGATCGAGGTACTGCGCGAGACGATCACGGCGTTGGATGCTGACACGCGCGAGCGGGCGAGTCGCAACCTGCTCGTCGGGCTCGCGATCGACGAATACCGGGACGAGTTCGGACGCGGCGACTACCTCATTCGCAACCTGCTCGGCTACGACCAGGCAAGCGGCGCGATCGCCGTGAGCGCCAACGTGCGTGTCGGGCAGACGCTCCAGTTCCAGTTCCGCGACGCCGTTGCCGCAGACGAGGACTTGCGCGCTCAGCTCGCCGATGTGCCGGCGGCGATCGGCAACGGTCAGGAGCTGCTCGGGGTGCTGCTGTGCACCTGCAACGGCCGTGGCCGCGACCTCTTCGGCGTGGCCGACCACGATGCCGCGGCAATCGCCGAAGCGCTGGGCGCGCCGCCGACTGCCGGCCTCTTCTGCAACGGGGAGATCGGCCCGATTGCCGGCAAGACCTTCATGCACGGCTTCACTGCCGGCGTGGGGCTCTTTCTCACGGCGGCGCCGAGCGCGGCGGACTTCGATGCGGACGCTGCCTCGCCCGGGAATACGCACGGCGACGGCTGAGCGCGGTGGAGGCGCTTCCCCGCGCGCTCATCGCGTCACCGCCCCTCGGGCCTCGCCTCGCGGCTCCCGCTAGAGGATCTGGCTGAGAAAGAGCTTCGTGCGGTCCTCGCGCGGGTGCTCGAAGAACTGCTCGGGCGTGCCTTCTTCGACCAGCAATCCCTCATCGAAGAAGATCAGGCGGTGAGCCACCTCGCGCGCGAACCCCATCTCATGGGAGACGACGATCATCGTCATGCCGGAAGCGGCGAGCTCGCGCATCACGTCCAGCACCTCCTTGATCATCTCCGGGTCGAGCGCCGAGGTGGGTTCGTCGAAGAGCATGATCTTTGGCCGCATCGCGAGCGCACGCGCGATCGCCACACGCTGTTGCTGCCCGCCGGAGAGCTGCCCGGGGAACTTGTCGGCCTGCTCCGGAATGCCCACTCGTACGAGGAGCTCGTCTGCCAGCGCCCTCGCCTCCGCGCGCGGCAGGTGCCGCACCTTCTGGGGCGCGAGCGTGATGTTTCGCTCCACGGTCAGATGCGGGAACAGGTTGAACGACTGGAAGACCATCCCCACCTCAGAGCGAATGTGCTCAAGGTTTCGAAGGTCGTCGTTCAACTCCACCCCGTCGATCACGATGCGACCGCCGTCGTGCGGCTCGAGTCGGTTGAGCGTGCGGATGAAGGTCGACTTGCCGGAGCCGGACGGCCCCAGGACAACGACCACCTCGCCCTCGGCAATCGACGTCGTAATGCCCTTCAGCGCCTGGAAGTCGCCGAACCACTTCGTCACGTTCTCGGTGACGATCATGGGGCGCCCGGTCGGCGACGGCTCCGGGTACGAGCTGGCGGACTCGTTGGCTCCGGCCATGGTCTTTCTCCCCTTATGCCGGCCTTGCCGGCTTAGCGCTCTCCGACGCCGAGTGAGCGCTCGATACGTTGCGACAGGCGCGACATCGTGAGCGACACGAGCCAGAACACGAACCCCGCGAACAGCAGCACCTCGGCCTGCCGACCGATGAACCGTTGCTGCGCAATCGCGGCTTCCGACGCCCCAAGCAACTCCAGCAAGCTCAGTCCGAAGACGAGCGTGGTGTCCTTCCACAGGCTGATGAACTGCGACACCAGCGCGGGAATGACGGCGCGCAGCGCCTGGGGCAGCACGATCAACCACGTGGTCTGGAAGCCCGACAGCCCCAGCGCCTGCGCGGCCTCTTCCTGTCCGTGCGGGAGCGATTGCAGCCCGCCGCGCACCACCTCGGCGACGTACGCCGCGGTGAAGCCGGCGAGCACGAGCATCGCTCGCGCGACGATGTGGAGATCCGCGATCGGGCCGATCGGCGGGAGGAAGTCGGGCAGCACAAAGCGCGCGAGGAAGAGCCACGCGATCAGCGGACCCGCGCGCACGAGCTCGATATAAGTCGTGGCGGTGACACGAATCACCGGCATGGTGCTGGCGCGGGCGAGCGCGAGCGGCACGCCGAGCGCGAACCCGCCGGCGATGCCAATCGACGCGAGCATGATGTTGAGCAGCAGCCCGCCCCACAGCGTCGTCCGCACTCCGCTCGCGACCGTGAACAGCACGACGGTCACAGGCAGGAGCAGCGCCCCGGCGATCAGGATCAGCCGGGACGCCACCGCCGCGCGGCGCTCGTCGCGTGCGACGAAGCGGCCGCCCAGATATGCCGCTGCAGCAAGCAGCACGCCGACACCGACGAGCAGCGCGGCGGTGCCCTCGGCGAAGAAGGCGAACACGAAGAGCAGGCCAAGCGCGATCACGGGTAGATCGCGCCGCGCGAACGGGGCCCAGCGCCCGTAGGCTGCGCCGCCGACTGCCATCACCGCCCACAGCGCGGGCCAGATGCGCCACTCCTCCGCCTTCGGGAAGCGGCCGATGAAGAGCAGCCGGCGGTTGGCCTCGACAACAGTCCAGTCGGCGGAGACGAGCACAAAGCGGATGACGGAGAATCCGACCCACGCGATCACGGCGAACGTCACGACGGTGAGCAGCGAGTTCAACCAGCTGCTGAAGAGGTTCTTGCGCACCCATCGGCCGGCGCGCGCGAACGTCAGTCGGGCCACCGGTCGTGTGAGCGACTGGGTGGTCATGACCGGCCCACAAGCTGCACGCGGCGATTCAGCCAGTTCATCGCCGCGGAGATCAGCAGGCTCAGGGTGACGTACGTGCTGATGATGATGATGAACATCGGTACGGCGTGGCCGGCGTTGTTGATCACGACGCCGCTGATGAAGAACAACTCCGAGTACCCGATCACGACCGCGAGGCTCGAGTTCTTCGAGAGGTTCAGGAACTGGTTCGTGACCGCGGGAATCATCGTGCGCAACGCCTGCGGGAGGATGATCAGCGTCATGCGCTGGTACCCGGTCATGCCGAGCGCCATGGCGGCCTCGGTCTGGCCGCGCGCGAGCGCCTGAATGCTCCCGCGCACGATCTCGGTGATGAAGGCGCCGGTGTAGACGACGAGCGCGAGCAGCATCGCCATGAACTCCGGCGTCACGACCATCCCGCCGCGGTACTCGATCGCGCCGACATCGGGCCGGAACAGCGTCGGCGAGTCGACGATCACCGGCAGACCGGTGACCGCGAACGCCACCGCCGCAAGCGCAAGGAAGGTCGCCAGCGCCCAGCGGTTCGCGGCGCCGGAGCGACCCGTTCGCTCATCGAGCAGAATGCGCCGCCGGCGCACGTAGTACGCGGCGGCGGCCGCCGCGACGCACAGCACCAGCCAGGGCAGGATCGCTCCCTCGGGTTCGGGCCAGGGCAGCGCCAGCCCGCGGTTCGAGAGATAGACGACGCCGTTGAAGTCACGCTCGGCGTCGATGCGCGGCAGCTTCAGAAGCACGGCCGTGTACCAGAACACGATCTGCACGAGCAGCGGTGTGTTGCGAAATATCTCGACGTAGACGAGCGCAACTCGCGAGACCAGCCAGTTGCCGGACAGCCGCGCCACACCCATGACAACGCCGAGCAGGGTCGCAAGGATGATGCCTGCGATCACGAGCCGAACGGTATTCGCGACGCCGGCCAGGTAGACACGCCATCGCGGATCACCGGCGTCGACTTCGACCAGCCAGTGGTTGGAGATCGCGAATCCGGCCGGCCCGTTGAGGAAGTCGAAGCCAAGCGAGAGACGCGTGGCCCGGGAGATCGAGTAGAGGATCAGCAGGAGCAGCGCGGCAAGAAACGCCGCCTGAATCGCCAGCCGACGTTGTCGGCGGTTGTGCCAGAAGCGCAGTCGCGGAGTCGAGGTGGCGGCGGCCATGGTGCGCGCGACCGGGCGTGCTGGTGGGGAACGGCGGCGCCGTTCCCCACCAGGCGCACGATTACCTCATTGGCGGCGCGAAGACGATGCCGCCGTTCGTCCAGAGCGCGTTCAGCGAACCGGCACGCGTGAGTCCGATCGGCTCGAGCGTGCGCTTGTACGCCTCGTCGTAGTTGCCCACCTGCGCGAGCACCTTCTGCATGAAGTCGACCTCGATGCCGAGACCGAAGTCGGTGACCTCGCCACCGTTGAACGAAGCGCCGAGCAGACGAGCGACATCCGCACTCGGCGGGTTCGCGGCCATCTGAGCGACGTTTGAGCTGTTCACGCCCAGCTCGTCGGCGGTGATCATGCCGAGCACGACCCAGTTCACGACGTCGTACCAGGCAGAGTCGTTGTCGCGCGTCGCCGGCGCGAGCGGCTCCTTCGACAGCGTCACCGGAAGGATGACCGCGGAGTCGGGCCCGCCGTCGGCGGCGGGAATTGCCGAGCGCTGGCCGGCGAGGTTCGACTTGTCGCCCGTCCAGCCGTCGCAGCGATTGCCGAGGAACGCGGCCTGCGCCGCGGCGTCGTCGGCGACGCCCAGCGGGGTGTATGCGATCCCGAGCGCGCTCATGCGGTCTTCGAGATTCTGCTCCGTCGTGGTGCCGGTGGTCACGCAGATCGTCGCGTTCGCGAGGTCCTCCAGCGACGTGAAGCCGGAGTCCTTGCGGACCATCATGCCCTGGCCGTCGTAGAACGTGACCACGCCAAAGTTTGCGTGCTGGCCGGCGTCGCGGCTGGCGGTCCACGTGGTCGTGCGGATCAGGACGTCAATCTCGCTCGATGAGAGCAGTTCGAAGCGGTCCTGCGCAGAGGCCGGGACGAACTCGACCTTGGACGAGTCGCCGAACACCGCTGCGGCGATCGCCTTGCAGAACTCAATGTCGAAGCCGGTGTAACTACCGTCCGGCTCCAGGTTGCCGAAACCCGGCTGGCTGTCCTTCACGCCGCACTTGAGCTCGCCGCGGTCCATGACCGTCTGCAGCGTGTTCCCTGCGGCCGTTCCGCCGTCCCCATCGCTGGAGCAGGCAACGGCGATCAGTCCAAGGGTCGCAACCGCGAGCATCGCGATGCGTATGAATCGTTTCGTGTTCAAACATGCCTTCTTGTGGCTGTGGCAAATACCCCGGCGCGATCCGTGGATCGACCGGACGCTAAGCGTTTGTGATGGCCCGACCTTAGCCCATCACTCGCGCTAGCCGGCACCCGGAAGGCGGCTCGGCGGTCGCTCGGGCTAGCGGACGGTGAAAGCAGTGTGCATCCCCCTGCTGGTAGTGATCGACCGTGGATCCGGCTTCGCCGGGAGCGATCAGACAGGCGAGCTCGTAGTTCCCGGGCTCGAGATCGGCGACGAACTCGCCATCCGTAGCCGGGCCGACGTTCTCGATCTCTGCGACCTCGTGCTTCTGGCCGTCCGCCCCCACGCGGAGCACCGCGAGCTCATGCACCATGCCGCGCGAGCGATTGTGGGCGACGAAGCGCACGCGTCCGGCGGCGATCTCGGCGACGTCGGGCGTAATCGCCCACTCGTCGAGATCAACGTTGACTGTGGGGGTGCTCGCGTCGCTGCCGGTGACCGCCGCGGTCGTCGCGGCCGGGGTCGCGCTGGCGGCGCTCGCCAAGCTGGTGGTGAGTTCGATCAAGCGAACGAGCGTTCACCGCTGCTCATGACCAGGATTTGCCGCTCGGGGTGCGCAGCGCCTGTGCGGGCACGATCTCGGTCACGGTCTCCGCGATCAGCGTGCGCTGCTCGCCTGCTCGCTGCTCCAGTACGCCGTGCACACGTACGAACGCGGCGGTGCGTACCTCGTCACGGGAGCGCTCGCTCAACTCGCGGCTGACCAGCACATTGACCAGCCCGAACTCGTCCTCGAGCAGCAGGAAGATGATGCCCTTCGCGGTGAGTGGTCGCTGACGGCAGACCACGAGCCCCGCCACATCCACGCTGCGTCCACCGGGCAAGGAGCGCAGGTGCAGGCTGGAGGCCACGCCCTCGCCGAGCCTGGGACGCAGGAACTGCATGGGGTGACTGTCCGGCGAGAGCGACAGCAGCTCGTAGTCGGCGGCCATGCGCTGATAGGGGTCGAAATCCGCGAGCGCGACCTCGTCCTGCACCGTTGACAGCGGCAGGCCGAGCTGGCGTTCGCGCGGGCGGCTGAGCGTGGCCTGCGCGAGTCCGCCGCCAAACAGCCCGAGTTGCCAGATCAGCTCGCGGCGGTTGAGCCCGAACGCGTCGAAGGCGCCGACACGCACCAGGTTCGTCGTCGCGCGGCGGCTCAGCCCGGTGCGCTGCATGAAGTCGAAGAGTGAGCGAAACGGGGTGTCGCCACCTGTCGTGGAACGGCGCGCTTCCTCGACGCGCGCGCCGCCGGCCTCACCCACACTCTGCACGTAGCCGAGACCGACGCGCACCGCGTCCGGCCCCTCGACCGAGCACACCGCCCGGCTCACGTTCACGTCCGGCCGCCGTACCTCCACGCCGTGCCGTTTCGCGTCGTTCGTGAGCACATGTGGCGGATAGAAGCCCATCGGCTGCTGATTGAAGAGCGCGGCGGTGAACTCGGCCGGGTAGTAGTACTTCAGCCACGTCGACTGATACGCGAGCAACGCGAACGCCGCGCCGTGGCTCTTCGGGAAGCCAAACTCGGCGAAGCCGAGCAGGTTGTCGAAGACGCGCTCGGCGGCCGTACGCGCGACTCCCCGCTCGTCCGCGCCGGCCATGAAGCGATCGCGGTAGCGCTCCATGGCGTCGAGCGAGCGCTTGCGGCTCATCGCCCGCCGAAACTGATCGGCCTCGCCGGCCGTGAAGCCACCCATCGCCTGTGCGACCTGGAGCACCTGCTCCTGGAAGATCACCACGCCCAGCGTCTCTTCGAGCGCGTCCCTCACGCACGGGTGCGGCATCTCCGGCTGGTAATGCGGGTTTCGGCGTTGCTGCTCGCGCCGCCGCACGTACGGATTCACCGCACCGCCCACGATCGGCCCCGGTCGCACGATCGACACCTGTACCGCGAGGTCCTCGAGGTTGCGCGGTTGCGTGCGCGGCAGCATTGCGATCTGCGCACGCGACTCGATCTGGAAGACACCCACGGTGTCTCCGCGGCAGATGCCGTCGTAGACCGACTCATCCTCGAAATCGATGCGTGAGAGATCGATCAGGCGCCCGCGTTCGCGGGCGATCAGATCGACGGTCTCCTCCACAGCCGAAAGCATGCCCAGGGCGAGGAAATCGATCTTGACCATGCGCGCGTCGTCAATCGAGTCCTTGTCCCAGTGGCAGAGGTAGCGGTTCGGCCACGCCGCCGGCTGACACGGCACGTAATCGATCAGCGGATCGGAGGAGATCACCATCCCGCCTACGTGCTGCGAGAGATGACGCGGGAAGCCGGCGAGCTGCCCTGAGAGTTCGGCGAGCTGAGCCCAGCCACGCGCGTGCACGCGGTCCACGCCGTCCTGCCACAGCGCGAGCTCGTCGCCGACCTCGGTGGCGCGCGCGAAGTTCCCACCGCGCTTCGCCAGCCGATCGAGCTCGGTCGCCGGCAGGCCGAGCACCTTGCCCACCTCGCGCACTGCGCTGCGCATGCGGTAGGTGGGGAAGATCGCCACGAGCGCCGCGTGCTCCTTGCCCCAGCGTTCGTACACGCGCTCGATCAGCCGCTCGCGGATGTCGCGCGGGAAGTCGAGGTCGATGTCCGGGAGCGAGTGCATCTCCTCGTTGAGGAAGCGCCCGACGAAGAGCTTCGTGCGCAGCGGGTCGATATGTGAGAGCCCGATCAGGTAGCAGACGATCGAGGACACCGACGAGCCGCGCCCGCGCCCAGGCGGGAGCTCGGTGACGCTGCGCGCAGGGCTGGGCCCGCGCACTTCGCGCGCCACCTCGTCGGCGAGCTGGAACACCTCGTGGTAGATGAGGAAGAAGCCGGCGAGATCGTGCTTCGCAATCAGCGCCAGCTCCTGCACGAGCCGATCCTCCGCCTCCGCCCGCTGCGCGGGCGGGTAGCGCCGCGCGAGCCGCTGGCGACAGATCTGCTCGAGCTCGGCGAGTGGGGTGCTCCCCGCCGAGACCGGCGGGGACGGCAGCCGGTAGTCGAGATCCACGGTCAGGTTGAAGACGCACCGCCGGGCGATGCGCACGCTGTTCGCGGCCGCCTCCGGGTGATACGCCGCGAACCGCCGCGCCTGCTCCGCGGGCGAGCGCAGCACGAACTCCGCGTTCGGTCGCCGCTCGCGGTGGCTTTGCTCGAGCGTCTTGCGATGGCGGATCGAAACGAGCACGTCCTGCAGCCGGTGCCGATCGCGCTCGTGGTAGTGCACGTTGCCCGTGCCCACGACACCCACACC
The DNA here is from genome assembly GCA_027622315.1 of Chloroflexota bacterium. Lineage (GTDB taxonomy): Bacteria > Chloroflexota > Dehalococcoidia > UBA2979 > UBA2979 > VGNK01. Next base: position 1,696 of record JAQBZW010000018.1, on the reverse strand, counting down.
AGCGCGCTCGGCGAGCGCCACCAGCGCACGATTGCGCGGCCGATCCCCGTAGACGAGGTTGTCCTGCAGCTCGACGAAGACGTTGTCGCGCCCGAAGAGCGCGATCAGGTCGTCGAGTGCGGCAGCCGCGGACTCGCGCTCGCCCGCGGCGATCAGCCGCGGGATGCGACCGTCGCGACAGCCGGTGAGCACGATCAGTCCCTCGCGGTGTGCGGCCAGCTCCGCCACCGCGAGACACGGATCGAGCCGGCGCTCTTCTTTCGCCGCGGCGTCCGCCGCGCGCAGCCCGAACGCAATGCTCGAGAGCCGGCAGAGGTTGGCATAGCCGCGGCGCGTCTCGGCGATCAGCGTGAGGTGCGAGCGCGTGCCGTCGTCCTCACCGACCGTGAGCTCGATCCCGGTGATCGGGCGCAGGCCCCACTCCTGGGCAGCGCGCGCGAACTCCATCGCGCCAAACATGCCCTCGTGATCCGTGAGCGCGAGCGCGCGATGCCCCTGCGCGCTCGCCGCAGCGAGCAGCTCGTCGATGCTCGACGCGCCCTCGAGCAACGAATAGTGCGAATGCGCGTGCAGCTCCACGTATGGGGCGTCGTCGAGCACCGCGAGCGGGACGGGCTCTGTCGGCGAACGCGGCGCCATCGAGCGCGGCGTGTCGCGTTCGACCGCGGTCTCCACCTCGGCGCGCCGGGCCTCGAAGTGCTCCCATGTCTCCATGAAGCCGGGCTGGTCCTCGTGACGCGGGCGGCGCATCACGCCCCGCAAACTTGCCGGAAGGGCTGGCGGATGCCCGTACCTCGCTCGGTATCCGGTGAGCTGAAGGAGCCGCACATGTCGATCCTCACCGTCACCGTTACCGACGACGAAGGCACGATCACGCTGCCGAAGGAGATTCGGGAGAAGTTCGGCATCAAGAAGGGCCAGGAGATCCGGATCATCGACATCGGCGAGGACAAGATCAGGAAGACGTTCACGCTGTACGTGGTCCCGCCCGGCGATCCGATCGAGCGCGTCAGGGGGATGTTCAGGGGCGGTCCATCGATGACCGAGGCATTGCTCGAAGACCGCCGTCGCGAGCTAGAACACGAAGAGCGCGGACTGCCTCCGCCTCGGGCTGAGTGATGACGACGGACACCCCACGTTTTGTGCTCGACAGCTATGCACTGCTCGCCCTGGTTCAAGACGAGGCGGGAGCCTCTGCCGTACAGGCACTGCTTCGTCGTGCCTTCGAGCAGCAGGTTCAGCTGGCTATGTCGGTCATCAACTACGGCGAGGTCTTCTACCGTTCGATTCGTGATCGAGGGCTCGATCAAGCAGCCCTGCTGATGAGCGATCTCGAGTCGCACCCCATCACATTCTTCGACATCGACCTCGAACTCATACGCGTGAGTGCCGAACTCAAAGCCGTCCACCCGATCGCGTTCGCCGACTGCATCGCCGCCGCGCTCGCACAGCGGCTTGGCGCGACTGTGGCCACCGGCGACGCCGACTTTCGTCGGCTTGAGCACCTCGTGCGCGTGGAGTGGCTGTCGGCCAGCTAGCTGCGCCAGGCGCCGGCGCACTAGTAGCTCTGCTCGTACCACTGGCCAACCTCGTCATCGCGGTAGAGCGTGACGGCGCGCCCGTCCTCGAGAATCACGCGGTAGTACGTGCGCGCGAGCCCTTCCCCGGACGGGGAAGGGCGCCACCACTCCTCGGC
>JAQBZW010000236.1 GCA_027622315.1 Chloroflexota bacterium | reverse complement strand
CTGCAGTCGCTGTTCGGCGAAGACCACACCATGCAGACGGTGGAAACGCCGATCTGGCACGAGCTGCTCGCTGCCTCCGATTGGGCTGCGCTGCGCTGCTCCCCCACATACCTCGGGCTCGGCGTCGCACGCGGTCACGGGGAGCCGGTGGTGCTCGTCCCTGGTTTCCTGAACACAGACCTCAGCCTGGGCGAGATGTTCTGGTGGCTCTCACGGATCGGCTACGACCCGCACCTCGCGCAGGTCGGCGTGAACGCTGACTGCCCCGATACGACGGGCGATGCGCTTGCCATCCGTGTCCGTCAGATTGCCCACGCCACCGGGAAGCTCGTGCACCTCATCGGGCACAGCCTCGGGGGCCTGCTTGCGCGCCATGTCGCGATGTCCGAGCCGGATATGGTCGCTCAGGTGATTACGCTCGCCGCACCCTTCCGCGAAGTTGCGCGCGTGCATCCGGCGCTCGCGGCAGCGATGGATGTGATCCGCGATCACTCGGGCGGGGCCCACACATCGAATGTCCGACCGACATGCTTCAGCGGCCACTGCGCCTGTCGGTTCACGCAGTACCTGATCGCGCCCCAGCACTCCCCGGTCCGTCGACGCGCGATTTACTCGCGCCGGGACGGCCTCGTGGCGTGGCAGAGCTGCGTCGAGGATGACGAGGAGCTGAACGTGGAGATCACGAGCACGCACACGGGCATGACCGTGAACGCGGGCGCCTTCAGCGCGATCGCGCGCCTGCTCGAGGAGGCGTGCCGCGAGGCGCGCGCCGAGCCGGCGCGCGCGGATGCCTCAGCTGACGCTGCGTCGGGCTAGCCGGTCGGCTGCCCGGGGCGCGACCCACCAAACGCCGACATGCCCTGCTGCCAGAACGCCGCGAGCGGGTTGTCCTTCGACCATGCCTGCGTGAGCGTGGAGGCCGCCTCCACGACGGCGCGGTTGGCCTCCGCGATGCGCTCGATCGTGGCGCGTGCGTCGGCACCGCCGGCGGCGTTTTGCTCGATCGTCACGCGCGCAAATGCCAGAGCGCGTCCCTGTGCCGCGAGCATCGCCTGCACGAGCGCCGCGTAGTGCTGGCTCGCGTTGGCCGGATCCGCGGCAACTTGCTTGCTCAACTCGAGCGCTTCGCGCTGACCTGCGAGCGTGTCCTCGGCGAGCTGCCGCGAGACCTTCACGCCCCGCTCGCCCGCCCCGTCAATCGCCTGCGCCAGTGCGTTGTAACTCTCGATCAGGGCGTCGAAGTACTGCTCGACCTCCGCCATTGCTTACTCCCGTTCGCGTCTTCTGATGGGGCCGGATGAGGCGAAGTCTGAACAGAGACGCCGTTCGCGGGCGTCTGGCCTTGCGAGTGCTCCGCACTACATGTAAATTACACATACTGACAGATTGTGACAAGCAACCGGTACCACGCCCGGATCGATCTTCGATGCGAGGGCGGAACGGACCGCGAGGAGCCGCGCTCGTGGCGGACAAGAAGACAGACGAGACCGAGGACACCGGAGCCGCCCGCCCGCGGCTGCACGGCGACATGCTCACGACGAGCGTGCTGGCCTTCCTTCGCACGTCCAGCGCGTACGGCTACCAGCTCACGCGCATGCTCGAAGAAGCGGGCCTGCCCGACTTCGACAGCGGTTCTGTGTACCGGACGCTGCGGCAGCTCGAGCGCTCGGGCAAGGTGTCGTCATTCTGGGACACATCGGAGAGCGGTCCCGCTCGCCGGATGTACACCATGACGTCGGCCGGCGAGATCTTCCTCCGTGGCTGGATCGACGTGATCGATCGCTACCAGGCGGTGCTTCAGCAGACCGCCGACGTATTTCGTGGCGAAGAGCGCCCGAACGGCGAACCGGATCCGGCCCCCTCCGCGCGGGGCACCGGCGCGGAGGCCGACTGACAGCGGCGAAAGGGAACAACGATGCCGGAAGGCGACGCACGCAGTTCGAACACCATTGATCTCGTGTCCGCGTGGCGCGACTGACTCGGTACCACCGAGAAGCAATGGAACGATTTCCTCGGTCAGGCGATGGGCACGGAGGAGTTCACCGCCGGTCTCGGCCAGAACCTCGACGTCTTCCTGCACATCCAGCGCGTAATGAACGAGGCGATGGGCAGCTACCTGACGACGATGAACGTGCCGACCCGTACCGATGTACTCGAGCTCGGCGAGCGGCTCGTCGGGATCGATTCCCGGATGGCGGCGATCGAGGCGCAGCTCTCGCAGGCACTCCACGCACTCGGGCAGCTCACCGGCGCGGACGGCGCAAAGCCCCGCCCCGCGCGTACCCGACGCGCGCCCGCTCCGGCAGCGGCCACGAAGCCGGCCCAACCGGCCGACTGAGGGTTAACGCACACGTAACGATCGCCCACCAGGTTGCGCTGGTCGTTGGTGCGCCAGGGCTGGCCCGACGACTCGTTCTCCAGGCTTGCGCGACCAGCACACGACGCGAGGCACGCGGACTCACCCGGAGAAAGCACGGTACGCGCGATGACCGCAACCGCTGACCAGCGAACGACGCTGGGTGCCCCGACAGACCCGACGATCGCCGACCGCGTCCAGAGCGAGGTTGAACGCGCGCTCCGCCGCGGCGCACTGCGCCTGCCGCCGATCGCGCTCTCGAACGAGGCCGTGGGCGTCACGCCGAAGGAAATCGTCTACACGGACGGCACCGCCCGGCTGTACCACTACCTCCCACGCGCGGATGAGGCCTACCGGATCCCGTTGCTGGTCGTGACGTCCCTGGTCAGCAAGCCGTACATCCTGGATCTCGCGCCGGGGCAGAGCCTCGTCGAGTTCCTGCTCGATCGCGGGTTCGATGTCTTCCTGATCGACTGGGGCGTTCCCCGCCAGGAAGACAGCTCGTTGCGACTCGAGGACTTCGTGCTGGACCGCATCCCCGCATGCGTGGAACGCGTCCGCGAGATCACCGGCGAATCCGAAGTCTCGATCCTCGGCTACTGCCTGGGCGGCACGCTCTCGGCGATGTACGGCGCGGCCTTTCCCGACGCGCCGATCCGCAACTTCGCGTTCCTCACGACCCCGATCGACTTCACGCGCATGGGGCATGTTCAGCACGTGGACCGACCGTCGCTACTTCGACGTTGATCGCGTGGTCGACACGCTCGGCAACGTGCCGGGCGAGCTGATCTTCGTTTCGTTCGACATGCTCAAGCCTGCCGGCCGCGTCGCCGGGCAGCTGCGCTTGCTCGAGCGCGCGCGCGACGACAAGTTCGTGCGCGCCTTCATGCTCGTCGATCGCTGGGCGGCCGATCAGATCCCGTTCCCCGGCGAGTGCTTCCGGCAGGTGACGAAGGAGCTGTTCTGGGAGAACAAGCTGCTTCGGGGTGAGCTCGAGCTGGGCGGTCATCGCATTGACCTGTCGTCGATCACCCAGCCGATGATTCACATCACCGCGGAGCACGACCACACGTCCCCGCGACCGCTTCCGTTGATCTCTCGAGCGCGGTCGGCAGTGAGGACCACAGCGACATCGTGCTCAAGGGCGGACACGCCAGTCTGGTCGCCGGAGGAAACGCCAAGTAGCGTTTGTGGCCGCAGCTCGAGAATTGGCTCGCAGTACGGTCAGTCTGACCACGAACGGAGCGCGGGCGTATGACCGCCGGAAAGTCGGCGGCCGCTCTGCCGCGGCAAATCAACCTTGCCACAACGGCGCTCACCCTTCGCCGCATGACCGCAGCCGACGGCGACGCAATGCTCGCGTTCGCACAGGCACTCCCGCCTCACGATCTGATCTTCCTGGGACGCGACATCACACGTCCCGAGGTGGTCGCCCAGTGGATCGCGGACCTCGAAGGCGGTGTCACGACGCTGCTCGCGCTCGAGTTCGACCGCATCCGCGGCTAGGCCACCGTCGACCAGAGCCTGCGCATGAGCTGGACCGCGCATCTCGCGGAACTGCGGGTGCTGGTCGCTGAGGACTTCCGCGCACAGGGGCTGGGCCGCGTGCTGACCGAAGAGGCGTTCCGGCTGGCACTTGCCAGCGGCGTCGAAAAGATGATCGCGCAGATGACGCTCGATCAGGAGGGCGCGATCGAGATGTTCCGGCGCATGGGCTTCGCACCGGAAGCGCTGCTGAAGGAACACGTGAAGGACCGCGACGGCAAGAAGTACGACCTCGTGATGATGACGCACGACGTCGCCGCATTCGCGGCACGCGCGAAAGCGCTCGGGCTCGACGAGTAGCTGCCGACCGCGACAGGTTTGGCGCAGGATCGCGCGCACCCACGCCCCCGGTTTCCGACCGCGGCCTCACGGCCGAGCGAGACAACCGCGCACTGCTTATGACACGGCCCACGCAAGGAAGAGGACCGGCCACCGCCGGTCCCTGAGTGCAGTGCTTAAACGGGCGTGGCGCGTGCTGGGCTGGTGCCCCCAGCGGGAATCGAACCCGCGTTTCCACCTTGAAAGGGTGGCGTCCTGGGCCACTAGA
>JAQBZW010000235.1 GCA_027622315.1 Chloroflexota bacterium | reverse complement strand
CAGCGGCGAGATCGCGACCGCCGGCGCGCTCGGCGGCGTATTGCAGGTCTTCGATGCGGCCGCCCGGCAGCGCTGGTCCGCGCACCTCGGTGGGCGCCCGGTGCGCGTGCTCTTCGCGCCGGACGGCGCCACAGTGGCCGCTTCGCTCTCCGCCGCGCACAGCATCGCGCTCGTGCGTGCGGACGGCGGGCGCCGGCTCGTGGTCGTCGGGGGGGCACCCGACGGGCTCGCTTTCGACGCCACGGGACAACTGCTCTTCGTCGGCGACCTGGCGCTCGGCCGCGTGAGCGTTGTGGATGTCGCGTCCGGCACCGTGCGCCACCGTTTCGACGTGGGCGAGAGCGCGGGCGCGGTCATGCTGATCGCGGCGCGATCGCCACACGGGCCGTAGTTCCCGGGCCTGTCGCGAGCACCCTCGGTCCGTGACGTCGGCCGCCGCCTGCGCGTGGTCGCTATGCGACAATGGCGGCACGCAGGGTCCCCCGTTCGCGATAGGACCGTCCGTGCTCGTCGAAGGTTCGTGTGCGCACGGTGGCGGCTTTCTGCGCCGTTCCTGCGGCCGCCCCGCGGTCGGCCAGTGCGTCTATTGCGGCGATCGCTTCTGCGCGGATCACGGCCTGCGTGGCGAGGACTTCATCGAAGTCTGCAGCCGCCCGCGCTGTCGCGCGAAGTTCGACGATGTGCGCAGCCACCAGCAATGGCGTGAGGGCGCCGCGGAGTACAACCGCACCTCCGTCTGTGCGCACGACGAGTGCCGCGACCGCATGGAGCACCGCTGTCAGCGCTGCCGGCTGATGTTCTGCCAGTCGCACCTGCGCGACCGCGTGATCCTCGACCGCAGCCTGGACCCGCCGCGGCGCATGCCGACGCTGTTGTGCATGCACTGCATGGCGCGTCGCGAACTCTGGGACTGACGCTCCCGGCGGACGGACCTGGCTGCGTTCGCCGCGCTCGCGCGCTCCTCGCTCTGGCGAGCGCGCGAACATGCGTCCGGCCCGCCGCGGCCACAGCCGGAACGGCTACAGCCGGCCCGGGCATCAGGCTGCTACCCGCTGGTCGGTTCCCGCACTCCGCTCTTTCGATCTCCGCGTCCGTCCAGCCGACTCCGACGAGGACCTGACCATCCGCGATCGCACACTGCGGTTCTCTGAGCTCTGGGGGCGGCAGCCGGACTGCCCTCCGGACTAGTGCCGCGGCCGCAGCTCGCGGCTCAGGAAGTCCGCTGTACGCCGAAACGCCAGACTCGCGGCCCGCGCGTGGTAGGCGTCGGGGCACGACGATTCGGCGAACCAGTGACTGGTGCGGGGTAGTCGAACGACGCATACGGCCGACTTGCTCGGGCGATCGATTCCTGCATGCCACGACGCGCGTCCGCCCGGACCCAGGGGTCTCGCTCCGCGAAATGCGCGAGGTAGCTTGACCGACTGTGATCGAAGCTGCCCGCACGCGCGGCGTAGTAAAGCGCGGCCGCGGAGATCTCGTACCCCGGTCTCTGAGAGAGCCAAACGGCCCAGTGGCCGCCCATCGAAAACCCGACGACACCCACGCGGACGCCCGATCCCGCCATGCCGCGCAGGGTGTCGAGATCGCGCCCCAGCTCACGGTACATCGGGGTCGAGCGGCGTCTTCCACGGAGCCGACGGGCGGCTTCCTCGGTCGTGGCGACCTCACCCGCGAAGAGGTCGGTGAGCCCCACCGCGGAGCCCTCGCGCCGCAGCCTTCGGCCAAAGGTCCGGAACGAATCCGTCAGCCCGCATCAGGAGTGGACCACGAGCACAGCCCCCTGCAGTGGGGTCGTGGGCTTCAGGAACTCCACGTCACGTCCCCGGGGCCGGGCAGAAGTTCGAGCAGCGGGCCGCACGGGCCGGCGGCGACTCGCTCCAGCCCGTGCAGGCCGACGGTTCCAAGTGGTCCGCGCGCCATGGCGCCCGCACCGTACGCAGACTGCTCGGGGCGACAAGCGTTGTGCACTCGCCCGCCGTGGGCGATGCAGGAGGTCAGGCGCGACCTCGACGGTCGTGCCTGGGACCGAGCGGTGCCGTCCGCAGATGAGCGCGCACCCTCGAGCCAGCTCGATCGCCAGATCTTCGACGCCGTTCATTCCGCGTGCGGCGCGCAGAGCGCAGACCGCGAATGGTCGGGCGCGACCATGTCCGTCCGCGGACCGAAACGGCTCTGGTCTGGCAGGCGCTCAATGCTCTCGGGCGGCGGCCCTCTCAGCGAGCGGGTTGCTCGGTCTGCAACGCTTCGTTCTCACCCTCGGCTCGCATCCGCTCCTCGAACTGAGGTCGAGTGGGGGAGCTACGCGTGGCCGCGGGAAGCACTACGTGAGCGATTCGGCGTGCATGCCGTCGTGCATCGCCTGCCCCACCAGGTACGCGCGCACCGTGTCGCGTGTTCCCCACGGCGTGGCGAACGGCTCGTCGAAGAGCGCGAGGTCGATGGCGGCCGCGGCCGCGAACAGCTCTGCGCGTGCGTCGTGCAACCGCTCCACGCGCGCGGCGAGCGGCGCATCGCGTGCGGCCGCGATCTGGGCGGCGTTCCACGCCGCCCACTCGTCCTCCGGCGCCGCCTCCACCGGCAGGTCGCGCGCGCCGGCCGCGAGCGCCCGCAGGAAGCGCCCCGTCAGCTCATCCCACGCGGCGAGGTGCGTGAGCGCGTCGGCGATCGACCACCCGGGCGCGTTCGCAAGCGCCCGTACGGCCGCCTCTGCCGTCAGCGCGTCGATCGCGCGCAGCAGCTGTGCGCGCCCGTCCTGCAACGCCGTCCACGGATCGACGCTCAACAACGGGTCGTCGCGTTCGCCTTCGTCTGGCCGGTCGGTCATCGCGGCTCCTCGCCGGCTCTCGCGCCAGGCGGCTGGGGGCTTCGCTCATGCGGCTGCGCCGGCGCGAGGCCATGCTACGATCCGCGCGTTTTCCGGCAAGCGCGGTCGACAGGCAGCGGTGATCGACGGTCGGTCGACGCACGCGACGGAGGGCCCTCGCCCTGCTCCAGCCACATCCGTACGACAACCTTCACCTGTTCAACACCCTCACTCAGCAGATCGAGCTGTTCGAGCCGATCGACGATCGCGTCGTGCGCCTGTATGTGTGCGGCGTGACGCCGTACGACGTCGGGCATCTCGGTCACGCGCTCACGTACGTCACCTTCGACACGCTCCGCCGCTGGCTCGAGTTCCAGGCGTACGAGGTCCGGCACATCCAGAACATCACGGATGTCGACGACGACATGGTGCGCAAGTCGCGGGAGCTCGGGATCAGCATCCCCGAGCTCACCGATCGCAACCACCAGATCTACCTGGAGGAGATGGATGCGCTGAAGGTGCTCCGTCCCGATGCCTTCCCCCGGGTCTCCACGACGATGCCGGAGATCATCGAAACGGTCGTGCGCCTCGTCGCCGATCAGTACGCCTACGTCGTGGATGGATACGTCTTCTTCGACACGTCGCGTACACCGGGCTTCGGCGCGCTCGCGGGGCTCACGGCCGACCAACTGCGCACCGCGCCGCGCACGGACACGATGCCCGACGAGCCCGACCACCTGAAGCGCGATCCGCTGGACTTCCTCGTCTGGCAGCCCTCGACGGCGCCCGACGCGAGCTGGGATTCGCCGTGGGGGTTGGGACGGCCCGGCTGGCACATCGAGTGCTCGGTGATGGCCACCGCCAATCTCGGTCCGCGCATCGACATTCACGGCGGGGGCCGCGATCTGCGCTATCCGCACCACGAGTCCGAGATCGTGCAGTCGGAGTGCGCCACCGGGATGGCCCCGTACGTCCGCGTGTGGATGCACAACGGCACGATGACGCTCGACGGCGTGAAGATGTCGAAGTCGCTCGGCAACCTCGTGCGCGTGAGCGAGTTGCTTGCAGGTGGGCACACCCCCGACGCGATCCGGCTCTTCCTGCTGGGCACGCACTATCGCTCCGACCACGACTTCACCGAGGCCGAGCTGGACACGTGGGAGCTCGCCGTCGCCCGGCTACGCGCCGCCGCCGATGGGCCGGGCGGTCCGCCGGACGCGCTGGCGGTCGCACACCGGCGTGTCGAGTTCATGAACGCGATGGACGACGATCTCGACACCCCGCGCGCCGTCGCTGCACTGCTGGCGATCGCGGACGATCTGCAGTCGCGGCGGATCGCCGGCAATACGGGCGTACCGACGCTGATCGAGCTCGCCGAGGCGCTCGGGCTGGGGCTCGGCCGCGAGCGATAGCTCGCCGCGCCCGGCCGGGCACGCGCACAGGCACATCACGGACGAGATCGCTGCGGTGGTTCGGCGCGCCGGCGTGTTCGCGGGCGGTCGCTGCCCGCGGTGCGGGCGACGCGGTTAACGGTCGGGCGGCGCGGTGGACCCGGCGTCGGGATCGACGGGCGGTGTGGGCGGCACGGGTGGCACCGGTGGTACCGGCGCCACGGGTGGTGTGGCGCGCAACTCCTGCTCGAGCGCATCGATCGCCGG
>JAQBZW010000017.1 GCA_027622315.1 Chloroflexota bacterium | reverse complement strand
TGGGCTGGTGCTGCGCGCGCTCCCGCGTGCCCGCGCGGGCCGGCGGCTGGACGCGATCGTGATCACCCACGCCGACGCGGATCACGCGGGTGGCGCGCCCGCGCTCACCCGGCGGCTCACCGTCGGCGCCGTGCTCGCATCGGAGCGCTCGCTCGCCGCCCTCGCGGAAGCGGGCGTGACCGCGTCCGCGATCGATATCGGCGACCGGCTGCATCTGGGCGCGCGTACGACGATCGAGGTGCTTTCCCCACCGCTCGCGACCGCGACCGCCGCGCATCGTTCGTCGAACAACGGCGGACTCGCACTGCTCGTGACGGTTGGCGAGCGGAGGCTGCTCGTTGCCGCCGACATCGAGGCGCCAGCGGAGAGCTGGCTGGTCGCGAGCGGCGTGAGCCTGCGCGCGGACGCGCTGATCGTGCCGCATCACGGCTCGAAGTCATCCTCGACGGAGGCGTTCCTCGCGGCGGTCGCGCCGGCGGTCGCGGTGGTCTCGGCGGGCGCCGACAACCCGTTCGGCCACCCCGCCCCGGAGGTGCTCGCGCGCTACGCGGACGCGGCGATCGCGGTCTATCGCACCGACCGCGACGGCGACGTCACGCTGCGGACCGACGGCGAGCGGATGTGGATCCGGGTGGGGAAGGTCGGACGGCAAGTCCGGTGACCTCGGCACGGGACTTCAAGGACGTGAATGAACCGGCCTACGGCGCAGTGCTCAAGTCCTGTCCTTCCGATGGCTGTGTTAGAGCGTTGATCAAGGTCTCGCCGGGCTTCGTGTTTAGGAACGCGAGTTTGGGTCTGAGTGGTGCCGGCAGTTCGGCCTCGATCGAAGCGACGAGGTTGGCTTGGAGCGCCTTGCGCCCATGCGCCGCATCTGGCGAAAGGCCGGGTTCGAGAATCGCGATATAGCTCGCGTACCCCACGGGGGTACTCCCCTTACTCAGGTGCGATGTCACGATGTTCAACTCGGCCGAGCGGATCGCGCGCGTGATACGACTAAGCATTCCGGGCTCATCGACGTGGCGAATGTCGACCGCGAAAGCGCCTGCCCTCGGGACCGTCAGGCGCAACAGCCGGCTGCCAGTGTTCGCCGAGATGGCGAAGCGAGCCAAGTCATAATGTGTCCCTGCCTCAAGGGCTTTGACCTGTGCTCCGAGTTTGTCACGCCACTCGAGCGGAACTTTGCGTAGGGCGTTTGGCTCGGGAGAAACGACGTATCCGCGCGAAACCAGCGCTGGCTCAGTCGCAGCGATTGGAGGTAGCGGGCGGACGGGCCGGGCCTCGGCAAGGACGCCGAAGGCGTCCAGCCGCTGTTCCAGTCCTGCCGTCTCCTCGTCTGTACGGCCTGACTCACCAAGATAGCGGATAAGGAACTCCATAGCGAACGTGTTGCCGCCGTCGTAGGAGACATTCTCTGCGATCTCAACGTTCCATCCCTCTAGTCGCTCAAGCACTGCGTTCAGCAGCCCCATTTCATTCGCGGCCTCAGCCCTGAGGCGAACCAGACGGTTCCACGCGTGGGGGAGCATGCTGCTGATCAGGATGTCACCGGGTCGGTCGGGGAGCGCGTCGGTGAGCGAGACGTAGACGCGCGTGCCTGTCTTGAACCCGAGCGGTGCGCGGTGATACCACGGCAGCGGGATACGCGTGTCTGTCTCCGGGATCCCAACTAGATCTCCTAGTACGAACACTTAAGCGGCCCTACCCGATTCCTCAGAACGGCACCGGACCGCCGCCTCGCTTGACTGTCCATCCGTTGTTCTGAAGCAGGTTGGCCAGGCGGGCGAGTGATTCGTCAACAGAAGCGCCGACACCGCTTCCAATGCGCGCCACTGCCGGTGCAGAACCCCGTCGCTATACTGACCGTTCTCGTCGGCGTCCGCGGACGCCTGCTGCTCATCGAAACGGGAGCTCCCCAGTGCTCGGCCGTGACTTCGTCTCCATGCTCGATCTCAATCCACAGTCGCTCGCGCGCCTGCTCGATCTGTCGCTGGGCATGAAGCGCGACGGTGTCGGGCCCGTGCTCCAGGGACAGACGCTCGCGCTGATCTTCGAGAAGCCGTCGCTGCGTACGCGCGTCTCGTTTGAGATGGCGATGCGCCGGCTCGGTGGGCACGCGATCTATATGTCCGCGCACGAGGTGCAGATGGGCGACCGCGAGCCGCCGCGGGATGTCGCACGCGTGCTCTCGCGCATGGTGCAGGCGATCGCGGCTCGCACCTTCGATCACGAGACGGTGCTCGAACTCGCTCGCTACGCGGATGTGCCGGTCGTGAACGCACTCTCCGAGGACGAGCACCCATGCCAGGCGCTCGCCGATCTGCTCACCCTGCGCGAGCGCTTCGGGAGCCTGGCCGGCGTGCGCCTCGCGTACGTCGGCGACGGCAACAACGTCGCGCGTTCGCTCGCGTACGCGAGCGTGATGGCGGGCATGGACTTTGTCTGCGCTTCGCCACCGGGCTTCGGCCTGCCGGCGGAGACGCTCGAACGCGCTTGCGCGCTGTCCGGTGGCGGCAGCGTGACGCAGCTCTACGATGCGCACGAGGCCGTGCGGGATGCCACCGCCGTCTATACGGACGTGTGGGCCTCCATGGGCCACGAGGCCGAACTCGAAAGCCGCAAGGAACACTTCGCGGCGTTCCGGCTGGACGCGGCGCTGCTCGCCGCGGCACCGGCCGACGCGCTCGTGATGCACGATCTGCCGGCCCACCGGGGCGAAGAGATCACGGATGACGTGATCGAGTCATCGCGCTCGGTCGTGTTCGACCAGGCCGAGAATCGCATGCACGCACAACAGGCGGTGCTCGCCGCACTGCTGGGTGGATCGCTGGGCTAAGGTCCCGCCGGAGACGAGGTCTACGTGCCGCAGCTGGCCGCCGACGTGTTGTCGCGCCTGAACGTCTCCGCGGTCATCGATATCGTCATCGTCTCGGTCTCGATCTACTGGATGCTGCTTTTGATCCGCGGAAGCACGGCGATGACCGTGCTCCGCGGCGTCGCCGTACTGCTGATCGGCGCGTTCGTCGCGAGCCGAGTGTTCGAGCTGCGGGTGGTCAACTGGATTCTCCGCAACTCCGTGGCCGGCTTGCTGATCGGCCTGATCATCATCTTCCAGCCTGAGATCCGCCGCGCGCTCGAGCGCCTGGGACGCACGGGCCTGCGCTCGGTGTTCGGCCGGACCGAGAATCGCGACGTGGTCGACATGGTCGTCCGCTCGGCGCTGCACCTGGCGCGCCGCAACATTGGGGCCCTGCTGGTGCTCGAGCGTGAGACGGGACTGCAGGAGGTGATCGACACCGGCATCCCGCTCGACGCGCAGGTGTCGACGGAGCTGCTGTCGACGATCTTCGTGACGAGCTCACCGCTCCACGACGGCGCCGTCGTGATTCGCGGCGACCGTGCGGTCGCGGCGGGTTGCACGCTGCCGCTCTCCGAGGCGCCGCTCCCGACCGAATACGGAACGCGTCACCGCGCCGCGCTCGGGATCGCGGAGCGCACGGACGCAGTGATCGTGGTCGTGTCGGAGGAGCGGGGTGAGGTCTCCATCGCCTCGAACGGTCGCATGGCGCCCGCGCTTGACGAGGCGCAGCTCCACCGCCAGCTCCACCGCCTGTTCGGCATCGAGCCCCCGGTGCGCGCGCCCGAAGATCAGCCTCCACCCACCGCCACCGGCGGGGTGGAGCGCCGGGCCTCCTGAGTAGTGCGCCGACCCTACTGGTCGCGAGGACGCCGCGCCGAGGCGCTGGATTTCGCCCGCAGCGCGGCGCTGCGGTCATGGTCGGCGTTGCGTAACTCCCCCGGACTGCTCGTGCTCGCGTTTCTGCTCGGCACGTCGCTCTGGGTCTTCGTCACGGACACCGAGAACCCGACCGTCGTGGACATCTTCTCGTCGTCGATTGCGGTGCAGGCCGTGAATGTCGGGGAGAGCCTCGCGGTCGCGAACCAGCTGGGCGAGGTCGACATCCGCGTGTCCGCCCCGCGTGATCGCTGGGATCGGCTGACCTCGGCGAACTTCCGCGCGTTCGTCGATCTCAAGGGGCTGGAGGCGCGCGAGCAGCAGGTGCGCGTCCAGGTCGAAGTCGAGAACGTCGTCGGCGTACGCGTGACCGAGGTGCTGCCGCGCACGATCACGGTCAATCTGGAGGACTTCGTCTCGGTGGAAGTGCCCGTGACCGTGCGGCTCGTGGGCACGCTCCCGATCGGTTACGAGCTCGGCGGCTCGGTGCCGCAACTGGAGTCCGTGGTCGTAGCGGGTCCGCAATCGCTGATCGACATCGTCCGCGAGGCGGTCGCGGACGTGAACATCACGGGCCTGACGGTGGACGTCGATCCGAACGTGCCGCTGACGGCGCGCGGCGCCGGTGGGGGCGAGATTCGAGGCGTGACGATTACGCCGAGCAGCGTCCGCGTGAATGTGCAGATCCTGCAGCGCACGCTCTTCCGCACGCTGCCGCTGACGGTGCGCATCATCGGAGAGCCGGCGAACGGCTACCGGGTGAGCAACGTCACGATCTCGCCGCCGGCGATCGAGGTGCAGGGCAGCATCCGGGCCTTGCAGCAACTGGACGCGCTCGCGCTCCCCTCCGTGGACGTGACGGGCCACTCGGCCGGCCTCTCGATTCCCCTGCGCATTCCGCTTCCGGATGGCGTGTCGGCGAGCACGGACGTGTCGGCGACCGTCACCGTCTCGATCGTTCCTGCCAGCGGTTCGCTGCGGCTGACCGTGGCGCCCGAGCTCACGAATGTGGCGGACGGCCTGACAGCCTCGGTGGACACGACGTCGATCGTGGTCGTCGTCGAGGGCCCGATTCCCGTGCTCGATGCGCTGGCGGTCGCCGACGTGCGCGTCCTGATCGACCTCACCGGGCGACCGGCCGGGGTATACGACGAGGTGCCACAGATCGAGATTCCCGATGGTCTGACGGTGGTGATTGTGACGCCCCAGACAGTCTCGGTTACGCTCAGTCCGTGAACGTAGACACCGCTCCTCTGGTCGCCATCGTCGGTCGTCCCAACGTGGGGAAGTCGGCCCTCTTCAACCGGCTGACGCGTTCCAATCGCGCCCTGGTTGAGGACATCGCCGGCACGACGCGCGATCGCAATTACGCACACTTCGAGTGGCGCGGACGATTCGTGCGCGTGGTTGACACCGGAGGCCTGTTCGGACCCGATGAGGAAGACCCGTTCGGCCCGCTGCTGCGCGCCGGCGTTGAGCGCGTGCTACGTGAGGCGGACGCGGTGCTCTTCCTCGTGGACGGCGCGGTCGGACCGACTTCGGCCGATCAGGACATCGCCGAGATGCTGCGGCGTAGCGGCCTGCCCGTCATTCTCGTCGCCACGAAGAGCGACGTTGCGCGCTCGGTCGATACGCTGCCCGAGATGTACGCGCTCGGCTTCGGTGAGCCCTTTGCCGTTTCCGCACTGCACGGCCGTGCAGTCGGAGACCTCATGGATCGCGTGCTCGAGATTGTGGGCGGCGCCGACTCGCGCGAGCGCTTCGCCGGGATCCGCATCGCGATCATCGGACGTCCGAACGTCGGCAAGTCGTCGATCGTGAACGCGATCCTCGGCGACGAGCGCACGATCGTCTCCGACATCCCGGGAACCACCCGCGACGCAATCGACACACCGTTCACGTTCGAGGGCCATGAGCTTCAGCTCGTGGACACCGCCGGCATCCGCCGTCGCGGGAAGGTCGAGCGCGGCGTCGAGCGTCACTCGGTGCAGCGTGCTCAGGCCGCGATCGATCGCTCGGACGTGGTCTTTCTCGTGATCGATCGCGAGGAGGCGATCACGGCCCAGGACACGCACATCGCCGGGTACGCCGTGGACCAGGCAAAGGGCCTCGTGCTCGTCGTGAACAAGTGGGATCTGAGCGAACCGGGCACCGACCGGCACCTCTTCGCGAAGCAACTGGACGCGCGTTATCGCTTCGCGCCGTGGGCGCCGATCCTCATGACCTCCGCGGTGCGCGGGCAGGGGATCGTGGATCTGCTCCAGGCGGCCGTCCACATCGCGGAAGTGCGGCGGCGACGCGTGCAGACCGCAGACCTGAATCGCATCATTCACCGCGCGACGAGCAAGCACAGCCCACCCACGACCGGTACGCGCCGCCTGAAGGTGCTCTACGCGACCCAGGCAGACATCAGCCCACCGACGATCGTGATCTTCGTGAACGACCCTGAGCTCGCGCACTTTTCGTACCGCCGCTACCTCGAGAATCAGATCCGGGAGGCCTTCGATTTTGAGGGCACGGCGCTGCGCATCCACTTCCGCCGGCGCTCGGACGAGCGGGTGGAGGCTACGGCGTGACACTGGCGATCGCGGCGCTCGGTGGGGTGATCGGCTACCTCTTCGGCTCGCTCCCGATCGGGCTGCTCGTTGGCCGCGCGGCGGGCGTGCGCGACATTCGCGCCTACGGGTCAGGCAAGACCGGCTTCACAAACGCGCTGCGAACGCTCGGGCTGCGCTGGGCGGTGCTCGTGATCGTCGGCGATCTCGCGAAGGGTGCGCTGCCCGTGCTGATCGGGCGTTTCCTCTTTGACGAGCCGTGGACCGCGGCCCTCGGTGGCCTCGGCGCGGTGATCGGACACACGTGGCCGGTCTTCGCCGGCTTCCGCGGGGGCCGCGGGGTGGCGACGGCGTTCGGCGCGTTCGTCGCGGTCAGCCCGGTCGCGGGCCTCGTGGTGGGGCTGGTGGCGGCGGTGATCCTCGCGCTCTTCCGCTACGCCTCGCTCATGTCGGTGGTCGGCGTTGCGCTCGGTCTCGTGGTGCTGGTTGTGCTCGTGGTGAACGGGTCGCTGGCGCCGGAGTACCTGCTCTTCGGCGCGCTGACGGCGCTGGCGGTCGAGTTGAACCACATCGGCAATATCCGCCGGCTGCTCGCCGGTACGGAGCCAAAACTGGGGCAGGGCGGCACACCTCGTCCTCCGGCGTCTGCCTGAGCAGGACGGTGGACGCAGACGGCAATCGCGCGCGGCGCGCGCAACGCGCACCGGACGGCATCCGATCATGACCACATCACGCATCGACACGGCTGCAGTCGTCGGCGCCACGGCGTGGGGCACCACGCTCGCCGTGCACCTCGCACGGCGCGGTATGCCGGTGGTGCTCGCCGTGCGTGACGAGGCGGAGGCCGCCGCGCTCGAGTCCGCTCGCAGCAACGTGCGGCGCCTGCCCGACGTGCACTTCCCGGACTGCCTGACGGTCGCCGCGGGCGCCGAGGCGGTCGCCGACGCCGCGCTCGTGTGTTTCGCCGTGCCCTCGCGCACGATCGTCGTGAACGCCGAGCGCGTCGCAAGCGGTGTCGGCCGCAACGCGATTCTGCTCAGCGCCACCAAGGGCATCGACGTCGAGAGCGGGCGTCGGATGTCCGAGCTGCTGGCAGAGGCCCTGCCGGGTCGCCCGGTCGCCGCGCTGTCCGGTCCGAACCTCTCGCGGGAGATCGCCGCCGGCATGCCGGGGAGCACCGTCATTGCGTCCGTGAGCGCGCCCCTGGATGCGCTCCGTGACGCGTTCCACACCGACCTCCTGCGCGTGTACACGAGCGAAGATATCGTCGGCGTGGAATTCGGCGGCGCGCTGAAGAACGTGATCGCGATCGCCGCCGGGATGGTCGACTCCCTTGGTTTCGGCGACAACGCGAAGGCCGCGATCATGACCCGCGGGCTCGCGGAGATGACGCGGCTCGGTGTGGCTGCCGGCGCCGACGCCCTCACATTCCAGGGGCTGGCCGGCGTCGGCGATCTGATCGCGACCGGCTACAGCGCGCTCTCGCGCAATCGGCGACTGGGCGAGATGCTGGCAGGCGGCCAGGCGCTGGCGGACGCGCTCGCGGCACTGGGGGCGACCGCGGAGGGCGCCACCACGATCCCGGCAGCGCTGCGGCTCGCGCGCCGGCTGGAGGTGGAGCTGCCGATCACCGAAGCGCTCCACGGCATCCTGTACGAAGGCGTGCGCCCTGCGACGGCGGTGCAGACGCTGATGACCCGCGAGCCGAAGCACGAGCGCCGATGAACCCGCGTGAGTACCGCGCCCGCCGAGTCGCTCAGTGGTCGTCGCCAGAATTGAAGGTCGGAGTTACCTCGTGACACAGCCAAACGACCCGATCGAGCCCGGGGAGAGCGAGCTCGCGGCCGCGGACGGGGAGGACGAAGGATCCTCGCCGATCCCCTCTGCGGACGCGATGCTCCAGGAGATCGCGTCGGATCGACCAATCGAATACGAGCACCTGCGCGCGCTTTCGGAGCCAACGGACGAGGTCGTCGGGCGCGTGATGCGGCTGTGGCCACAGCTGCGACCCGAACGCCGCCGCGAGGTGCTGGCGAAGCTGCTGCAGCTCGCCGAGGATCACGCGCCACTCGACTTTCATCGCATCCACCTGTCGGCCACCCGGGACGAGGACGTCGCCACCCGCATCCTTGCGGTCCGCGGCCTGTGGGAGCAGGAGCGTCCGGAGTACATGCACCTGCTCCTGCGCCAGCTCCGATCGGATCCCGAGCCGAGCGTGCGCGCGGAGATCGCGGACGCCCTCTCGCGCTGGGTGATCACCGCGGAGTTCGGGCTGCTCCCGGAGGAGGAGCTCGAGGAGCTCAACTCCGTGCTGCGCGAGACGATCGAAGACATCGAAGAGACCGACGAGGTGCGCGGCCGCGCGCTCGAGGCACTCGGCGCGTGGTCGGACGAGTCCGTGGCCGAGCTGCTGAGCGACATGTACGAGCTGGGTAACCAGCGCCTGCGTGTCGCGGCGATTCGAGGCATGGGCA
Organism: Chloroflexota bacterium; assembly: GCA_027622315.1. Lineage (GTDB taxonomy): Bacteria > Chloroflexota > Dehalococcoidia > UBA2979 > UBA2979 > VGNK01. The sequence continues at coordinate 18,870 of JAQBZW010000017.1, read as the reverse complement.
GGAACGCATCAGAGTCGTGGCTGCCGATCCTGATCTACCACTTCGATGACGACGACGCGGAGATCCGAGCCGTGTCGGCCACCGCCGCCGGGAACCTGCTCGCCGAGGACGCGGTCGCACCGCTGATCATGCTGCTCGAGGACACCGAAGAAGACGTCCAGGTCGCGGCGATCCGCGCGCTCGGTGAGATCGCGAACGAAGAGTCAGAGCGCGTGCTCACACGCATGCTCCGCGAACGCTCCGAGCCGCACATTCGCGACGCCGTGCAAGAGGCGCTGGCCGAGGTGAAGCTGCTGACGATGCCGCTCTCGGACGAGGGTGGCCGCGCGCCGCACTTTGGCCCGCTCTCCGAGCTCGATCAGAACATCGCAGACGGCGTGGAGCAGAACGAGGACGAAGAGGGCGAGTTCTGATGAGCGACCGTTGGAGGGCGGGGGAGCCTGCGCGTCTGCGCGCCCGCACGGCAATGTCCGCGGGTGGCGTTGTCTACCGGCGCGCGCCGTCCGGCGTGGAGATCGTGCTCGTCGCGCGTCCGAGCGAAGGACTGTGGGCGCTACCGAAGGGCACGCCCGAGCCCGGCGAGACGCGAGAGCAGACCGCGCTCCGCGAGGTCGCCGAGGAGACAGGGCTCGAGGTCGAGCTGCTCGACGAGCTGGGCGAGGTGCGATATCAGTTCGCCGATCGCGATGGGACGACGGTGGACAAGACGGTGTACTACTTCCTCATGAGCGCGACCGGCGGTGGGCATGTGGACGATCACGATCACGAACACGAGCTTGTCGACTGGTTCGACGTACACGAGGCGCAGCGGCTGATCACACACCGCAACCAGCTTCCCATCCTCGACCGCGCCGCTGACTACATCGAGAGGCGCCGCGAAGGGCACGGGGCGTGACCGCCACGCGGCCACCGGCTGTGGCCACCGGACGGCTGATCCGACTGCGCGGGAAGCGCATGGAGGACGGCGAACGCGACTACTCGTGGCGCGCGGATCCGGAACTCGCCGCGTACGACGCCGCGCGCCCGATCACGATGTCGCTGCGCTCGTTTATCACCAGCCTGGGCGACGAGTTGCGCTACCCGTCGAACCATCGGCGTACGCTCGCGATCGAGACGATCGAAGACGCCCGTCATATCGGCAACGTCATGTACTACGGCTACGACCCGCGCGCGGGCGAAGCCGAACTCGGGATCACGATCGGCGACCGCGAGTACTGGTCACAGGGCTACGGCACGGACACGGTGCGCACGATGATGCGCTACCTCTTCAATGAAGTCGGGCTCAAGCGCGTCTATCTGCACACGCTCACATGGAACTATCGGGCGCAGGAATGCTTCCGCCGTTCCGGTTTCACGGCGGTTCGCGAAGTGCGCCGCTCGGGATACGACTTCGTGTACATGGAGGCGTACCCGGGGGATGTCGTCGCCGACGGCAGTGGGGACGCAGCCGACGGCGACGACTGAGCCGCGGCCGCTCCCGTTCCAGACAGCAAGAAGGGCTGCCCAGAGGGGCAGCCCTTCTTGCGTACCGCCGCCGACGGCAGTGATGCACTGACGATGTCGACCTAGGCGGAGGCCTCCTGCGCCACCGGCCGCCCGGGCAGGTCGAGCTCCGGCGGGGGCGGCGCAGGGTTGCGCAGCCCGGCCATCATCTGCGGCACGAGCGTCTGCAGCTCGTCGAGCTCCCACATGCCGGCCTTCGCGATCGTGCGGTCCGGGGTTTCGTCCCACGAGACGCTGACCACGCCACCGGCGACGTTGAACACCTTCCCGTTGACGTCCCACGCCTGGTCGCTCAGCAGGTAGCAGACCATCGGTGCGACGTACTTGGGCTCGCGGAGCTGGTTGACGATGCTCTGCGGCGTCGCCGGCCCGCCGGCGCCCTGTACGCCCGCCCGCGAGCGCATCTGGCGCGCGGCGTCGGGGACGGTCTGTGTCATGCGCGTCGCGGCGCCCGGGCCGATCGCGTTCGCGGTCACGCCGTAGCGTCCGAGGTCACGCGCGACGCAACGCGCCATGCCGGCGATGCCGGCCTTGGCGGCGCCGTAGTTCGCCTGGCCGGTGTTGCCGACGAGGCCGGACGCCGACGAGAAGCCGACGATGCGGCCGAAGCGCTGCTGGCGCATGAGCACCGATGCCGGCTTCACGACGTTGAAGAAGCCGGTGAGGTGGACGGCGACGACGTCGTCCCACTCCTGCTCCGACATGTTGAAGATCATGCGATCGCGGAGAATACCGGCGACGTGCACGACGCCGTCGATGCGGCCGTACTCGTCGATCGCCTGCTTGATCATGTTCTCGCCGCCCTCGGCCGTGGCGACGGAGTCGAAGTTCGCGGAGGCGGTGCCGCCGGCGTCCTTGATCTCCTTCGCGACGTCCGCGGCCGGACCCTGGTCGCCGCCGCTGCCGTCAACGTTGACGCCGGGGTCGTTCACGATCACGTTCGCGCCCAGCTGCCCGGCGAGCAGCGCGACCTCGCGGCCGATGCCGCGGCCGCTGCCGGTGATCAGGACGGTGCGTCCCTCGAGTGGAGTTGCCATCTACGTTCCTCTCTGCGCTCGGGCTAGGCCAGCGCCCGGGCGGGGACGTCGCGTCCGGGGACTTCGACGTCGTCGCGGGGCGGAGCCGGGTTTTCGAGGTCACGGAGCAGCACGTTGTGGACCGCGTCGTCGAGCTCGTCCAGGCCCCACAGGCCGGGCTTGAAGACCGTGCGCATCGGCGACGGGTGATGCGCCACCGAGACCTGGCCGCCGGACACATTGAAGAGCCAGCCGTTGACGTCCCACGCGTCGTCCGACGCGAGGTACGCGACCATCGGCGCCACGTACTCGGGCTCGCGCAGACCGGCGTATGCGCTCTGTTGCACGGGCTGCGCGCTCGCCGCCCCCTGCACGCCCGCGGCCTGTCGCAGCTGGCGCGCGCTGTCGGGAACGGTCTGCGTCATGCGCGTCGACGCGCCGGGGCAGATGCCGTTGCACGTCACGCCGTACCGTCCGAGGTCACGCGCGATCACGCGCGTGAGGCCGGCGATACCGGCCTTGGCCGCGCCGTAGTTCGCCTGCCCGGTGTTGCCGAGCGTGCCCGATGTCGAGGAGAAGTTGATGATCCGGCCGTACCGCTGCTGGCGCATGAGCACCGACGCCGGCTTGATCGTGTTGTAGTGGCCCTTGAGGTGGACGGCGATCACGTCGTCCCACTCCTGCTGGCTCATGTTGAAGATCATGCGGTCGCGCAGGATGCCGGCCGTGTTCACGACGATGTCGATGCGGCCGTACGCGTCCACGGCCTGCTTCACCATCGCCTCGCCGCCGGCCGCGGTGGCCACCGACTCGGTGTTCGCCGAAGCGTCGCCACCGGCCTTCTTGATCTCGTCCACGACCTGCTGAGCGGGGCCGCCGTCGCCGCCCGACCCGTCGACGTTCACGCCCGGGTCGTTGACGATCACACGCGCGCCCTCTTTCGCGAAGAGGAGCGCCATCCCGCGGCCGATGCCACGGCCGGAGCCGGTAATGAGGGCGACCTTGCCCTCTAATGCGCCCATGCGTTCTTCCTTCCTCGGCCCCCTGAGGGACCCGTATCGATGCAGTCGTTGCGTTCCCCGCCGGGCGCGCGACTGATTAGCCGCGGCTCGGTAGTTCGACTCGTGCGGTACCCGGGGTCGTCTTCTGGCCCTCCGGGTTCTCTGTCCAGATGTCCAGCTCCACCATGTGCCGGCCTCCGTCGACGAACTTCTTCGTGACGACGCCGTGGCACACGAGGTCCTGGTTGGGGTAGTCCATGCCTCGGTACTGGCAACCAAACTCGCTCACCCGGCCGCCGGGCGCTACCCAGTCGTGCAGGAGCTGTCCCAGGAAGGCATTCTTCAATGCGCCGTGGACGATGATGTTGTCGAGCCCGGTGCTCTTGGCGAAGTTCAAGTCGTAGTGAATCTGGTAGAAGTCTCCGGATCCTCCAGCCCAGACCACGAGTTGCTGCGTCGAGCAGTTCTTCGTGATTGACGGGATCTCGTCACCCTCGTTCACGTCTTCGAAGTACGTCTGATCAGCCATGGCGCCGTCTCCTCCGCTCGCCGGAGCGCTAGTAGTTGATGATGTTCCCGCGCATCTTCCCGACGACCTTGCCGTCCTGGCGCGTGAACACCGTCTCGCGATAAGTGATGAGCATGGCGCCCATCGAGCCTTCGCGCTCGCGGAACTCAGTGATGTGGGACCGGGACGTGATCACGTCGCCGGCGACGATCGGTTCGAAGTACTCGTAGGTGGTGCCGCCGTTCAGGATGCGCTTGTACGGCGTCTCAAACTGCGGGCCAGCTGCCTCGGCGTCCGCCTGTCGGCGGCCGGGCTTGAAGATCGGCGTGCCGAGATAGCCCGGGGGCGCCAGCAGCCCGCTGTAACCGCGCGCGCGCGCAACGTCTTCGTCGTAGAACGCGAGGTCGGTATGCCCGACGGCACGCGCGAACAGACGAATGCCGCTCGTCGTGACCTCGGCGATGGAGGGAGGTCCATCGACGCCGATCGCGCTCTTCATGGCGTCGGTGATGACGGATTCCGCCACGCGACTACCTCCTCTTTCGAGTGAAATGTCGACTCGTGCGGGGTGGGTACGGAGCGTGCCGCTCCGGCCGGCGCACGATATCGGCGGCTTGATCGGGTGTCAATTTTCGACGCTTCAGCAGGGGCAGTTGCGTCGGGGCTGGATGCGGCGCGACGGCGGTCCGCGGTCTGCAACGTCACGACGGTCGATGGACGTGTGGCCCTGCGTGCTCGTGCTCGCGTCGCCGGGTGGCGAGCAGCGCCCATTGCTCATGTACGTCTTCGGGCACCGCGAACCGGACGGGGTCCTTCGTGAGGCTGCCCTGTGTGAGGTCGACGGCCCAGCAGCGACCCGCTCGCAGCTCTTCGATCAGCTCCCGCTCGTTCGTGATCTCGCGTTCGAAATACGTCGCAGTCTTGCCGATGTCGGTGCGCTGGTGCGAGTCGGTGCCGCCGGTGCCGGGCATGCCCATGTTCGCCGCGAGATCCTGTGCGAAGCGGTTCTCGTTCAGCGAACCACGCCCGTTCAGAACCTCGAGCGCTGCGGTGAAGCGATACGCCGGGTTGCGCTCGGCGCGCATCAGCGCGTCCAGGTACTCCTGCTCCTTGTCCCACACCCACGGCGTCTGCCGCCGGTAGGGATGCGCGGCCACCATGACGCCGTCCGCGTCGCTCACGTGTCCGGCGAGCTCATGCGCGCGGTGCATGCCGAAGACGTACTTGTGCATGCCGTACACGAGCATGTGCCCGTCTTCGGTGTTGATCTCCATGCCGGCGATCACGGGGAAGTTGTGCCGCTGCGCCAGCGCCTGGACCGCATCCGGCTCCCACGCCCAGTCGTGCTCCGAAAGCACGACCGCATCCAGCCCGGCGGCGCGCGACCGCTCGATCAGTTCATCGGGGTGCAGGAAGGAGTCCCAGGAGCCGGGGTGAGTGTGCGTGTGCAGATCGATCAGCATGCGCGCAGCTCGTGGGACCTCTCGGCAACGCAAAAGGGGGGTGGCGCGACGCCACCCCCCTCGATTTGTGACGACGGCGACGCTCAGTCGGCTACGAGCACCAGTGTGCCCGTGTTCGACAGGCTACCACCCGTCCCGTTGACGACCAGCGACTTCGCGTTCGTCTGCTTGCCGGCGATGCCGTTGATGCCGTCCTCCGCCGTGCCGGAGAGCTGGCGGTACGACTCGATCAGCAGCTGCATGCCGTACATGCCGGAGTGGTTGAACGACAGGCCGCCGCCGTTGGTGTTCACAGGGAACTTGCCGCCGGGGCTGGCGTTGCCGTCCGCCCAGAGGCTCGGGCCCTCGCCACGGGCCGTGAGGCCGAGCATCTCAGCGGTGATCGCCGCCGTGATCGTGAACGAGTCGTAGATCATCGCCATCTCCATGTCGGAGGGGCCCATCCCGGCCATCTTGTACGCGGCCTCGCTCGAGGCCTTCGCCGAAGTGGCCGTGAAGTCGCCCATCTCCAGCATCGACGAGTGGCTGGTGTTCTCGCCGGCGCCGGCGATCCAGACGGGCTTCGTCTTGAGGCTGCGGGCGATCTCCGCGTTCGTGACCAGCACGGCGCCACCGTGGTCGGTGACCAGGCAGACGTCGAGCAGGTGCAGCGGCCATGAGATCCACCGCGAGCTGTTGTAGTCGTCGACCGTCAGCGCGCCGCCGTTCGGGTTGGTCTCTTTCGAGAACATGATCGCGCGCGGGTTGAGCATCGCCCACTGCCGCGTTGCGATCGCGATCTGGGCGAAGTCCGCGTGCGTCGATCCGTACTGGTGCATGTGCCGCGTCATCGCGTGCGAGTAGTTCGACGGCGCGCCGCCGATGCCGTACGGCGTGGTGAACTGCGCGTCTGGCGTCCACGGGTCACCACCCGGTCCGCCCCGGCCGGTTCCGCGACCCTGTGTCGCGCGGGCCGAGTAGCCGTTCTCGCCGTGGGTCACGAGCGCGATGTCCACGATGCCGGCGTTGATCGCCGCAAGCGCGTGGTGCACGTGCATCTCGAAAGAGCAGCCACCGACTGAGGTCGTGTCGAAGTACTTCGGGTGGATGCCGAGATACTCCGCGATCTGCGGGGCGTTGCCGGTGGCGAACACAGCCTCGATCTGCGAGGGCTTGATGCCCGTCTGCAGGCAGACGTTATTGATGGCCTCGATGTGCAGTTGCATCATCGTGCGGGGCGTTTCCGGATACCCGATCTCGTTCGACTCGGCTGCCCCGACGATCGCTGCCGCCATGGATGGGTTGCTGGGCATGTTGCTTCCCTTCGCCCGCGCTAAACCACGCGCCAGTACGGGACGTGGACGTCGTCGGTCGCCTGTTCGAATTCGATCTTCACCTTCGCGCCGATCTTGATCTCCTCGGGCTTCGACGGGTCGACGCCGCGGAGGACGGTGAACATGCGGTCACCCTCCTTGAGGTCGATGAACGCTGTGACGAACGGGACCTCGTCGGCCCAGCCGCCGAAGGCGCGGTGCTGTACGGCGAATGTGTGGATGTAGCCCTCGCCGCTCGCCTCGATCCACTCGATCGACATCGAGTGGCAGTGCGGGCACATGATGCGTGGGTAGAAGTGCACGCGGTTGCACACCGTGCACCGCGGCAGCATCAGCTTGCCTTCCTTCGCCCCGTCCCAGAACTGCTGGGTGTGGGTGGGATCTGGCTGGGGGATTGGCTTGTTGTAATCAGCCAATGACCGCTCCTTCTCACTGCTCGCCACGTGGGGTGTCCGCGATCCATTGGGGCCGAGGGGAATGTGCTCCCCCGGGTCGACGATGAGATGAGCGGAACGATCGAGGCGCCCGGTATCGGCCGAAAGGTTCGGACGCGCGGGTGCGAGCGGCGCTCGCACGCGGCCGGGTCGCGACCGGGCGCACTCTACCGAGCGTCCGCGCGGCCGGTCAACATGCGCGCGACGCCTGCCACGCAGCGGCGCTGCTTGCCCAAGGGGCGTCCGTCGACCAGGGGACCGCAGTCGGCGCCCGGCTCCCGCGGGCACGGTGCGCATCGGGATCGGCGGCCGTTTCAGGTTCAAAATCGTTGCTTTGCCCGACCGATCGGCCCGTGCTACAGTCGCGCTCGCCGTGTCAGGCGGACCCAACACCCGACCAGATCACGACCGGAGAAGGGGTAGCGCGTGATCCCGGAAGAGTTCGGGCGCGTCGCGGCTTTAACCGCGTTCGCCCTCGCGTTCCCGGCGCTGCCGCTCGCGGCCTCGTATCTGTTCTATGTGCTGAAGATCCGCCCTTCGAACCCTGATCCCATCAAATCCGCGACCTACGAATGCGGCGTCGAAGCCGAGGGCAGCGCGTGGGGGCGGTTCAACGCTCGCTACTACCTCTTCGCCCTCGGGTTCGTGATCTTCGATGTCGAGGTGATCTTCCTGTACCCGTGGGCTGTGGTGCACCAGGACCTCCCGCTGTGGGCGCTCGCGAAGGCAGCGCTCTTCATCGGCATCCTCGCCTTTGGCCTTGCCTACGCATGGCGCCGTCGCGCGCTGGAGTGGCGCTAGCTTGCCGCCCGGACCTACACAGTTGTCGGGCCACCGGGTGGCGGAGCGGCTGAACGCGGCGCTTCCGGGCGTCGTGGTGACCGCGACGGACGAGTGGGTGGAGGTCGCACCGGCCCGCCTCGTCGACGCGCTGCGCTGGCTGCACGACAGCAGCGAGTTCGACGCCGCGCAACTCAGCAACTGCTGTGCGGTCGATCGCCACGACCGCTTCGAGATGGTCTATCACCTCCAGTCGCTCGATCTGAATCACCAGATCGCGATCAAGGCGACGATCGCCGATCACGAGCAGCCCGCGCTGCCCAGCGCCTACGCCGTGTACAAGGGAGCGCTGCTGCAGGAGCGCGAGGTATACGACCTGATGGGCATCGTGTTCGACGGCCACCCGGATCTGCGGCGGATCTTCCTGTGGGAGGGCTTCCCGGGTCACCCGCTGCGCAAGGACTTCCTCGGCCTCGGCAACCTCACGCCGGGACTCGCGCGCTTCCCCTTCGAGGATCGCGATCGCCCTGACCGCATCATGAACCCGGCACCGCTGCGCCACGACGCGTCCGCGCGGGCGCAGAATGAGCAGGACGTGCCGGACGACTGGCGTGGAGCCGCGCCGGCATGACCGCCGCGAACGAGCCGTACATCCTCAACATCGGGCCACAGCACCCGTCGACGCACGGGGTGTTCCGCTTACGCGTGGCCATGGACGGCGAGACGATCGTCGACATGGACATGATCGTGGGCTACCTCCACCGCTCCATGGAGAAGCTCGCCGAGGAGCGCACCTACACCCAGAACATTCCGTTCACCGACCGCGCGGACTACCTCGCCGCGATGTCCGGCAACCTTGGCCTGTGCATCGCCGCGGAACGACTGACCGGCGTCGAGGTGCCCGAACGCGCGCAGTACCTGCGCGTGATCTTCGCGGAGCTGCAGCGCATCGCGTCGCACGCCATGGCGAACGGGACGCTCGTCTCCGACGCCGGCGCCTGGCAGACCCCGTTGCTCTACATGTTCCGGGAGCGCGAGAAGATCCTCGACCTCTTCGAGATGACGTGCGGCGCGCGCCTGACGACGAACTACATGCGCATTGGTGGCGTCGCCTTCGAGCCGCCGGCCGAGTTCTGGCCGGCGCTGCGCGAGCTCGTCGACGAACTGCCCGACCGCATCGATGAGTACTCGCAGCTGCTGATCGACAACGAGATCTTCCTCGCGCGTACGCGCGGCATCGGCGTGATCTCCGCCGAAGACGCGATCAACGGTTCGCTCACCGGTCCCGCGCTGCGCGGCTCGGGCGTGCCGTGGGATCTGCGTAAGGCCGAGCCGTACGACGTCTACGATCGCCTCGACTTCGAGATTCCGGTCGGTCGGGGCGGTGACGTCTACGACCGCTTCATGGTGCGCTTCGAAGAGACGAAGCAGTCGACGCGCATCATCAAGCAGGCCATTGAGCAGATCCCGGACGGACCGCATAAGACGCAGATTCCGCTCGCGCTTCGCCCTGAGCCCGGCGAGGTCTACGGCCGCATCGAGAGCCCGCGCGGCGAACTCGGCTTCTACCTCGTCTCAGATGGCTCGCCCGCGCCCTACCGCTTCCACATTCGGGCTCCGTCGTTTATCAACCTCTCGCTGCTGAGGCAGCTCGCCGTCGGCTCCACGTTGCCGGACGCGGTGGTCACGCTTGGCTCGATCGACATCGTCGTGGGAGAGATCGACCGATGAGCAGCGACGTGAAGTCACGGCCGGCGACGCCGATGCTGCGGGAGATCCTGGAGCAGCCGACGCTGCTCGGGGGCATTCGCAGCACGCCGCTCCCGGTGAGGCTCGGCCTGGCCGTGTTCGCGCTCGGCTTCCTCGTGGTCAACGTCGCGATCGGCGTGCTCGTCGTCTCCGGTCGCCTCGACGGCCACTGGTACGACTTCCGCGATCTCGGAAACGCCACCGCGGCGCTCCGGAGCTGGCTCGACGACCGCGACCTCGGGCCGTGGCTCTCCTACTGGGTGACCGCGCTGATCGGCGGCGTGGGCATCCTCTCGTTCGTCGGCGGCGTGCTGCTGATCGGCACGTGGGTGGAGCGGCGCCTGCTGGCGAAGTTCCAGATCCGGCGCGGCCCCAACCGGGTCGGTCCGTTCGGGCTGCTCCAGCCACTCGCCGATGCGCTGAAGCTGATCCAGAAGGAAGTGCTGATCCCGATCGGCGCCGATCGCAAGCTCTTCTTCCTGCCGCCGATCCTGATCTTCATCCCCGCCATGCTCGGCTGGGGACCGGTGCCGTGGGCGCCGAACATGGCGTACCTCGACGTGAACGTCGGTCTCCTCTACGTCGTGGCGATCAGTTCGCTGGCCGTGCTCGCGATCTTCATCGCCGGGTGGTCGTCGAATAACCACTACGCCCTGCTTGGTGCGATGCGCACGGTCGCGATGATGGTGTCGTACGAGATCCCCGTCTCGCTCTCGCTGCTCAGCGTGGTGCTCTTCACCGGCTCGCTGCAGCTCTCCGAGATCGTGGCCTGGCAATCGACGCACAACACGTGGCTCGCGATGATCCTGCCGTTCTCGCTCTTCACGTTCTTCTTTTCGTCCACCGCGGAGATCAACCGCACGCCGAACGACATCGCGGAGGCCGAGTCGGAGATCGTGGCGGGCTTCCACACCGAATACTCCGGGATGAAGGCGGGGCTCTTTCTCGCCGTCGAGCTCGGCAACGCACTGCTCGTTGGTGCGCTCGTGTCGACGTTCTTCCTCGGTGGCTACTCGCTCTTCGGGCTCGAGGAATGGATCCCGCCGTATCTGATCCTCTTCGCCAAGATCTCCGCCGTGTACTTCCTGTTCGTGTGGCTGCGCGGCACGCTGCCGCGCTTCCGCCTGGATCAGCTCATGGGCTACGCGTGGAAGTTCCTGATCCCGCTGTCAATCGCGTTCGTGGGCATCTCCGCCGTCGAGGCGTCAATCTTCGCGCGCGTGGATGCGCCGGGGCTGATCGTGCTTGGTGCGATCGGGATCGTGAATGTCGTGCTGACCTTTGTGCTCGTGCGCGCCTGGGCGCGCGTCGTGGGCTACGAGGTGCCGCGCGGGGAGGACACGCGCCCGACGCTGACGACGGCGGTCGGGGGCCTGCGCGCCGCCCAGCGGCTGCGGGTCACGCCGTAATGGAGTCGACCGGAATCATCGTCGCGTTCTGGGTGCTCGCCGCGGTCACGGTTGCAGGTGCGCTCGGGGTGATCGTTTCGCGCGACCTACTGCACGCGATCTTCTTCCTGATCCTCTCCTTCCTGGGCATGGCCGGCCTCTTCATCACGCTCTCCGCCGATTTCATCGCGGTGGCGCAGGTGCTGATCTACGCGGGCGCCATCTCCGTACTGCTCGTATTCGCGGTGATGCTCACCCCGCTGGTCTCGCGCGACAACGGCAACTCGCTGTACGTCGCCCCCGGCGCGCTCGCGGGGCTCGGTCTCGCCGCACTTGTCGTGTTCGTGGCCGTCGATACCGAGTGGGCGCAGCTCAGTGGCGACGCGCTCGCCGCGCGCTCGTTCCCGGACACCGTGGCGACGATCGGCGACCTGCTGCTCGGCCGCTACGTGCTCGCGTTCGAGGTGGCCTCGATCCTCCTGCTGTTCGCGCTGCTCGGCGCGATCGTGCTCGTGCACGAGCGGCGCGCCGACGCTGCCGCCGGCGCTGCCGATACTCCCGCGAACCGGGAGGAAGCGGCATGAGCGTCGAACTCGGGCACTACATGGCCGTCTCCGGCGTGATCTTCGGAATCGGCATCGTGGTTGCGCTGGGCAAGCGCAATGCGGTGGCCGTGCTCATGGGCGTCGAGTTGATGCTCAACGCGGTGAACCTGCTGCTGCTCGCCTTTGCGCGCTTCGGCGCGGCGTTCGCCGACGACGCGGCCGCGCTCAGCGGGCACGTGTTCGTGGTCTTCGTGTTGACCGTCGCGGCCGCCGAGGCCGCGGTGGTGCTCGCCATGGCGGTGCTGGTCTACCGCCGCCGCGAAACCGTCGAGCTCGATCGCATCAACCTGATGCGCTGGTAGGACGGGATCACGCGATGTGGGTGAAGTTCATGGAGGTACCGAACGGCTATGCCGCGGCGACGTGGCGCGAGCTGTTCAACCAGGAGGCGCTGGCTGTGCGCATCGTTCCGCCGCTCGAGCTGGGCGCGATGAGTGACGCGCGCGCGATCTGGGTGCCGGACGGCAAAACGCACGTCGCACGGGAAGTGTTGAACAAGATCTAATGATTCTGCCCAACATTCCCGAGGCGGCCGTCTGGGCCATCTACTTCGCTCCGTTGGTGTCCTTCGTCGCGATTGTGGCGTGGGTGCGACGGACGCCGATCTGGTCGGGGCGGCTCACGATCGCAGCGATCGGGATCTCCTGGCTGCTCGCGCTGTGGGCGCTCGACACGTCGATCGGGCTCGACGGCGAGCCGGCCCAATTCGCGCCACACCTCTGGTTCTCGCTCTTCGAACTCGACGTCCATCTCGGCGTCCGGCTCGATGGCCTGAGTGCCGTGATGATGTTCGTCGTCACCTCCGTGGCGCTGCTCGTCCAGATCTATTCGACCGGGTACATGCGCGGCGACGGTGGCTACTCGCGCTACTTCGCGTACATGTCGCTCTTCACCATGGCCATGCTCGGGCTGGTGATGTCGTCCAGCCTGCTCCAGCTGTTCGTGCACTGGGAGCTGGTCGGTCTCACCTCCTACCTGCTCGTGGGCTTCTGGTTCGATCGCCCGTCGGCGGCCGCGGCGGCGAAGAAGGCGTTCATCGTCACGCGCTTCGGTGACTTCGCGTTCCTCGTCGCGGTCGTCCTGATCTGGACGAAGACGGGCACCTTCGATATCGCCGAGATCAACGAGCTCGCGCACGGTATGTCCGGCGCGGTGCTCACGGGTTTCACGCTCGGACTGCTCTCCGGCGCCGCCGGCAAGTCCGCCCAGTTCCCGCTGCATTTCTGGCTTCCCGACGCGATGGAGGGCCCGACCCCGGTCTCCTCCCTGATCCACTCGGCGACGATGGTCGCCGCCGGCGTGTACCTACTTGCGCGTTTCTTCCCGAGTATCGAGGCGGCGCCCGGTGGCGTCTCGACGACGATTGCGTACGTCGGCGGCTTCACGGCCATTTTCGCGGCGTCCATGGGCGTCGTGATGACCGACATCAAGCGCGTGCTCGCGTACTCGACGATTTCGCAGCTGGGCTACATGGTGATGGCGATCGGGTTGGGCGGTTACGTCGCCGCCGTCTTCCATCTCTTCACGCACGCCTTCTTCAAGTCGCTGCTCTTCCAGGGGTCCGGGTCCGTGAACCACGCGACGCACACCTTCGACATGCGCAAGATGGGCGGCCTGCGCGGCCCGATGCCGATCACCTTCTGGACGTTCGTGATCGGGGCGCTTTCGCTCTCCGGGGTGATTCCCCTCGCCGGCTTCTGGAGCAAGGACGAGATCCTGCTCGACGCCTGGGGACACAACAAGTTCCTCTTCTGGGTTGCCGTGACGACCGCCGGGCTCACCGCCCTGTACATGTTCCGTGCGATCTTCCTCACCTTCTTCGGCGAATACCGCGGCGGTGAGGCACCCGAGGGCGCGCATGGGCACGCGGCCGCGCCGCACGAGTCGCCGCCGTCGATGTGGGTGCCGCTCGTCATTCTCTCGATCCCGGCGGTCTTCTTCGGGCTCTTCGCGTTCGCCGACTTCGGCGTGCTGGTCGAAGGGGCAATCGCCCCTTCGCTGCGGCACTTCGAGGGCGTGCATACCGAGTCGGTCGTGCTCGTCGCATCGCTGGCGGCCGCCTTCGGCGGCATCGGCCTGGCGGCGGCGATCTACTTCGCCGGGCGCCCGCAGGCGGAAGCGCTGCGACAGCGCTTCGGGCCCATTCACACCCTGATCGCGCGCAAGTACTACGTCGATGAGATCGCCGAGGACGGCGTGATCCGCTACGGCCTCGACCGCGGTCTCGGCCGCGCGCTCGCCGTCTTCGACGGACGGCTCGTGGACGGCATCGTGAACGGCGTCGGGCTCGCTGCTCGGCGCGTCGGGGACGCGGTGCGGCGTTCGCAGACCGGTCAGGTGCAGGCGTACACGTCGCTCTACTTCATCGGCGTCGTCGTGGTGATCGCCGCCATCTTCGTGTTCGGCGCGAATGTGCTGGAGCGCTAGATGCTGACGTTATTCATCCTGCTCCCGCTCGCCGGCGCCGTGATGGTCCTGATGCTGCCGCAGGCACGGGCGCACGAGGCGAAGGTGGTCGCGCTGCTCTTCGCCGGCGCGGCGTTCGCGGTCTCGATCGTTGCCTTCGTCCTGCTTGACCGCGGCGCGGTCGGTTATCAGTTCGTCGATCGCTTCGAGTGGATTCGCGCCGCCGATGCCGGCTTCAGCATCCACTACGTCGTGGGAATGGACGGCCTGTCCGCGCCACTCGTGCTGCTGCTCGGGTTGCTGGGGACGGTCTCGGTCCTCGTGTCCTGGAATATCGAGTTGCGGGCGAAGGAGTACTTCGCCTACCTGCTCGTGCTCGAGGCGGCGGTCGCAGGTGTCTTCCTCTCGCTCGACCTGATCCAGTTCTTCCTCTTCTGGGAGCTGGAGCTGGTCCCGATGTACATGCTGATCAGCATCTGGGGCAGCGGGCGCAAAGAGTACAGCGCCATGAAGTTCCTGCTGTTCACCCTGGGTGGATCAGCATTCATGCTCGTCGGCTTCCTCCTGATGGGCTTCTCCGCCGGCACGTTCGAGATCGCGGAACTGACGGCGAAGGCGCCCACAGACGCCGTGGTCCCGCTCGCACTGATCTTCTGGGCGATCATGCTCGCGTTCCTCGTGAAGCTTCCAGTGTTCCCGTTCCACACCTGGCTGCCCGACGCGCACACCGACGCGCCGACCGCCGTCTCGGTGATGCTTGCGGGTGTGCTGCTGAAGATGGGTGGCTACGGCATCCTGCGCATCGCGCTGCCGATCCTGCCGCAGCAGGCTCACGACTCGCGCTTCATACTCGCTGTGCTCGCCGCGGTGTCCGTGATCTACGGCGCGATCATTACGCTCCAACAGACGGATCTGAAGCGCCTCGTCGCTTACTCGTCCGTGTCGCATATGGGCTATGTGCTGCTCGGCGTCTCGGCCATGGGCGCCCTCGGGCTCTCCGGCGCCGCCCTCCAGATGTTCACCCACGGGGCGATCACCGGGCTGCTCTTCGTTGCCGTCGGCCTCGTGTACGACCGCACGCACACGCGCGAGATCTCGCAGATGAGCGGGCTCATGCACAACATGCCGCTGATCGGGAGCGTGATGGTGATCGCCGGCCTGGCGTCGCTCGGGCTGCCGGGCATGGCCGGCTTCGTTGCCGAGTTGACCACGTTCCTCGGCGCGATGCCATCACAGCCGGCAGCGACGATCGCGGCGATCTTCGGTGTCGTGCTCTCTGCGGGCTACATCCTGTGGATGGTCCAGCGCGTCTTCCACGGCCCGCCGTCGCCGCGCTGGGCAGGGCTCACGGACGCCGGGACCTGGTGGGAGCGAACGGCCATGGGCTCGCTCGTGGTCGTGATCCTGGCGGTCGGCATCTACCCCGCACTGCTCACAGACACCGTGCAGGCCGGTATTGAGCCGATCGTTCGCATTATGGAGGCGCTGGCATGAACTGGCAGGACCAGTTCCACCTGATCGGGCCCGCGCTGGCGCTCTTCATCGGCGCGGGCGTGGTGCTGGCCGCCGACATCACCCGTCCGGGACGCGTGCCGGTATGGGGGCTGACGCTGATCGCGATCGCGATCGCGGGCCTGTACACGCTGTGGCACAGCGTCACCGGCACGCGCGGCGCCGCCTTCGACGGCGCAATCGTCGTCGACGACTTCTCGATCTTCTTCGCATTCGTGATCGTGACCACGGCGGCGGCGGTGACGCTCGCCTCGCGTGACTGGGCGGTGACGTTCGACCAGACGCCCGAGTTCTTCGCGCTGTTGCTGGTTTCCGCCGGTGCGATGCTCGTGCTCGCGCAGTCGGTCGACCTGATCATGATCTTCATCGCGCTCGAGACGACGTCGATCGCCCAGTTCGTGATGGCCGGCATCGCGCGCGACGACCGCGGCTCGGAGGCGGGGCTGAAGTACCTGCTGACCGGCGCCGTGGCCGCGGCCGTGCTGCTGTATGGTTTCGTCTTCCTCTGGGGGTTGGCAGGCACCACGGAGCTCGCCGGGATCGCTGCGTTCGTCGCTCAGGGTGACGAAGCGCTGCGCCTGCCGCTGATGCTGGCGTTCGTGCTCGTGGCGGCCGGCTTCGGCTTCAAGATGGCGATCGTGCCGTTCCACGCATGGGTGCCGGACGTCTACCAGGGCGCGCCGATTCCGGTCGCCTCGTTCCTCTCGGTGGCGTCCAAGGCCGCCGGGTTCGCGGTCGTGCTGCGCGTCTTTTACGTCGGGCTCGGGGGCGGCGGGACGTTCATCGCGGACGACTGGGCGATCATGTTCGGCGTGTTCGCCGCTGCGTCCATGCTCTTCGGCAACCTCGGCGCGCTGCTCCAGACGAACGTGAAGCGCCTGCTCGGGTACTCATCGATCGCGCAAGCGGGCAACATCGCCGTCGGCCTGGCCGCCGTTGCGGCCGGCAGCACGCTCGGCCCATCCGGCGTGCTCTTCTTCATTGGCACCTATGTCGCGACGAACCTCGGGGCGTTCCTCACGGTGCTCGTTGTCTCCCAACGCCTCGGTAGCGACGAGCTGAGCGCCTACGCAGGCCTCATTCGCCGTTCGCCGGTGGCCGCGAGCATCCTCGCGCTCTGCCTGCTCTCCCTGACCGGCATTCCGCCGACGGCCGGGTTCATCGCGAAGGTCTACGTCTTCAACGCCGCGGTGCGGACCGACGAGATGTGGCTGGTTGCGCTCGTCGCGATCGCCGTCGTCAACACCGCGATCTCCGCGTACTACTACCTGCGCTGGGTGCGCACGATGATCCTCGACGCGCCGGCCGACGAGTCATCGTTCGCGCCGTCGTACGCCGCGCAGGCCGCGCTGGCGGCCGCCGCGATCGGCGTGATCTTTGTCGGGCTGATTCCCACACCGCTCATGGCGGCGGCGCAGCGCGCCGCCGAGGTGCTCCAGTAGCCCACCGGCGTCTCCCGTGATGAGCGACCGCTACGACATCGCAATCGAAGAAGCGACGGTCGCCGACGACGTCGACGTCGCCGCGCTCGCGGCGATGATCGAGACCGTGCTGGCGGACGGCGCGATCGAAGAGGGATCCGCGCTCACGATCGTGCTCGCCGACGACGCGGTGCTGCGCGCGCTCAACCTCGAGCATCGCGGGGCGGATGAGCCGACGGACGTGCTCTCGTTCCCGGCGGATGAGGGCGAGCCGTTCCCCCAGGGCGGGGACGGCGAGGACGAGCCGCGCTATCTCGGGGACATCGCGGTGTCGCTGGATACCGTGCGCGCGCAGGCCGCTGAGCTCGGCCTCGCGTTCGCGCTCGAGCTTCGCCACGTGATCCTGCACGGCACGCTGCACCTGCTCGGCTTCGACCACCGCACGCCGGCCGAGGAAGCGGCGATGCGGACGCGCGAGGAAGCGGTGCTCGGCGATTCCACGGTCCACGCCGGGGATCGCGCTCACGACGACTGAGCCGGGGGCCACTGATACACTCGAGCCGACGGCGCGCTTCGAACTCCCCTCGAGGCGCCGGGGGTAGCGTGAATCAGGCCACCTCGGCCCCTTCGCAGCAGCAGCAGGTTCTCTACCGCAAGTGGCGCCCGCATCGCTTCACGGATGTGGTCGGGCAGGCGCCGGTGGTGACCACGCTGCGGAACGCAGTGGCGAGCGGCAATCCCGCGCACGCCTACCTCTTCACGGGCCCGCGCGGCACCGGCAAGACGAGCACGGGCCGGATCATGGCCAAGGCCGTCAACTGCGCCTCGCCCGACGACGGCGAGCCGGACGACACGTGCCCGTCCTGCCGCGCCTATGACGCGGGTCAGGCGCTCGACCTGATCGAGCTCGACGCTGCCTCGAACCGTGGCATCGATGAGATCCGCGATCTGCGCGAGAGCGCCGGGTACGCGCCGAGCAGTGGCCGCTTCAAGGTCTATCTGATCGACGAAGTGCACATGCTCACGGACGCCGCGTTCAACGCGCTGCTGAAGACGCTCGAAGAGCCGCCGCCGCATGTGATCTTCATCCTCGCCACCACGGAGCCGCACAAGATCCCGGCGACGATCATTTCACGCTGTCAACGCTTCGACTTCCGCCGGCACCAGATCGCAGACATCGTGGCGCAACTCGGGAAGATCGCCGAGGGCGAGGGCATCGACGTCGAAGTCGGTGGCTTCGAGCTGATCGCGCGGCAGGCCACCGGCTCGCTGCGCGACGCCGTCAACCTGCTCGATCAGCTCGTCGCCTTTCACGGCGACTCGCTCGACCTCGACTCCGTGCGCGCGGGGCTCGGGCTCGTGGTCGATAGCGGCGCTGCGGCGCTCGCGCGTGCGGCGATCGCCCGCGACATGAAGAGCGGACTCTTGCTGCTGGCCACCGCCCGCGACGACGGCGTGGAGATCCGCGCCTTCGTCCGCGAAGTCGTCTCCGCGCTGCGCTCGGTGCTGCATCTGAAGGCGGGCGCCGGAGAACATCTCGCACTGTCCGATGCACAGGCGGAAGAGCTGCGCGCGCTGGCGGCGGAGGCCGCCGTCGGCGACATCGTGGCCGCGCTCGAGGCGTTCGGTCAGCTTGACTTCGCCGGCGACGCCTACGACTCGCTCCCCGCGGAGATCGCGTTCGCGACGCTCGCCGCGGGCCTCAGCCCGGCGGTTGCAGCGCCCGGGACGGCGCCGGTCGCGGCACCTCCGGTGGTCGCGATGGCCCCGG
>JAQBZW010000234.1 GCA_027622315.1 Chloroflexota bacterium | reverse complement strand
GGACGCGTAAGGGCGCAGCGTGCTGCGCTGGGCCGGCAAGCGGCGGCTGACAAGCCGCCGACACGGAACACGTAAGGGCGCAGCACGCTGCGCTGGGCCGGCAAGCGGCGGCTGACAAGCCGCCGACACGGGACGCGTAAGGGCGCAGCGTGCTGCGCTGGGCCGGCAAGCGGCGGCTGACAAGCCGCCGACACGGAACCCCAGCCGGGGGCAGCACCCTGCGCTCCTGCGCGTTCCCGGACCATCGGAGCGAAGGCACGGGTTCGTGCATTCGTTAGCCATGCTTCGTACATTCGGTCGCATGACATACCTCCCCGCTCCACCCGGCCTCCCGGCAGACGATCCGACGGTCATGCTCGCGAGCCGCTTCAACAGCATCGCGATCCACCTCGTGCGACGGCTGCGCAAAGTCGATCAGGCGATGGGCATTGGACCCGCGCGCGGGTCGGCGCTCTCGGTGCTCGTGTTCGGCGGGCCGCACACGGTCGGTGAGCTGGCGGGCCGCGAGCAGGTCGCGCCGCCGACGATGACGCGCATCGTCACCGGGCTCGAGGCGGAGGGGCTGGCCGAGCGCCGGCCGGATCCACAGGACGGACGGCTCGTGCGCGTCGTCGCGACGCGGACGGGCCACGAGCTGATCGAGCGCGGCCGCGCGCTGCGCGTCGAGCGGCTCGCCGGCGAGCTGCACGCGCTCTCGGCGCGGGATCGCGCCACGCTCGAGCGCGCCGCCGCGATTTTCGAGCGGCTCGAGGGGGCAACCGAGTACTAGGTTTCGGCCGACCTCAGGTGTGTCTCTCGGTCACTCTTGGTCCGTTCGTCCTTGCTGAGTGAAACGAAGGACGCGTCACTTGCACGCCCGGGACGCACCGTCGCACGCGCTTGGCAGTGTCCTTCGTTTCACTCAGCAAGGACGAACGGATAAGGATGCGCAGTCGGTGCGGCGGGTGCGAGGCGCCCCGGGACCAGGCGTTAGAGCTGCCGCTGAATTGGCAGCTCGCGCTGGCGCGTGCCCGTGACCACGGACACGGCGTTCGCGATCGCCGCTGCGATCGGCACGATGCCCGGCTCGCCGGCGCCGGTGGACGGGGTGTCGGCGTCACCGACGAGCAGCACGTCGATACGGGGGGTGTTGTTGATGCGCGGCACGCGATAGCGCGTGAAGCCGGCATTCAGCAGCCGGCCGCCATCGAAGTCGATCGCTTCGTACAGCGCCGTGCCCAGGCCCATCACGATCGAGCCCTCCATCTGGTTGATCGCGCCTTCCGGGTTCACAACCAGCCCACAGTCGAGCGTCGCGGACACGCGGTCGACCCGTACCTCGCTGCCCTGCACGCGCAGCTCGACCGCGGTCGCGCAGTAACTGCCCACGTCCACGCCGATCGCGATGCCGAGGCCGCGCGCGGTGCGCTCGGCCGGATTCCAGCCGATCGCGTCGGTGGCGCGCTCGAGCACGCGCCGGAAGCGCGGGTGCGAGAGGTTGCGCAGGCGCAGCTCCACCGGGTCGACGCCGACGGTCTCGGCGATCTCGTCCATGTGCACCTCGCGCGCGAAGTGGTTCACGGCCGCACCGAGCGAGCGGTACGAGCCGCTCTTCAGCGGGCTGTCGGAGCGATAGACCATGCTCAGCACGTTCGGCGCGTCGTACGGCGTCTCGGCGCCGCGGCGGCCGATCATCACGCGCTCGCCCGAGTGGTACGCGTGCGATTCCCATACGGTCAGCCGGCCGTCACCGTCGAAGCCGCTGCGGATCGTGATCAGCGCAGACGGTCGGAAGGTCGACCACTGGGTCTCTTCTACGCGTGTGTAGGCGACGCGTACCGGCCGCCGCGCGATGCGCGCGAGGTGGGCCGCCTCCGCCGCCACCGGGTAGATGCTCTTGCCGCCGAAGCCGCCGCCGATCTCGGGCGCGATCACGCGGATCGACGACTCGTCGATTTCGAACTCGGCCGCGAGTTCGGCGCGGATGCCGAACGGACGCTGGGTGCCGGCCCAGACCGTCAGCCGCTCGTCCGCCCACTGCGCGACCGCCGCGCGTGGCTCCATGGGGGCGTTCGTCACGTACGGCGCGTAGTACGTGGACTCCAGCGTGTGAGTGGCAGCGGCGAAGCCAGCGGCGAGGTCGCCGGCTTCCTGGGTCGCGAAACCCTCGCGGCCGCTGTCGACGAGCAGCGCCGGCATATCCCAGCGCGAAGGCTGGCCCGCCTGCTCGTCCCACTGCGCGCGCACGACGCGGGCGGCGAACGCCGCCTCCTCGTCGCTCTCCGCGAGCACGGCGAGCAACTCCTCGAAACGCACGACCTGCACAACGCCGGGCATCGCCTCGGCGGCGCGGCTATCGACCTCGCGCAGGCGCGCGCCATACGACGGCGGGCGTACGACGGTGGCGAAGATCATGCCCGGCACGATCACGTCCTGCGAGTAGACGGCAGCGCCGGTCACGCGTGCGACCGCGTCCACGCGCTGGCTCGGGCGGCCCATCACGGTGAAGTCGGCTTCGATCGTGAGCGCCGCATCCGGGTCGAGCGCGCGCTCGAGCGTGTGTCCGGCAAGCAGCTCGGCGTAGTCGACGCCGTGGGCCGCATCCCGTGTCGACACGACGCGGCCGTCGCGGGCCTCGAGGTCGGCGACCGGGAGGTCGAGGCGATCGGCCGCGAGTGCGAGCAACTGCTCGCGTGCGGTGGCGGCGGCGAGCCTGAGCTGCACGCCGACGCGCGCGGTCGACTGACTGCCGAACGTGCCCATGTCCCACGGCACGTGGTCGGTGTCGCCGAGCACCACGCTCACGCGCGCGAGCGGCAACCGCAGCTCGTCCGCGACCTCGACCGCGAAGCCGTGGCGGATGCCCTGCCCGTACTCAACCTTTCCGGCGTACGCCGTGGCCGTGCCGTCGCCGTGGACGCGCAGCCAGGTTGCCGTCTCGCTCGGGGGCTGGGTGTTGCCGTAGGTGGCCTGGCCGTAGCCGGAGCGGTTCGCGGGGAACCCGACCGTGACCTCGCCGGTGATCGCGAGACCCGCGCTCTCGGTGGTGTCGGTGGCGATGCCCCGCCCGGTTGTCGTCACGATGCCCCTCCCGGCTGCGCGTCTGCGCTCGTCGCGGCGCGCTCCACGGCGCGCTGGATGCGCTGGTAGGTGCCGCAGCGGCAGATGTGCTCGGCGAGCGCCTCGCGGATCTGCTCACTCGACGGGCGCCGTTCGCGCCCGAGCAGTTCGACGGTGGTCATGATGAAGCCCGGAATGCAGTAGCCACACTGCAGCGCCTGCTCGTCGACGAACGCCTGTTGCACGGGATGCAGCGTGCCGTCGTGGGCGAGCCCCTCGATCGTCGTAATCGTGCCCCCGGCCACGGCGCCGACCGTGCTCAGGCAGGCGCGGATCGCCTGCCCGTCGACGAGCACTGTGCACGCGCCGCACAGCCCCTCGCCGCATCCGTACTTCGAGCCGGTGAGCCCGAGATCGAAGCGCAGGTAGCTGAGCAGGTTGCGATCGCCGGCGGGCGCCTCGCGCGGCTCACCGTTCACGGTCAGCGTGGGCACAGGCATGGTCCTCTCGATGGCGGTGATGCGGTGGCGAGGATAACGCCGCGTGACTCGCGCTCGCGTGCGGCGACCTCCTCCCCCGGCGCACACGCGCCGACCCCTCCTCCCCCTGCGGGGAGGAGGGGTGAAGAGGGGCAAGGGCAGATTGGCATTTCGCGACACTGGAGCAATGGGTGCCTGCCTGCTCGTCGCTCTGAAGCGTCGACGCGCCGGCAGGCGCGAGCGCCGCCGATCCCATCTCGCCTCTCCCACCCCTCCTCCCCGAAAGGGGGAGGAGGGGTCGCCGCGTCACGCGGCAGGGGAGGAGGTACGCGGAGGAGGTACGCGCCGGGGGAGGAGGTACGCGGAGGAGATACGCGGACGAGGCACGCGGAATTGGGGGTCGTCCGTTCGAGCGCGGCGCGGAGTCTATCTCGTCGCGGCACCGTCACCGGGTCCGAGCCGCTCTTTCACGAACCACACCACCATGCCGGAAGCGAGCACGAGCGCACCGCCGATCACCGACGCCGGCGGGAGCATCACGGCGAGCGTCACGCAGCCGATCAGGCCGATCACGCCCGCGAGCCACGCGGGCGACCGGCCGCCCGGCAGGGTGAGGGCCGAGGCGTTCGTCACGGCGTAGTAGGTGAGGACGGTTGCCGACGAGAAGCCGATCGCGCCACGCACGTCGAACAGCGCGACTGCTCCGCCGACGATCGCCGCCGCGATGATCTCGGCGACGTGCGGCGTGCGGAAGCGCGGATGGACGGCGTCGAGCGCGCGCGGCAGATCGCCGTTCGCCGCCATGGCGAACGCGGTGCGGCCCACCCCCGCGAGCAGCGAGAGCAGCACGCTGAGCGTTGCGAGCACGGCACCGAGGCGCACGACCGGCGCCAGCGCGTCGAGCCGCCCGGCCTCCACCGCCGCGACGAGCGGCGCGGCCGTCGCAGCGATCGCGCCGGGGCCGATC
>JAQBZW010000233.1 GCA_027622315.1 Chloroflexota bacterium | reverse complement strand
CCCCGCCATATCGCGATGAACATCCGGGCCGCGTGGGCGTCGCGCGCATCCCGCGCGTCGCGCGCGCCGGCGAAGGGCCCGCACGCCGTGCACCGCACGAACGCCGCGAGGCACCGCCCCGGCGCGTCGCCATGACCACAGACCCGCCGCGGCCGACGCGCCTCGTACTCCGCGACATGACCGCGGACGACGTGGGCGTCGTGCGGCGCGTGGAGCGCGCCGCCTATCCCGACGCGTGGTCGCGCCGCACGTTCGAGCACGAGCTGCGTAACGCCTTCGCCCGCTACCTCGTGGCGCTCGATGACGGCGTGGCCGGTGAGCGCCGCGCGGTCGCGTGGCGCCGCGGATGGCGGCGGCTGCTGTTCGGCACGGGCGGGCCGCCGGTGATCGGCTTCGTCGGTGTGTGGTTCATGGGCGACCAGCTGCACATCGCGACGATTGCGGTCGACCCCGCGCGCCAGGGCGATGGCCTCGGCGCGCGGCTCCTGCTCACGTGTTTCGAACTCGCATTCGAGGCGGAGCTCGAAACGATAGCGCTCGAGGTGCGCGTGTCGAACGCCAATGCCCGGGCGCTCTACGAGCGGTACGGGTTCTCGGTCGCCGGCCGGCTGAAGGGCTACTACACCGACGACGGTGAGGACGCGCTGGTGATGGTGACGGCGGCGCTGTCCGAGCCGTCGACGCGTGCCCGCGTCGAAGCCCTGCGCGCCCGCCACCGTGAGCGCTATCCGTGGATGTGGTCCTGACGCGGAACCGCGGTGCCCGCGCTCGCGCTCGCGTGTGGCATTCAGCTGCCGGCCGCGAGTCGGGGCTCGTCGCTGCGCGCATCCACCGGGAGGGCGCGATCTCGCACACGCAGCAGGAAGAGCGCGATGCCGAGCGCGGGGAAAAGCGCGCAGAGCGCGAACACGGTGCCGTACGACGTAGCGCCGGCGACGGCCCCGAGCGCGACCGCACCGATCACCGTGCCCACGTCCCAGGCCATGGTGTAGGTGGCCATCGCCGACCCGAGCGCGACCCGCGGCGTGCGGTCGACGATCAGCGCGACGATGCTCGTCTGTGTGCCCGCGATGCCCAGCCCGTAGAGCGCCGCCGCGACGAGCAGGGTCGACTGGCGCTGCGCGGTGGCAAGCACAACGAGCGCGATCAGCGCGATCGCGAGCGCGGGCACGACCACACGCGGTCGCCCCAGTCGATCCGATAGCCAGCCCGAGGATGAGCGTGCGGTGAGTTGTGCCAGTGCGAGCGCGGTGTAAAAGAACCCGACGTTGCCGAGTGAGCGTTCGTCCGCGAAGAGCGGGAGGAATGTGGTGACCGCCCCGAACGGCGCCGTCACCGTGAGGAATACGGTGGCCGGCAGCAGCGCGGTGGTCGAGATCCAGCGGCGGGCGCGCATCGGGACGCGCGGCGCGGCGGGCCCGGCCTCCGGCGGATCGGGGTCACCCACGAGCACGCCGAACAGCAACGCGAGCGCGGCGGCGACAGCCGCGATGGCGAAGGCCACCGTGAATGAGGCATCCGCGATCAGCCAGATCGCCAGCGCGGCGCCGTAGAGGCCCGCGACCGTATTCGACGTTTGGTACACGCCCACACCCAGGCCGCGGCGGTCGGCGGGTAGCAGCCCCGTCACGATCGCGAGCAGGGCGGTGGTGAAGAGCCCCATGGCGATGCCGTGCAGGGCACGCAGGGGCAGCGCCCACCACGGCCCGAGGTCCAGCGCGTAACCCGCGAACGCGATCACCGTGGCGACGGCGCCGATGCGCAGCCAGCGCTGACGATTGCCAGCATCCACCCACACGCCGACGAGCGGTCGCGTCAGCATGCCGGCGATGCCGAGCATGCCGACCACGAGTCCGACGAGCCAGTCCGGCTCGTTCTCGAGCACCTTCGGAATCTGGACCAGCGACATGTAGTACGAGACGAAGTAGGCGTGCACCGCGAAGATCGCGAGCCAGAAGGGGCGCGTGAACAGTCGCGTGGGCGGATCGTTCGCGTGCGCGAAGGTGCGCGCGCTCAACGTGAGGGTCGGCGGCCGGCCGGATCGCGCGTCCGTGCCGGCACGCGCGCTGCCGCGATCATCCGGGGCGAGGCGACTTCTTGCGCGCGAGCGCCACGATCAACTCGGCTGCGAGCGCGTCGCTCACCTTCCCGGAGTTGACGACGAGGTGGTAGAGGTACGGCGATCGGTAGTCGATCCCGAAGTACTTCTGATGCCACGCCTCGCGCTGCGTATCAGAGTCCCGGATGCGCGTGCCCGCGTCTTCGACCGACATCTGATCGCGCTCCGCGACGCGGCGGATGCGCTCGTCCTGATTGCATACGACCCGTGCGTGCACGGCGTTGTCGTGATCGGCGAGCAACGACTGCCCGCCGCGCCCCACGATCACCACGGACCCACGCGTAGCGAGCTCACCGATCACCGAGCGCAGTGTCTCGATGTACTGGCGATCGTCCGGTCGCATATCGGCGATGGCCGTCTCGCCGTACGTGCGGCCGAGCACGGCTTCCAGTGCGCCGGGAGACATCATCGGATCCACGTTGGTCATGCCGGCGCGTTCAACGAACGCGCGCAGCATGCGCGTCAGCCGGCTGCCGAGGCCACTCGTGCGCTCGTCGAAGGCGGCTACTTCGTCCTCGGACCAGCCGAGGGCGGCTGCCGCCTCCGTCATCAGCTCACGATCGGCGAGCGCGTAGTCGAGCTCGCGTGCGACACGCACGGCGATTGTGCCCATCGACCCGAGGTGACCGGTCAGTGTGACGATCGACATACCGTCCCCTGTCTCACGTGTCCGTCCGCTCGCGCGCCGACCAGTGATACACGATCCTCGCCCGTCGCGCGTGCGTGCGCGCGCAGGCACGAGGCGCGCATGAAGACGCCCCCCGGAGCGGGGCGTAACGGACCGTGTGGGTCGCGGGAATCTGAGCGAACGGGGACTACTCGTCTTCGCCGTCCGCGTTCGGGTCCCTCAGGTATACGAGGTAACGCTCGTTGCGCTCGGCCAGCAGCACGAGCCGGCCTTCGGCCTCTTGCTCGCGGATCCATTGCGGCATCGTTGCGCCGTGACCGCGCACGAGGAACGTCTCGCGTAGGAGCGAGAAGCGCCGCCCGTCGACCTCGACGAAGTACGGCGGGGCCGTGGGCAGCCCGTTCAGGTTCAGCACGAAGCTGTCGACGCCGTCCGTCTCCAGCAACTCGAGGTCGTCGTAGTTGACGACCATTGCCTCAGAGGACTCGTCCTCGACTCCGGTTTCGAGGTTCGCCTGCACCATCTGCGGTCCTCCGTTCAGACTGCCGCGCATGATAGGAGTGCCGCCGCTCGTGAGCCAATGCGATCACCGGCCGGCGTCGCCGGCCGACGGCCGGATATCGGGCGCGGCGACCACCGCAATTGCCGCGATCAGCACGGCCGACGTGACGCACCACGCGCAGATCGCGTCGATCACGAACAGCTCGAGATAGGTGAGGTAGGTGGAGTACAGCATACCCGCGAGCGCCAGGGCGAAGGTCCACGCACGCAGGAGGCGGGGCGTGGCCGGACCGAGCAGCGTCAGCCCGACACGCCGTGCGATCGACAGCACGAGCAGCGTCGCGTACATCGCCAGGCCGAGCGCCGCGACCGGCACGCCGGCGACGCGCGCGTACTCGGAGTTCTGCACGCGATGGCAATCGCCGACCCCCGTGCAGAACGCCTCCACGTTCTGATCGAGGGCGACGAACGTCAGGTACGCCGCGATCGCGACGCCGATCGTCGAGAGCGCGATCAGCACGTCGACACGACGTGCTCGCACGCGGGGCTAGCTTCCCGCCCCGGCCGCCTCGAGCGCTTGCTGGATCGCCCGACGGAACACGTCGATGCCCTGTGCGCCGGTGAGCAGCTTCCCGTTGATCACGAACGACGGTGCCTGGGTGATGCCCGCGTTGGCGGCGGACGCCGTGGACTGATCGACGACCGCTGCCTTGCGCCCGGAGTCGAGGCAGGCGTCGAACCCGTCGGCGTCGAACTCGACGTGCACCGGCTGCAACTCGCGCGCGACCTGCTTCAGCCGATCGTCCGAAAAGGCCCCGCTGTTCTCGTTGCCCTGCCGGAGGAAGAGCAGATCGTGGAATTCCCAGAAGTGGTTCTGGTCGGCGGCGCACTCCGCAGCCTCGGCCGCCCGCCGGGACTCCGCGCCAAGGAACGCGAAGTCGTGGAAGGTGAGCTGCACGGTGCCGGTGTCGATGAATTCGGTCGCGAGCAGCCGCTCTGTCTCGAGCGCGAAGGCCCGACAGAACGGGCACTGGAAGTCCGCGAATTCGATGATCTTGACCGGTGCGTCCGCGCTGCCCCAGCGCTTGCCGTCGATCGCTGTGCGCTCGACGGGGATGTAGGGCTCGCCGCTGACGCTCGATCCGGGCCGGTTGAGCAGCACGAGCGCGCCGACGATCACAATCGCGCCGAGCACCGAAGCGACGACGCTGATCCCACCCCAGGCATCGAGCGTGCGGCGCCAGCGCGGGCGCGAG
>JAQBZW010000016.1 GCA_027622315.1 Chloroflexota bacterium | reverse complement strand
GGCGCTGCGCACGGCCACGAACCCGTCTCGTTCCGGTGACCATGGTCGTATCGCCGGTGTCGCCGGCGGGCCGGCGAGCGGCGCGGCGGTGCGTCGAACCACCTCAACCTCGGGACCGCCGTTGCCCGCCGTGCTGGCGCGCGCGACCACGAGCGCGCTGCCGGTGGGTGGACTCGGCTCGGCCGTCGGGGCGGTGAGCGATGTCGCGACGCGGGTCGCCACTGCGACCGCGCAGCGGACCGTGGCGGCGAGCGTGGAGCGCAGCACCACCGTCGATCGTGACGCGCCGGACGCGGTGGTGCGCCGCCGGCCCGACGCTGCGCTGCAGCGTGCCGTGGGCGACGCGCCGGTGGAGGCAATGGGACCCGACCCGGCGGACGGCGATCGCCGCCGCCAGGAGTGGCTCGAATTCGCGACCGATGAGGAGTTCATGGCGCTGCTGATGCAGCAGATCGAAGACCGAGTGATGGATGCCATTGAGCGTCGCGGCGGACGCTACGGGGGGTGGTTCGCGTGAGTGGTCCGGTGAAGGCCTACCTGAAGACCGAACTCGACGAGCAGATCAACTGCCTGTTCAACCCGGAACAGCTGACCATGAGCCGCACCGTGAGCTGGGATGGGCCGAAGTCCAACAAGGCGAATGCGCCGTCCATCACGTTCGGCGGAGGAGAGTCCGGCACGCTGTCGTTCGACCTGATCTTCGACACGACCGATACCGGCGAGAGCGTCACAACCTACACGACGAAGCTGCTGAAGCTCATGGACATCCACGAGTTCTCCGCCAACGAGAAGCGGCCGCCGTGGGTGCGCTTTCACTGGGGGGAGATGATCTCCTTCAAGGCCGTCGTCACGACGTCGACCATCAAGTTCACGTATTTCGCCGCGGACGGAACACCGCTGCGCGCGACCGCCACGGGCGTGACGCTCAAGCAGATGACCGATGAGGCGCAGTGGAAGTACGCGCTGCAGAACCCCACGTCCGGGACGCGACAACGGGAACGGCAGCACCGCGTGATGCCGGGGGAAACGCTCGATCGGATCTCGTACACGTACTACGGGGATTCCGGTCAGTGGCGTTGTATCGCAGAGCGGAACGGCATCCTCGATCCGTTGCGCCTGCGAGTGGGCCGGATGCTGACTGTGCCCGAGCTTCAGGCGGTGCCGCGTGGTTAGCGATCTGGCCGTCGCGGCCTTCCGGATCACCGTGGACGGCACCGCGCTCTCGGACGCGGCGACGCGCGACCTCACGCTGATCCGCGTCGAGGAGTCGCTCACTCTGCCCGCGGCCTTCATGATCCGCTTCTTTGATCCCTCGTTTGAGCTCGTCGATCAGCCGATTATGGCCGTCGGCGCCGAGGTGACGATTGACGTGGGATGGGACGACCCGCTGACCACGCTCATGCGTGGCGAGGTCACCGGCGTCACCGTCGAGGCGCGTGACTCGGGGTCGGTCGAGCTGGTGGTGACCGGCCTGGACAAGATGCACCGCGCGCTGCGCGGCACCCGGGCGGAGACGTATCAGAACCAGAGCGATGCCGACATCGCGAAGAAGATTGCCGGCGCCGCGGGCCTGACGCCCGATGTCGACGCGACCGGAGAGCCGTACGACTACCTCTTCCAGATCAACGAGAGCGACTACCAGTTCCTGCGCAATCGCGCGCGCCGCCTGGGCTTCGACTTCTGGGTGAGCGACGGCAAGCTGCACTTCAAGGACGGGGCGCGGCCCGCCTCAACGCTCGAAGCCGTCTGGGGCGAGAACCTGTTGCGGCTGAAGGCGCGCATGTCCTCCGTCAACGCCGTGGATGAGGTGCAGGTGCGCGGCTGGGATCCTGATACGCAGGCGGAGGTCGTGGGCAAGGCCACGAGCAACGGCTTCGAGCCCTCGAGCGCGACGTTCTATACGGAACATCTGACGAAAACGAAGTCAGCGTTCACCGCGAAGACGCGCGTGACCGGCCGCTTCCCTGTGGACTCCCAGGCCGAGGCGGACGCGATCGCCGGTTCGATGCGCGAGCGGCTCTCGAGTGCCGGGCTGGTCGTGCGCGGCGAGGTCGAGGGCGATCCGGCGGTCGGCGCCGGCGCCACGATCAAGCTCTCCGGCGTGGGCACCCGTCTGAGTGGGGATTATCTGCTCACCAGCGTCGAGCACGTCTTCAGCGCGAACCGTCAGTACCGCACCCGCTTTACATCGAGTGGGCCGGAGCCGAACGAGCTTCCCGATCTGCTCTCGAGGGCGATTGATGCGACGGGGCAGCTCCATTCCGGGATCGGGCTCTCAGTGGGTGTCGTGACGAACCTGAACGATCCCGACGAACTCGGGCGGGTGCGCGTGAAGCTGCCGACGACGGCGGCGGATGGCGAATCGTTCTGGGCACGCGTGGCGTCGCCGGGCGCGGGCGACGGGCGAGGGCTGCAGTCCATGCCCTCGGTGAACGATGAGGTGCTCGTGGCCTTTGAGCACGGTGACTCGCGCCGGGCGTTCGTGATCGGCGGCCTGTGGAGCAAGAAGTTCAAGCCGCCAGAATCGGCGTTCCAGGATCAGGGCAAGGTGCAGAAGCAGCTCTGGCGCTCTGTGAAGGGTCACGAGGTGAAGATCGACGACGAGGGTGATGGCACACTGTCGCTCACGCTCAAGGGCGTGAAGTCGCAGCTCACCGTCACGAAGTCGCAGACCACGCTCGAGGGCGAGAGCAAGGTGAGCGTCAAGGGCAGCGATATCGAGGTCACGGCCTCGGGCAAGCTGACGCTCAAGGGCGCGAACATCGAGATCAACGGCAGTTCGGACGTCACCATCAAGGGCGGCATGATCAAGCTGAACTGAGCGGGTCACGAGTCCGGAACGAAGGGGGCCAACGTGGGACAGCCGGCAGCACGCCAGGACGACCCGGTGACCGGTGTGGACATCCACATCATCATGATCCCGACGCCGGCGGGCGAGGTGCCGACGCCGCTGCCTCATCCGTTCTCGGGCAAGATCACGGCCGGCTGTTCGACGAACGTGAAGATTGAGGGCTCGCCGGCGGCGGTCGTGGGCGCCGCCGTCAAGAACGATCCGCAACATATCGCGATGGGACCGCGCTTCCAGAACAACCCGACCAACGATGGCAAGATCATGCTGGGCTCGTTCACGGTGCTGATCAACAACAAGCCCGCCGCGCGGCAGGGCGATCCGGTGCTCACCTGTAACGACCCCGCGCCGCTGCCGACAGGCTCAATCACCAAAGGTGCGTCGAAGGTGATGATTGGGTGACGAGCAGCGATTTCATCGGTCGCGGATGGCGGTTCCCGCCGGGCGTGAACTCGAGTGGCGGCATCGCGATGTCCTCCGGTGCGGAGGAGATCGAGAACGCCATGCGGATGATTCTGCTCACCGCGCCGGGCGAGCGCGTCATGCGCCCGGAGTTTGGCTGCCGCATCTGGGACTTCGTCTTCCACCCACTGGGCCCGAACACGATCGGCGAGATGCGGCACGCGGTGCAGGAGGCGCTGCAGCGCTGGGAGCCGCGTGTCGCAATCGAGCAGCTGGATGTGGCGCCGGCACCTCAGGACGGCGCGTTCGCGGAGGTCAGTATTCACTACCGCGTGCTCGAGACGAACGACCGCCGCAACCTCGTGCTTCCGTTCTACGAGATCGGTGAGGAACCCGCCCCGTGACGCTCTACCACCCCGACCTCGACCAGCGGACGTTCCAGGATCTCGTCGACGAGGCGAGGCGGCGCATCCCCGCGCTCACTCCCGAGTGGACCGATCACAACGTCTCGGATCCCGGGATCGCGTTGATCGAGCTGTTCGCGTGGATGACCGAGTCGCTGCTCTACCGCGTCAACCAGATGCCGGAGCGGCTGTACATCAAGTTCCTCGAGTTGATGGGGATCACGCTGCACCCGCCGGCGCCAGCGCGAGCGGATCTCACCTTCCGGCTTGCCGCGCCGCAGGCGGAGACCGTGGGCATTCCTGTCGGCACGGAGGTGGCGACGGTGCAGACGGCGGAGCGCGAGGCGATTGTCTTCCACACGACACGCGACGTGCTGGTCGTCTCGCCGCGCCTGAGCACCGCCCTCACGGCCAGCGCGGGCGTCTCGCCCGTGTACCGGGATCGCTGGGACGAATTGCGGTCGCTGCAGACGGGACTGGGCGCCGAGCACGGCGTCGCCTGCTTCGAGCAGCTGGAGCCCGGCGAGGCGATCTACCTCGGCTTCGATCAGAGCCTGCGTGACAACCTCGTGCAGCTGACGATCTACGCGAACATCGCCGGCGTGGGCGTGCGCCCGGAGGACCCGCCGCTCGCGTGGGAGGTCTCCACCGGCGACCGCTGGCTCGCGGCGGAGGTGCTCCGAGACGAGACCGGCGGCCTGAACCGCGGGGGCGTGGTCGAGCTGCAGGTGCCGCCGCAACACGAAGCGATCACGCTCGGTGGACGCGGTGCGTACTGGATCCGCGCACGACTGCTCGCCGCACGCGACGGTCAGGAGCCCTACCGGCGATCGCCCGAGCTCCGAGGCGTTGTCGCCGTGAGCAACGGCGCGCTCGCTCCGGCACTGCACGGGTCCCATGTGGAGAACGAAGTGCTTGGCCTGAGCGACGGCCGGCCGGCGCAGATCTTGCAGGTCGAGAACCCACCCGTGCTCTCGCGCCAGGACGGCCAAACAGTCGTGATCCAACTGCCGGACGGTGGGGTCGAGTTCTGGACGGAGATCGAGGACTTTGGCATCTCCGGTCCCGACGACCGGCACTTCACATGGGAGAGTACGTCCGGCGAGATCCGCTTCGGCCCGCGCATCCGCCTGGCGGACGGTATCGAGCGCCAGCACGGGGCGGTGCCGCCGGAGGGCGCCACCGTGCGCGTGACGGGTTACCTCACCGGCGGCGGCCGCTCCGGCAACGTCGGCAGCGGTCAGCTCACCGTGATGCGCTCCACGATCCCCTTCGTCGACACCGTCTCGAACCGCCGTTCCGCGAGCGGGGGAGCGGATGGCGAGAGCGTGACCGAGGCGCTCGCGCGCGGACCGGCGTCGCTCCGCTCCGGGCAGCGCGCGGTCACGGCGCGCGACTACGAGCTGCTCACGCTCGCCGTCTCGCCGGCCGTAGCGCGGGCGCGCGCGCTCGATCCGGCAGAGCCGGGTGGGCCGGTGCGCCTGCTCGTCGTGCCGCGCGCAGAGCAGAGGGGCGAGCGCGTGAGCCCCGGCGACTTCATGGTTCCCGATCACCTGTTCACGGCGATCGCGGAGGAGATCGACAGCCATCGCCTGCTCGGCACCGCCGTCGAGATCGGTGCGCCCCGGTTCATGGGCGTGAGCATCGCGGCGCGCATCGAGATGCGACCCGGCCGCGACCCGGAGCTGACGCGGCTGCGAGCGGGGGAGCGCCTCTACGCCGACCTGCACCCGGTGACCGGCGGACCGGATGGTTGCGGGTGGCCCTGGGACGTGCCGCTGACCGCGGCGCACGTGATCACCGTGCTCTCCGAGGTCGATGGCGTCGCCTCCGTCGCCGACGTGCTCCTGTTCGAGGCGGACGAGGCGACGGGCGATCGCGCCCCGCAGGGCCAGCGACGGCTTGCGCTCGAGCCCGATGCGCTCTGGCTGTCGGTTCGCCACCGGGTGCTCTGATGTCCGGTTGGCTTGCCGATCAGCTGCCGCAGATCCTCGCGTACGACGATTTCATGCGTCGCTTCATGGGCATCTTCGAGCCGACCGCGGACGGCGTGCGCGATCAGATCGAGGCGCTCGAGTTCTACATCGACGTCGATACGGCCCCCGCCGAGTTCACGCGCTGGCTGGGCAGCTGGCTGGGCGCGACCGTGGACGCCTCGTGGTCGGTCGATCGGCAGCGTGACGTCGTGCGCACGGTCGGCCGTGAGTTTCCGCGGCGTGGGACACGGCTCGGTCTCGAGCGCATGCTGGCCGCCGTCACCGGCGCGGAGGCGCGTGTCGTGGATGGCGGCGGCGTCTGGCGAGCCGGGAACGCGATGCCGTCCGCGTCACACGTGAGCGTGCGCCTCGGCGTGGGCGGTGGACTCTCGGACGCGCAGCTGCACGAGCTGGTCGAGCGGGAGCTCCCGATCGGCGTCTCCTTCGACGTGCGAATCGGTGAGCAGACGATCGCACGGCCGGTGCAGGAGACGCGTGACATCGAGAGCATGCTCGCGGCGAGCATCGAGGCGTGATCACCGGGATCGTCGAGTGCCCGCAGTGTGGCCGCATCGCTGAGCTCGAGCCCGATGTGCAGCCGTTCTGCCGTCGATGCGACGCACCGTTGGTCTGGCAGCCGCCGCGGGCCGCCCCGGTCGATGGGGGGATCGCCGCGCTGGCGCCGGCGCCGGTAGCGCTCGGCGTCGCCTGCGCACAGTGCGGCCACCGCTCGCTGCCGGGGCGTGCTTTCTGCGAGGCGTGCGGCAGCGAACTCCGGCCCGGACCCGTGCGCCAGCGCCGGTACTGGGTGGCCCCCGTTGCCGAGGAGGACCATGCCGCACGCACGCGTCGGATTGCGGTACAGGTCGCGGTGATCGCTATCGCCGTGCTGCTGGTCGCGGCGATGGTGTTTTCGATCTGGTTCTTCTTCCTGAGAAGCAGCGCGTGGCAGACCAGCACCCTGGACATCGGGAACGCGAGCTGGGACATCTCACTGACGCTGCTCGACGATCGGCCGCTGATCGCCTACGTCGATTCCGGCAAACAGGCCGTACGCATGCTCGCGTGTGCGAGCACGACGTGCGCCACGTGGCAGTCCAGCGAGATCGCGACCACGCTCGGTGGCTCTGGACAGGGCCACGGCACCGCGATTGCGGTCACCGAGGCGGGCCTGCCACTGATCTCGTTCCGCTCGGGCGAGACGCTGGCGCTGACCGTGGTTGCGTGCACGGACGTCGCCTGCGACGACGAACCGGAGCCGGTCCAGCTCGATCCGGCGGCGGGCGGCGATGGTGATGAGTTACGGGATGCGGGGTACGACTCGTCGATCCTGATCGGCGCGGACGGGCTGCCGTTGATCGCCTACTGGGACCGCCGGACTCGTCAGCTGCGCGCGGCGCACTGCGTCGATGTGGCCTGCACGGCGGCGACGGTGTCCGTGCTCACCGCCGCGACCGAGGCGACGGACGATCACATGCCGGTCGGCGGCGATACCGCGATCGCGCAGGGCGTGAGTGCGCCCGTGATCGCCCTCCGCAATGAACACCCGACCCGCCTCGATCTGCTCTCGTGCGCGGACACCGCCTGCACGAGCGGCAAGCTGGTGACGCTCGTCCCGCGAGTCGACATGTCGGACTCCACGAATCTGCTGCCGGGCTATGAGAACGCGATCGCGATCGACCCGCAGGGCTTCCCGATCGTCGCGTACCACGACCGGTCGGACGACGGCATCTACGTCATCCGCTGCCTGGACGAGGACTGCACGGCCGTCGAACGCCATGCGATCGACACCGGCGACGACGCCTTCCACTCCGAGCCCTCGATTGCGATGCTCAATGGGAATCCCGTGGTCGCCTACCGGGCGACGCCCAGGGGCGACGAATCGGGTCGCCGTTTGCTGCAGCTCGTGCGCTGCGGCGACGTCTCGTGTTCGCGCGTCTCGGAACCCGAGACCGTCGATGGGAGTCCTCCGGGTCCGCACGAGCGTGCGTGGATGATCCTCTCGCGGCGGCCGGCTCAGCTCGTCGGGCGCGTCGGCTATTCGCCGTCGATCGCCGTGACCGCGGGCGGGCGCATCGTGATCGCCTACGGCGATGCCACCACCGGTTCACTCAAGCTCGCGGTCTCGCGCTGACGCGCGACCGGAAACCATGTGCCGGTTCGCCGGGGCAGATCAGGGAAGAGAAGGGGACGCGCACATGACATCGAGACAGCCGGCGGCGGGAGACGAAGCCAGCGAGAGCGTGACGGTCGGGCCGGAGCACTTCGCCAGCCGCATGGTCTCGGGCACGCCCGATGTGTTCAGCACGCCGGACCTCGCGGCGCTGGTCGAAAAGACGGCGGCCGGCTGGCTGCACGGCTTCGTGACCGCGGAGCAGACCAGCGTGGGCTCGCAGATCACGGTCAACCACACGGCCGCCACACCGGAGGGCAAGCGGGTGACCGTGACAGTGCGTCTGGAGGCGGCCGAGCCCCCGCGCTACGACTTCAGCTGGACCGCACGCGATGAGGCTGAAGACGTCGGCTCGGGTACGCACCAGCGCTTCGTCGTCGAGCGCGAGCGTTTCATGCGTCGCGTTGACCGCAAGCGCTGACCCGCCGGAGACGCGGGCTGCGCTACTTGGCCGGGGTCGCCGTGGCCGCCGCCTGGTCTTGCGCCTGCCAGGCGGCAAAGGTGGTCGGGCAGCTCTCGTTCTCGGGGATATCTGAGGCGGCCGGCTGACGCTGCGCCGGGAGCACGCCGAACGCGCGCCCGTCGGTCCGCTCGACCTGGAAGGCGACGTCGGCGGCCTTCAACTCGACGCCGCGCGTGATCAGTGAGGCCGTGATCAGCACATCGAACGGGGCGCGGAGCGTCGTCAGGCCAATCGCAGTGATCGCGTTCTCGCACGCGAGTGCCGCTTCGCTCACGGCCTGATCCGCCTTCGCCAGGTCCGTCGCCGCCTGCTCGGCCTGGACGGCGGCCTCCTGGTCCAGCGCTGCCTGCAACGCCTCGGGCGAGACGGTCTCCGCGGGCGCGGCCTCCGTCGCACCGGCAGCTGCTTCGATCTGGGCCTGCACGTCGGAGCGCAGGCCCTGCAGGTTCTGAAGTGTGACGGTTACCGCCGCGTACTTGGCGTTGGCGTCGAGCACGACGCGGGCGCCGAGGCTCGACACATCCTGCTGGAGCGCGGCGACCGTGTCGGCGGTGAGCGGATAGTTCGGATTCGGGCACTCCGGGAGGGGCGCGTCGAGGCTCGCGCAGTAGGCGGAGAAGGCATCGATCAGACCGGTCAGCGCGCTGCGACTGAGATCGAGGGCATCCAGCTGCGCGCTCTCCAGCTTCGCGTCCAGCGCCTCGAGGAAGGCGGCGGGCGGCTGATCCACCGCCGGCGGGAGGGTGCCCCTCGCCTGCGCGATCAGCTGCTCGGTGGCGAGCGCTTCGCGCGCGATCACGGCCTCCCGCAGCGTGACCTGGCGTGCGTTCAGCTCGAGTCGCGCCACTGTCTCGTCGAGCTTCGCGAGCGGCGCGTCGGTGAGCACGGTGGCGCCCTCGCGCGCGAACACCTCCTGGACCTCACCGTCGA
The DNA here is from genome assembly GCA_027622315.1 of Chloroflexota bacterium. Lineage (GTDB taxonomy): Bacteria > Chloroflexota > Dehalococcoidia > UBA2979 > UBA2979 > VGNK01. The sequence goes on along the minus strand of JAQBZW010000016.1, from coordinate 18,791 downwards.
CGCCGACAGTCAGGTCGCCCACGATCACCGGCGCCTCCACGGGCGGGCGGAGGATGAAGGCGGCGATCAGGATGGCGAGCACGGGCAGCAGCACGGCGAAGGCGGTGAGCACGCCGCTGCTGAGCCACGGGCGCTGATTGAACATCCCGTTCGCGCGTCCGGCGTCCCCGAACGCCACGGGCTCCACGCCGAGCTCGGCCGCGCGATCCGTGATCGTGGCTGCGACGGAGAACACGCGTTGCGCCGTGCGCCCGATCAGCGGCCTGCGGCCTGCGAGTTCGAGCGGGATGAACTGCTCGCTGTCGAGCGGCAGCTCCAGCTCGCGCTGGCCGAAGCGGAAGGTGAGGGCATTCGCCGGGTCGTCGGCGCCGAACGCCAGGTGGAGCGGGCTGTTGCCGATGTTGCGCACCTGTACCTGCAGCGCCGCCGTGCGGCCGCCGGTCACGCTCTCGGGCTCCAGGTGCATGAAGAGCGCGGGCTGCGATGCGACGGCGAGTGTGATCTCGCCGACCACGGCCTGTTGCCGCGCGGTCGTCGACGACACGCGAACCCCGATGTGGTGCGCCCCCGCCGCCATCCGGCTGCCCGCCGGAGCGAGCAGCGTGAGCACGATGCTGCCGGAAGCGTCCGGGAAGAGCGGCAGGGTGGCGGGGGTGGCGCGAACCCAGTCGGCTTCGAGTGGATCAAAGGTCGGTCCGAGCAACTCCACGGCGAACTCGTCGACAATCGGCGAGCCGTTGAAGATCTGAACCTCGATCGCGACCGGCTCGCCCAACCGCAGCTCTACGCGCTCCGGCTGAACGTGGACCTGAAGGCTGGTCGTAATGGTCACGGTCGCAGGCGTCTCAGTACTGGTCGCAGTGTCCGCGTGGCCTGGCCCGTCGCTCCAGCGACGGGCAGGCTACGATGCCACAGTCCGCGTTCGGTCGATAGCCTCGCGCGGCGCCTCGGTCAGCGGATGTCAGCGCGGCAGGGACCGGCCGACCCGCCTCCCGCGCCGCTGATCGAACGCGCATCGTTGATCTCGTAGGATGGCGGCGCCCGTCGGCCGGTAGCGGCGGCTCACCGTAAAGGGAATCTGTGGCTCGTCGGTCGCTCGCTGGCTCCGCGATCACGCTGCTGCTGTGCGCGATCGCCGTGGGCGTGCTGGCGGCGTGCAGCTCAACGGCCGCGGAGCTCCCGCCCGACGTGACGCAGCCCGTCACGATTCGCATCGCCGCCTTCGAGGGTCCGGAAACACGCGCGCTGTTCCGCATCATTCCCGAGTGGGAGCACCTCACCGGGAACCACGTTGAGATCGGCATTGTGCGCCCGGATGCTGACGGTCGCGCGGTCAGCGGCGACTACGTCGAGTACCGCGCGGCGATCGTCGCGAATGCCCAGTCCCACGGCGGGCTGTACGACGTGATCATCATCGATGATCCGTGGATGCCGTTCCTCGCGGCTAACGGTTACCTGACGCCGCTCTCACCCTTCGGCTACGAATCATCGCCGGACGTGATCGGGCGGTCGGCGGTGCTCGGCGTCTGGCCCCCGCCCTTCGGGCCCCCGCCGCCGGACGCGCTCGGCGCCGTGCGCGGGGCCGAGACGTATGCGGTGCCGCTCGTCGGGAACGTGATGATGCTGTGGTACCGCGGCGACGTGATCACACGGCCGGCGACGCTCGACGAACTGGCGGTCAGCCTCGAGCATCCCGACCCGGCGTTCACGCTCACGGCCGGGTTGGCGCCCTCCTCCAACCCGCACGTGTTCCTCACCTGGCTCTCGGCTCGCGGCGGCACGATCTTCGATCGCAACTGGCGTGCCTCCCCGCTGCGCACGCAACTCGCGACCGACGCGCTGGCGGAGTACCTGCGCGAGGCGACGCGTCTCGGCGTGCCTTTCGCCGAGTACGAGGGCGAGCGCTTCTCGCCCGACACGCGCATTCTCGATGGCACCGCGACCGCGGCGGTCGCGTGGGCCGCCGACGCGCAGCAGATCCTGACGTCGGCGGTGTCCGATCAGATCCGCGTCACCCAGTTCCCATCTGGACGTCAGCAGAGTGCGCTCACGGGGAACTGGCTGCTCGGCGTGCCGCGCGACGGCCAGCACGCGGCGGTCGCCTACGACTTCATCGTGTGGGCGACCTCGCGCGATGTTATGAAGACGAGCGCGCTGCTGGGCGTGCCGCCCGTACGCCAATCGCTGTTCGACGATCGCGAACTGGTCACGACGTTTCCGTGGCTGCCGGATGTCGCCGCGGCGCTGTCGACGGCCTTTGCCCGTCCGCGCGTGCCGGCGTGGGAGTACCTGGAGGGCGCGCTGTCGTGCTCGCTCGATACGGCGCTGCGTGGCGCCGAGCTGATCCCGAGTGGCTCGCCCGTGAACGCATACGCCGGTATCGCCGCGACGGCGCTCGGCGAGGTCGCGGACCGTTTCGAAGCGACGCTGGAGGAGTGGGGCTACTACCGGTCGAGCGAGTTCTGGCGCTCCGACCCCGCACGCCGTGTACCCGGTGACCCGACGCTCGAATTCGCCTGTCCGGGCCGCGGAGGGTGATCGTCATCGCGGTGCGACGCGTCTGGCGGTGGATCCGCGCCGGTCTCGCGCATCTCGACCGGTCGCTGCGGTGGACCGGGGTCACGGATCACACGCTCTTCGACTATCTGCAGATGATCGGCGTTCCGGTGGTGTTGTTGCTCGCCGGCACGTTCGTGAGCCAGGCGGTGAACGCAGCTTCGGACCGCCAGGCGGCGGAGCAGGCGCAGGAGAACCGGCTCAAGGACTACCTCGCGCAGATGACGACGCTCGTACTGGATCGCGGTCTCAGCGCGAGCACGGATCAGGTTCGAGTGCGCGAGGTGGCGCGCGCTCAGACGGTGACCGCGCTGAACGGGATGGACGGTCCGCGCAAGCGCTTCGTGATCACGTTTCTCTACGAGCAGGGACTGATCAACGGACTCGATCCGCTCGTCTCCCTGGCGTCCGCAAACCTCCAGTCGGCCGATCTGGCAAACGCTGAGTTGTTCGGCGCGAACCTGGAGCGCTCCGCGCTCGTCACGGCGGACTTCCGCAACTCCCGCCTGACGTTCGCGCGGTTGAACGAGGCGGATCTCCAGCGCGCGAACCTCCGCAACGCCCTGCTCGTGGATGCCAAGCTCAACAAGGCCGACCTGCGGCTCGCGGATCTCACAAGCGCGCAACTCGCGAACGCATCGCTCTTCAACGCTGATCTGCGCAACGCATCGCTGCGGGATGCGCTGCTCGCCGGCGCCAACCTGATCTCCGCGGACCTGCGCGGAGCAGATCTCACGGGCGCCGATCTCACCGGCGCGAACCTGACAGACGCACGGCTGAATCCGGACGAGGCGAAGGATGGGGCGACGGCTGCGACGAACCTGTCGGGCACGATCTGGGACGGGACCGTCTGCCCCGATGGAACGAATAGCAACGACCACTCCGGCAGTTGTGCCGGTCACCTGCAGCCGCGCGACTGAGCGAGCCGGTCAGACCCGCTCGCGTTCGGTGCGGCTCTCGAACCCCGGTCCGTGTCGCTCAGCGCCCGGTCGCCGTTGCGCTCCCGACGGCGGCGGTCGCGGACTGTCCATCGTCGGGGTGGAGCAGCAGCACGGGGATGCCGTGCAGGTGGCGGACGACGTGATCCGCGACCGAGCCGAGCATCGTGCGCTTCAGGCCCGAGCGACCGTGCGTGGCCATGACCACGACGTCCGCGGAGATCTTGTGCGCCAGCTCGACGATCGCCGGTCCCGGAATGCCCTCGAGTACGCGGCTCTCGATCTTCGTGAGCCCGGCGGCCTCCAGGCTCGAGCGGGCGGCGGCGAGATGCTCGTCCGCCGCCGCGCGCTGAGCGGAGATGACCTCGGCGATCAGTTCGGAGCTGAGTCCGGAGTCGTACCAGGCGAAGCCGGCGGGCGTTGTCTGCGCCAGGATGCGCGATGCGCTGTCGATGACCTCGATGATCACGACCTCGCCGTCCGCGTCCACGAGCTGTGGAACCTGGGCAATGGCCGGTGCGCAGAGGGCGGATCCATCCACGGGCACGAGTACACGGTGAAACACAGGAACCTCCCGGTGGTCGGCGTGACGCATGTGCGCCCGATGACCTGATCGCGATCTTCTTCGGCTGCCGCGCGCCCGGCGAGCGAGAAACGCGGATTGTCAGCGCCTTCCGCTGCCGTTCGGCACCGGAGCCCGCATCCGCGGCAGTAGAGGAGAGGACGAGGCGACGGCCGTATGGACGGACGCATCTCCTCCTGCGTCCCAGCCACGTCCCGACCGCTGTGGGATGCGGACCGATCGTACGCTCGCGCGGCCTGTGTGCTGAGAGGCCTTCACCGGCGGGCCGACGGGACCTTCGTCACCGTCACAGTGTGCTGCCGTCTCGCGTTGCCTGCGGACGTTCGTCGCTCGTTGAGGGACCGATCGTCGGCTGACTGCTCATCTACGCCGGAGCACACTGTCGGTGTTGAGCATCGCGACGCCGGAGTATGACGAGGAGAGTCGCATGGCGAGCCGAGGATCGAGTGGAGGACGGCGGAGCATTCTGCGGGCGCTCGCGGACCGGCTGACGGCGATGACGCGGGTATTGCCGGGTGTGGGACGTGCGCGCCCGGAGTCGTTCGCAGTGGAACCCGGGAGCGCCGAAGAGCGCCTGCCCATGACGGACGCGATCGAACAGTCGGACGAAGATCAGACACACCCTGTGCCCACCCGCTTGGAGCGCGGTCACCCGAAGCGCTGACGTCGGGTTCGCGTTCGCGCGAGAGCGGCTTGAGCGATCTGGCGCGGAGCGGCGAGATGCAGGACGGCAATAGGTCGCCGACGAGCATCGTCGCCCGGCGCGCGGCGGGGCGCCCATCACCACCACGACACGCGTCCGCGTGGCTTGTGCGGGGATGATGCGTTGATGCCATAGCAGCGTGCGTCCGCGGAAGCTCCGACGGGCGCACATGCCGCGGCGCGATCAGACTGCGAGCGGCGACCCACTACCGGCGACCGTGGGTCCGCTCGCGCTCATGCTCGTCCGGGCGGGAGGCAGGATGGCCATGATGATCACGGATGATCCCGACAGCCATAGCCATGACCCTGCTCTCCTCTCACACGGCCGGGGGTGCGTCCTAGCAGGAAATCGGCGGTATCAGCTCAGCCACGCCCTCGCGACGAGGAACGTGCGTACCTTCTCGGACGACAAGCACGGGCACGTGGGAGGTGCGGATCACCTCTTCGGCCACACTACCCAGCAGCGCACTGCGCACATTGCCGCGTCCGCGCGTGCCCATGGCGATGCCGTTCGCCTCGAGCTGGATTGCCGTCTGCACGATCGTGGCTGCCACGTTCTTGCCGGTGACAACCTCGGCCTTCCATGTGAAGTCATCCGGGAGCGCAGCCCGCGCGAGCCGCTCGAGTTCGTGCACGCGCTCGCCGCGGACCCGCTCGGACGCCTGGACGGCCGTCTCGGCGGCCACGTGGCGCACGGTGCCTGAGTGCACGGTGCCGCCACTCGGCGTGCCCACCTCGGCACTTTCGACTCGCATCGGACCGCTGCCCTGCGAAATCGTTTCGCGTTCCTCGCTCGGGTCGATCACGCGCATGACGTGAATGTCGTCGGCCCGTGTGAGCAGCTGCGCTGCCGCAGCCAGCACTTCATGGCTGACCGCGCTGCAATCCACGGCAATCAGGACGCGCATCTTCGACCTCCTCGTGTGATCTCCGCCGCGAGCATCGCAACAGGGGCTGTCCACGGGGAGGGTCGATGCGCCCCCTCCCGCCGTGACGAAGGTCACCGCCGCGCTCCCGACGTGCTTCCGGAACCCGTCAGGCAGCGATACGGGCGACGCTCAGCCGGGGCCGGCGCTTACGCTCGTAGGTATCGCCCGACCCTGACGCACGAGCGAGCCCGCTGCTTCGTTGCGACTTACGAGCGTCGGGAACCGCGATCGACGCGGCCCGATCACGACGGGCCGCCAACCACGATCCGGTGGAGAGCGTTTAAGCGAGTACGCACTTAACGTAGATGTCACGGGGGCATCTACTTCGTCTCGATACGTTGGCGCGTATCTGATGGGGCATGGAGGTCCAGGCAGATGCAGGTCGAACCTCATCGCGAGCTGGGGTGGTTGCGCGGGCGCTTGGGCGTCATCGCCGCGATGGCGATCGCGCTGATCGTCATCGTGGGACTGGTCGTGGTTGGCACCGGAAGCGTGCGCGGGCTCGGCATTGCGCAGGGGCGCGCGATCGAGGGATCTGAGTTCGGGAACGCTGCCCGAGAGGGCGCGAAACCCGTAGGCGCCGATGACATTCGCGATCTCGTGGCCGAGTTCGGCGAGCCGCCGGACGCCACCTTCGCGCGCCTGCGCATCCCTCGACTCGGCATCGACGCCGGTGTGTCGCCGCGCTACGTGGACGGTCTGGTCATGCCCACGCCGGACGGTCCGCAGAACATCGCCTGGTACGACATGTCGAACTTCCCGGGCACGGGTGGCGTGCCCGGCGGTGGCGGAAACGCGATCTTTGCCGCGCATGTCGACTTCAACAACCAGGTGGCCTACGCGGATCGGCACTTCACCGGACCGGCGATCTTCTACTCGCTCGATCACCTCGGGCCCGGCGACGTGGTCGAGGTCGACTACGACGGGCAGACCCTCGCGTACCAGGTCACGTGGGTCGAGTACCTCGACGCCGTCACGGCGGATTGGGGCGCGATCTGGAGCGACAACGTCGCGACCGATTCGATCACCCTCTTCACCTGCGGAGGCACGTTCGATCGCGACGCGCACTCGTACTCGCACCGGCTCGTGATTCGCGCGGAGCGCATGTAGCGCGGAGCCGTTGCTCGCGGCGAGGGACCGGGGACGGGCGGGACGCTAACGGTCGCTGTTAGCCGCCGGCGCGGTCGCGGGACCGCCATTGCCACGCACCTCGGTGACCTGGATCAGCCGCAACGCCAGGTCGAGCGCCCGGCCCAGCCGGGCTTCGAGTTGCGTCTCCATCTCGGCGACCTGCGCCGCCCCGAGCGGTTCGGGCGTCTCCATATCCACCGTGAGCCGGAGCGTGCCGTCGTCTGAGCGGCCGATGTCGAGCCTGGTCCAGCGCACGCCGGGCAGCTGCAGGATCGCCGCATCGAGCGCCGCGTTCGTCTCCCGCTGCATGTTCGCCGCGCGCACGGAGTCGACCGTCAGGCAGGTGAGCGGCACGGCGACTGCCAGGGCGAGCAGCGCGAGCGCGGTGAATCCGCGCGTGAAGAGCTTGATCCGTGGCGCGTGTTCGGGTTCCGGGCGGAAGCCGACGATGAAGAAGATCACGCCCGCGGCAGCCGTGATCGCGATCAGGTTCGCGGAGAACGACAGCGCGGCACCGCCCGCGGCGAGGGGCGGCACGAGCGCCGCCGCGATCGCGACGCCCGGAAGCGCGGCTGAGAGGCGCTCGCGGCTGAGTGCGTAGGCGCCGGCGCCTCCGGCCGCGAGCGCGACGCCGAGGTCGAGCAGCGATGGTCGTGTGCGCGACAGGACCTCCGCCGTGAGCGCCGCACTGGGGATCACGACGGTGAGGGCGGCGCCGATGGCAATGCTGAGCAGCGAGCCGCGCGCTGCGCTCAAGACGGAGAGCCGCAGCAGGCGCGCATCGCCCTGCACCACCCCGAGGCCCAGCGCGACGAGCGGCGCCATCAGCGGCGCCACCAGCATGCCGCCGATCACGACCGCCGGGCTGTCCAGCAGCAGGCCGAGCGTGGCGATTGCGGTCGCCAGCGCCATCATCACCTGGAAGTCCACGTTGCAACGCGCGGACGTCCGTACCGAGCGGTACACCTCGACCTTGGCTGCCTCGTCCAGCGTGGGGAACCAGCGCAGCGCGGCGTCCGTCACGCCGCTGAGCGCGGACCGGGTGGGGGATCGGCGCGGTTTGACCACGAGCACGGGCACCGCCGGCACGCTTCGCCACCCGCTCCGTGACGTTCCGGATCGAGAGCCGGTGGATCACACCGGAGCGAGGCGTCCCGATCACGAGCAGATCGATCTCATCGGTCGATGCGGCCTGGAGAATGCCCGCGGTCGCGGAGCGCGACGTGATCACGGGCACGGAGCCGCGGCTGGGATCGGGAAGCTCTGCGACCTCCGCTTCGAGCGCGCTCGTGCGTTCGGCGCCAGGGCCGTCGCCAACGCTCATGAAGATCACGGAGCCGTCAACTGTGGCCGCGACCGCGACGCCGGTGTCGCGCACGGCCGTGCGCACCGCGTCGCCGTCGCCGCTCGTTAACGCGAGGGCGACGCGTCGCGGCTCGGGAACCTCACCGTCCAGCCCGAGTACAAAGACATCGCATGGAACGTCGATGAGCAGATCTGCGAGCTCCAGTCCGTCCCGGAGGGGGGAGTGTGTCCGCCGTCGCTGCCACGTGAAGACCAGGAGCTCGGGGGCGTGCTCGGCCACGGCCTCGATGATCATGCCCTCGAGGTTGTGTCCCACACGGCGCTCGGCGCGGACGGAAACGTCCGCTGCGGCGAGTGCCGCGCGGCGCTCTTCGAGCCAGCCCTCCCGGTCCTCGACGCCGGCGCCGTGCAACGGCTGATCGAGGTCGAGCAGCAGTACATCGGCCCCACGAGCGCGCGCGAGCGCGCGCAACACCGGGGCACCCGCGCGCACGTCGGAGCTGGCGAACATCGGCACGAGCATGAGCGGCCGTACTTCGGCCGGCTCGTCCTCGGACTCGCCACGATCGAGGCGCTCAGCGTCCGCCGAGGTGGCGTCTGTCGGGGCAACGTATGCCGCTACCTCGCCGCGGCCGGCTGCTCGATGCGCGCGAAGAAGCGCTCGATGTCGCTGATCTGGCCGGCAAGCACGAGCACGTCGCCACGTTGCAGTTGCTCGTCCGGGCTCGGGTAGACGGAGACTCGTGTGCCGCGCGCGAGCAGCAGCAGCGCCACGCTATGCGCGTCTTCCGTGATCGTGTCGCGGAGCGTGCGCCCCACGAGGCCCGCAGGCACGATCACGCGGCTGACGGTGTAGCCCTCCACGATGTCGAGCGAGTCCGTGATGTTCGCGGACGACCACCCGTGCGCGAGCCGGACGCCGGTGTCGCGCTCGGGGTACACCACGCGGTCCGCGCCAACGCGCGTCAGGATCTCGCCGTGCGCGTCGTTGCGCGCCTTCGCGATCACGGTGGGCACGCCGAGGCGCTTCACTTCCAGCGTGGCGAGGATGCTCGTCTCGAGGTTCTCCGTGACGCCGATGATCACGACGTCGAAGTCGGCCACGCCAAGCCGCTCCAGCGTCTCGCGATCCGACGCGTCCGCCTGCACGACGTGCGTCAGGCGCGTGGACAACCCCTGGACGACGGAGAGATCAGAGTCGACGCCGAGCACGTCGTGCCCGGCCTTCACGAGTTCCTCGGCGACCGCGGCGCCGAAGCGACCCAGGCCGATCACGGCGATCTGCTGTTTCATCCGCTCCGCCGCTTCCTATCCGATGCTGATGGTCTCTTCGGCGTAGCGCACGCGCGTCGCCCGCAGCCGCCCGGCGAGTGCCAGCCCGATCGTCAACGGACCGAGCCGGCCGATAAACATACCGAGTATGAGCAGGATCCGCCCAACAGGGCCGAAGTCCGGGGTACCCCCGGTCGAGAGGCCGACTGTTCCCAGCGCGGACACGGACTCGAAGAGGACACCGTCGAACGGGTTGTCCGTGCTCACCGACAGGGCGAACGAGAGTGCGAATACGCCGGCCACGGACAGCAGCGCGATTGCGAGGGCGCGATTGACCTGGTGCCATGAGATCTCCCGCCCGAAGACATTGACGTGCTCCTCTCCGCGCAGTGAGGCCAGGATCGCAAAGAACAGCGAACTGAAGGTGGTGAGCTTGATGCCGCCGGCGGTGGAGGCGGACGCGCCGCCAATGAACATCAGGCCGGCCGTGAAGAACAGCGTGGCACTGTCCACGGCCGAGAAGTCGACGATCGCGAAACCGGCCGTGCGCGCCACCACCGACATCCACAGTGCATCCGCGATCTGGACGCGCAGCGTGGCGCCGACGAGGACGCCGGACCGCTGCGACTCGAGCGTCATGATGACGATTGCCCCGGCGATCCAGAGCGCAAGCGAAGTCACAATCACGAGCTTCGTGTCAAGCGTGAAACGGCGCCAGTTTCGCCGTCGCACAACGTCCGACCATACAGCGAACCCGGTTCCGCCCAGCACGACGAGCGTTCCCGTCACCGCCAGCATCGGGATGTTCCCACGGTAGGCGGAGATGCTGCGAAAGCCGCCCTCGATGTCGAAGCCGGCGTTGTTGAAGGCGGACACCGTGAGGAACAATGCCCGCCAGACGTGATAGGGCGTGAGCGCGTGATCGGCGAACGAGAGCGCAGCCAATAGCAACGCGACGCCGACGGCTTCGATCGCGAGCGTCGTGAGGATGATGCGGCGGATCAGCTGACCGACGCGCTCCACCCCCAGACGGCCGAGCGTCTCACTCGCGAGCAGGCGCTGCCGCATGCTCAGCCGACCGCCAAAGATCAGGATCAGCAGCGTGGCGCTGGCCATGAAGCCCAGCCCGCCCAGTTGGATCAACAGCAGGATCACGACCTGACCGAACGGGCTCCAGAAGTCGTGCGTGTCGACGACCACGAGGCCCGTGACGCAGACGGCTGAGGTCGCGGTGAAGAGCGCGGTTGTGAAGCTGGCACCCTCCTCGCTGCGCGCCGAGACGGGCAGCCACAGCAGCAGGGTGCCGACCGTGATCAGGATCGCGAAGCCGCCGAGGAGGTAATACGAGCTCGCGCGGACCGGTCGCGCGGCACGGACTGCCTGCACCTCGACCACACTGGTGCGGCGTCGTGCGCGTCTGATGCGCACGTTCCCCACGCGTGATCCGGGTTGGGGTGAGCCTGAATGCACAACGAGTCCAGTGTCGCGGCGTGTCGGATCAATGATCCCCGCGGATCGATCCCGTGGCCACTGGATATTGTGAGCGGCGTTCGTGCGAGGGTCGAATGCGCCGGCCCTGCCGAACGGGGCTTCAGCTCAGGCGACCGCGCCCGGCCCGTCGGCGCCCAGGACGGCGTCAGCCGCGGGCCAGCGCCACGGCCTCGGGCCCGATTATGAACTCACCGCGGCGCTCGGCTTCCCACGAGTGCTCGCGCTCGAAGCGGTCGGCGACCTGCATCAGTGCGTCGACGCAGCGCGGATCGAAATGAGTGCCGGACTCGGAGGCGATGTATTCGCGCGCCGTCTCGGTGAGCCATGCGGGGCGGTACGACCGGTTCGAGCGCAACGCGTCGTATACGTCGGCCACCGCGGCGATGCGAGCCTCCAACGGAATGTCCTGTCCGGCGAGCCGGTCCGGGTAGCCGGTGCCGTCGAACCATTCGTGGTGATGGCGGATCACGGCGAGCTCGATGCGACCCCGGAATGCGGCGGCGAGCATCGCCTCACCCTGCGCCGGGTGGTGGCGAATGACGCCGTACTCGTCGTTGGTCAGGGCGGTGGGCTTGCACAGAATGGCGTCAGGGACGGCGATCTTGCCGACGTCGTGGAGCAGCGCGCCGTGCGAGAGCGCACGCAACCGCTGCGGGGCGAGGCCGAGCTGCTGCCCGATCAGCACCGAGAGGATCGCGACGCGGCGGCCGTGGCCGTGCGTGTAACGGTCACGCGCCTCGAGCGACGTGGAGAAGCTGCGCACGACCTCGGGATAGCCGGCCTCGATCAGTTGCAGCGGATCGCTCAGCGTCAGCCGGTGCATGGCGCTGACCGTGTTCTCGCCGCGGGCGTACTCGCCGAGGATCGCCCACAGTGCGCAGCCGAAGCCGGCGAGCAGCTGCAGGTGGTAAAGCCACCAGCTCGATGCCCACACCGCGCTGTAGTGCATCCCGATCTGTGCCTGCAGGATCAGCACGGCGCTGGTCGCGAGTGCTCCATGCATCTCCACCTGCGAGTGGCGGTATACATCGAGGTAGCGGTACGCGGCGATGCCGCTCATGAGCAACGTGATCACCAGCGTTGAGTTCAGGAAGATCTGTTCGCTGACGACGCGCGGCGGTACCGACTCCGGGAATCTGAGCGCGAGCGCGGCGAACGCTGCCAGCCCCAGCGACCAGGCGAGCAGCACCTGCGAGCGGTGCTCGACGATCCTGTCCAGGAGGCGACCCTGCGGGCGCGCGGTGCTTGCAGCGAGCAACGTCGCGCCGAGCACCACCGTCAGACGCGCGGCGAAGCCGGTCACGGCGAAGTAGCGGCCCTCGACCAGGAAGCCCGGCGTGGCAAGCCCGTGTACCACGAGCATCGCCGACACCCCGACGAACGCCATCGCCAGCATGAGCGCGCGGTAGCTCGCGAGGCGCAGCGCCGCGAGCGATGCGATCACGGCGAGCACCACGGAGGCCACGGCGACGGTGCTGACCACGAAGAAGTGGCCGGTCGGCACCACGATCGGACGGTCCCACGTGCCATGGACGCGCAGCGTGATGAACAGCGCCGCGGGCACCGTTCGAACAGCGTCCAGATCGCAATCTGCGGTACGGAGCGATTCATCCAGCGGTCCCTCTGGCGGCGGTCCGGCGTGTGATCGCGGCCGCCGCGGCTTGCTCGGTCAGGTGCTCAGCGTCGGCGCGCGATTCCGTCGCGCGCATCACGGCTGAGCGCCTGCGCGTCACGCGGCACGTGCCTCGATGATTCGGCTGAGTTGCTCTTCGGTCGTGCCTTCAACATCGGCACGCGCGAACTGCTCCTCGAAGTGATCGACGACGCCGAGGAAGGCGTCGATGCAGCGCGGGTCGAAGTGGGAGCCGCTCTCCGCGCGCATCAGCTCGCGAGCGACGTCCGGGGTCCAGGCGCGTCGGAACGAGCGGTCGGAGCGCAGGGCGTCGTAGACGTCGGCGACCGCGACGATGCGCGCTTCGAGCGGGATCGCGTCGGCGCCGAGCTGATCGGGGTAACCGGTGCCGTCGAACCACTCGTGATGATGGCGGATGATCGCGCGCTCCACGCTGCCCGTGAAGTGCTCGCCCAGCATCGCCTCGCCGTGCGCGGGGTGCTGGCGGATGACGTCGTACTCTTCGGCCGTGAGCTGCTCCGGCTTGTCCAGGATCGCGTCCGGGACGCTGATCTTGCCCACGTCGCGCAGCAGCGCGCCGCGCGCAATCGCGTGCAGGTGGTCGGCGGGGAGCCGCAACTCGAGGCCGATGAAGACCGAAAGGATGGCGACGCGGCGCCCGTGATCCGGCGTGTAGCCGCCGCGCGCCTCCACGGAGTTCGCGAAGCCGCGAACCACACCTTCGTAATTGGATTCGGTGAGCTGGCTGGTGTCGCTGAGGGGGGCCGGCGCCGGCGCGGCGGCGGCTCGCATCGCGTTGCGCATGTACTCCGCGAGCACCACCCAGAAGAGCGCGGCGAAACCGGCGAGCAGTTGACCGTGATACAGCCACCACGCGACGGACCATGTGGGCGCGAAGTACTCGCTCAGCTGCGCCTGGAGCAGCAGCAGTGCGGCGGCAACGAGCGCGCCGGACGGCGCACGGCCGTCCTGCCCACGGTCGAACGCGAAGCGATAGGCGGCGGCGGCGGCAAGCCCACTCGTCGCGATGAGCAACACCAGGTGCTGGCCCTCGCCGGCGAGCGCTGCGGGCAGGGCGGTCGGAAACGCGAGCGCGCCGGCCACGAACGCCGCGAGCACCGCAACAAAGCTGGCGAGCACGACTGCTGCACCGCGCACGACGCGCGCGCGGAGCGCCGCGGGTGGGCGGAAGGCCGCGAATGCGAGCAGTGCCGCGGGCAGGAACAGCCCCGCACGCGCCGCGAAGGTCGCGGCCGTCGTGGCCTCACCCGGGACGATGAATCCGGGCGTCGCCAGCCCGTGCGCGCCGTACAGCCCGGCGATCGCGAGCAACGAGAGGCCCGCGACGAACGAGCGGTAGTCGGCGAGACCGGTGGCGACGATCACCGCGATCACTGCGAGCACGGCCGCGCCGAAGGCGAGCGCCGTGACGATGTAGAAGTAGCTCTCCGCCAGCGGGAGCGTGTGGCTCCAGCCGGAGCTCAGGCGCAGCCCGGCGAAGACCGCCGCGGGCACCGCCGCGTACAGCAGCCACCCGCCCAGGGAGAGGGTTCTGTTCATAGATCGTTCGCGGCGCGCACCGTCCATGGGCCGGACGTTCAGCGCGGGACACGCCTCGATGCAACCATCGTCACAAAGCGGTGGTTCTGAACCGGGGAGCACCCGAGGGCGTGGCCGCGCGCGGTCAGGCGTGCCCGCGGAAGAGCGTGGCGCCGTCCACGAAACAGAGCGGGGTGCCGAACGGATCGCGCAGGTAAAACGAGCGCTCGCCCCAGGGGTGCCGTTCGATCTCGCCCGTGATCAGGCCGGGATCGATGGCGCGCACGCGGTCACGCCACACCTCCAGGTCGTCGACGGCGAGGTACACGTAGTCCGGGAGCGGGCGAAAGTCCGGCGAGGCGCTGTGCCCCGGCACAGGCTGGACGAGCGCGAGGATCACGCCGCCGCAGTCGAGGGAGTGCCGCGTCTCCGCGACGCGTTCCCCGGGCGCACCGAACAGCCGTGCGTAGAACTCCGCCCCGGCCTCGATCTCAGGGACGGGCACGATCACGCGAAAGAGGCGAGCGGCGACGGGCTGGGGCATGGCGGCACGGCTCCTCGTGGGAGGAGGATAGCGACGCGCGAGGCCTCGATGAGCCTCCGTCCGCGCGTTGGGCCAGGAGGCGCCGGAGAGCCTCTCGCCTGCCGGCGGGATCGAGCGTGACGGCGCTGCTGAGCGGATAGCCGACCGCCGTTGCCGACAGCCCCGCTGCCACCGGGTTCTCGTGGATGTAATCGCGCTTGTCGAGCCAGTCGGTCTCGCTGCGGATGACGTGATCGAACGACTCGTCCTGCCACAGCGGGCCGCGGCGGGCGAGCGCACGGTTGACCGCGTGCGCACTGGTGCCCTTGATGCCGTGCATGATGCGCGGAAGTGTCCACGGTTCGATCGGCGTAACCAGCAGATGCACGTGATCCGGCATCACGACATAGGCGTCGACCTCGTATTGCGTTCCGAAACCGAACAGGATCGTCTCTTCGACGAGCAGGGCGACGCGGGATAGCTCGAAGTTCCCCCTCTGCCACCGTGCGGAGTCGAACGCGAGCGGTCGGCCGCGACCTCGGGCGACACGGAAGGTCACGAAATAGGTCGCACCCGCAAGCTCCAGGTGCGGCAGTCGTCGACGTCTGAACCGGGTGTCTGGAAAGTCGTCGCGGCGGAGCTCCTGCAGACCATCGGAACGCCGGAACGAGTTGGGGGCAGGGCGCGGGGACCGACTGGAGAGCCAGGCACGGATGAGCCGCCTGCGGAGATCCACGTCCATCCGCGGAGGGTAGCGGACCGACCCGGCGGTCCGCCCCGGCTACTCCCACGGTCGTGACCCGTAGTGTTGGCGGCTCATGGTGCTCTTGAGAGCGGGCGCGGTGCTCGGGCAGGGCAGGCGAGGCGCCTGCCCCACAATTCCCGTGCCGGTGTGCCTCTTGTGGGGCAGGCGCCCCGCCTGCCCCGGAGCGGCTGCGGCCGCCCGAGTGTCCCGTGCCGGTGTGCCTCTTGTGGGGCAGGCGCCCCCGCCTGCCCCGGAGCGGCCGCGGCCGCCCCACTGTCCCGCGCCGTCTGCAGGCATTGACTGTCGCTGCAGTCGGAGCCCGCTCGGGCGTCCCGCTACCCCCGGATCGCGTCCGCGAGCAGTTCCACCACGTGACGCGGACGGCGTGTCGTGAAGTGGCCGATCTGCTGGCGGCACGACACACCGGTGATCAGGACCTCGGCATCCGCCGCGGCCGCCTCGACAGCGGGGAAGAGCTTGCGTGCGCCCATGGCGCGCGAGAGTTCGTAGTGCTCCGCCTCGAAGCCGAACGAACCCGCCATGCCGCAGCACGCCGAGTCGATCAGCTCGACGCTGAGGCCGGGCACGAGGCCCAGCACCGCGAGCGTCGACTCCATGCCAGCGAGCGCCTTCTGGTGGCAGTGCCCGTGCAGCACGGCGTGGCTCACGCGCACGCTGCCGAAGCGGGACGCCAGCGAGGGATCGTCGCGCAGGGCGGTGGCGATCAGCTCATCGAGCAACAGCGCGTGGCTCGCGACGGCGCGCGCGTCGTCGCCGCCGACGAGCTCCGGGTACTCGTCGCGGAGCGTGAGCAGGCACGATGGCTCCGTGCCGACGATCGGCACACCGCGGTGTGCATACGGCGCGAGTCGGCGCACGTTGCGACGCGCCCACGTGCGCGCCGTCCCGAGCTGGCCTTTCGAGATCAGCGGCCGGCCGCAGCATCCGAGCTGGTCCACCACCGTGACGCGGTAGCCGAGCGCCTCGAGCACGCGCGTCGCCGCGCGGCCGACCTCCGGGTGATACGCGTCCGTGAAAGTGTCGGCGAAGAAGACGACCTCCCCGCGCGGCGATTCGCCGCGCCCCTCGCGCGTGTGCTCGCCGAACCAGGCGCGGAACGAACGCGGCGCGAACGCGGGCAGCGGGCGCTGGGCCGCGATGCCGAGCGAGCGCTCGAGCACACGGCGCATCGGCGCGAGCCCGGCGCCGAGGTTGAGCAGCGGAGCCAGCGGTCCCAACCGCACCGCCAGCCGGCTCCAGACGCCGATGTGGCCGAAGATGCGGTCGCGCAGCGGGAGGCCGTGCAGCTCGTGGTGCTTCGTCAGCACCTCGTACTTGAGCTTCGCCATGTCCACGCCGGACGGGCATTCGGACTTACAGGCCTTGCACTCCACGCACAGGTCGAGCGCTTCGTAGATCGCCTGGCCGGCGAGCTCGTTCGCCGGCAGCGCGCCATTCAACGCCTGGCGTAGCAGGTTCGCGCGCCCACGCGTCGAGTGCTCCTCGTCGCGCGTCACCATGTACGACGGGCACATCCCGCCGTCGTCCTTGCGGCAGGCGCCCTGGCCGTTGCACTGCTCGGCCGCGCGCGCAAAGCCGCCGTCGGCCGTGAAGTCCAGGTAGGTCGGCGGGTCGAAGTTTGTGGTGTGCGGGCTCAGCCGCAGGTTGTCGTCGAAGGCGGGGGTGTCCACGATCTTGCCGGGATTGAGCAGCCCCTGCGGGTCGAAGAGGCGCTTCACCTGACGGAACGCATCGGTCACTTCCGGGCCGAACATGCGCTCAGTGAACACGCCGCGCAGGATGCCGTCGCCGTGCTCACCGCTGAGCGACCCGCCGAACTCGAGCACGAGATCCGCGATCTCGCTCGCGATCGCCTCGATCGTGCGCAGTCCGTCCGCGCGCTTGATGTTCACGAGTGGGCGGATGTGCAGACAGCCGACCGAGGCGTGGCCGTAGTACGCGGCGGTCGTGCCGTGCGCGCGCACGATCGCGTCGAAGCGGTCGACGAAGTCTGCGAGCTTCGACGGATCGACCGCGGCGTCCTCGACGAACGCGATTGGCTTGGCGTCGCCCGTCACGCTCATGAGGATGCCGAGCCCCGCCTCGCGCATGCGCCAGATGCGTAGCTGCTCGCCCGGGTCGCTCGTGGTGTGCGCGGCGTAGCCGATGCCGCGTGCCTCCATGTCGGCGACGAGCCGACGGACGCGCTCGCGTACCTCGGAACGGTCGTCCCCGCCGAACTCCACGACCTGGAGCGCCCCCGGCTCGCCTTTCACGAAGCTCACGAGGCTTGCGAAGCCGGCGCTCGCGCGGCAGCGCTCGATGATCGTGCGGTCGACGAGCTCCACCGTGGACGGCGCGTGCTCGAGGATCGGCAGCACCGCCTCCGCGGCGGCGCGCACGCTCTCGAAGTGGAGCACGGTGAGCGCCTTCGCGGCGGGGATCGGCACCAGCCGAACGCGCGCCTCGGTGATCACGGCGAGCGTGCCTTCGGAGCCGACGATCAGCTTCGAGAGGTCCATCGCGCCTTCGGCGATGAACTGGTCGAGGTTGTAGCCGCTCACCCGCCGCTGGATGTGCGGGAAGCGGGCGGCGATGGCGTCCCGGTGGTCGGTCGCGATCTGGCGCACGCCCCGATAGAGATCGCCCTCGAGTCCCGGCAGCGCGTTCAGTTCGGCGAGCGCGTCGCCGGAGCGCGGTCCGAACGTCGTCGCGGTGCCGTCCGAAAGCACAACGCTCACGTCGAGCACCTGGTCGAGCGTCTTGCCATAGATCACCGAGTGTGATCCGCACGAGTTGTTGCCGATGCCGCCGCCAATTGTGGCGCGGTTCTGGGTGGACGGGTCGATTGCGTACTGCAGGCCGTGCGGGCGGAGCGCCTTGTTCAGGTTCGTGAGCACGATCCCGGGCTCGACGCGAGCCCAGCGCCGCTCAACATTTACCTCGATCAGCCGGTCCATGTACCGCGAGCAGTCGATCACGATCGCGTGGTTGACCGCCTGCCCGGCGAGGCTCGTACCTCCGCCGCGCGTGAGCACCGGCACACCTCGACGCGCGGCCACGCGGACGACGTGCTGGATCTCCTCGGCCGACCGCGGGTAGACGACGGCGACCGGCTCCATCTCGTAGATCGACGCGTCGGTCGCGAAGAGCAGCCGCGCGGGTCGGTCGACGAGTACGTCAGCACGCCCGCCGGCGAGCCCGCCGGCGATCTCGTTGGCGAGCACTTCGAGCGCGCCTGCGGGGCCGTGCAGCAGGTCGAGCGCGGCGCGCACGCTCGCGTGCGCGGAGGGCGCGCGCCCTTCGATTACGGGTCGGGAGGCGTCAGTGGTGACCATGCGCGCGAGGTTAGCACCGGCGTTGGCAAGCGGCGGCTGAGAAGCCGCCGACCCGGGACACCGCGGACGCGGCAAGCGACGCCGGCAAGCGGCGGCTGACAAGCCA
>JAQBZW010000232.1 GCA_027622315.1 Chloroflexota bacterium | reverse complement strand
GCACCCGTGCTCAGCCCGGAAAGGCTAACTCTGCAAGTGGTATGAATACCGGGGGCAGGTCAGATCAGCCCGAAGTCACGACCGCCAGAGGCCCCTATACTGAACACTCATGCACGCAATGTTCGGCGCGACCCGCTGGACGTAGCCCACACGCCAGGCCGCCCGTCGCCCCGGGCCGCCGTGGGCGCAGTCCGGCGGAGAAGCAGCGCATCGCTCACCTCATCGCTCCCTCCGCCCGTACGTACGGACGCGGGCTCCCACGCCTGCGACAGAGCGATCGCAATCCGCTTGACCCACCCCGCCCGCTCCGGGCGAACTCAGGCTCTGCACACCCGCGCACGAGCGCACACAACTGAAGGACGAACGGACATCCATGACAACAGCAACCCTCGCGCCCCCCGTGACGGAATCTGTAGCAGCGCGCCGCCGTGCCGACTACGCAGAGCTGAAACGCCGCGTACGCGACGCCGGTTTGCTGGAGCTTCAGCCCCGCTACTACGCGATGAAGACCGCGGTGCTGCTCGCGACATTCGCGGCCACGCTCGCGCTCTCCGTGCTCGCCAACGGCTGGCTGCGGCTGCTCATGGCCGTGCCCGTGGGCGTGATGTTCACGCAGGTCGGTCTGCTCGGACATGACTTCCAGCACCGCCAGATCGTGCGCCGTCGCGACCTCGTGACGTACGGCGGCGTCTTGCTGGGAAACCTGCTGATCGGCATCAGCGCCTCGTGGTGGGCGGGCAAGCACAACGCCCACCACGGCAGCCCCAACCAGCTGGGCGCCGACCCCGACATCGAGTTCCCAATGCTCGTCTTCGCTGAGGAGCAGATCGCCGACAAGCCGCGCATCTTCCGACCGTTAATCGCGCAGCAGGCCCGTCTGTTCTTCGTGCTCACGGCGTTCCAGGCGGCGAACATGCGGCTCTCGGTGATCAAGCACGTGATCTTCGGCCGGCCGAACCACCGCCGGATCGAGGTCGCGACGCTGATCACGCACTACATGCTGTTCGGACTGTTCCTCGCCACGCTCGGATGGCCAATGGCGCTGGCCTTCTTCGTCCTCAGCCAGGCGACCTCCGGCATCTACAACGGACTGGTATTCGCACCAAACCACAAGGGCATGCCGATGTTCGCCGCCGACGAGGAGGTGGACTTCCTGAGCCTGCAGGTCCTGACCAGCCGCAACGTGCACGGTCACCCGCTGACAGACCTCGCCTACGGTGGGCTCAACTACCAGATCGAGCACCACCTCTTCCCGACGATGCCGCGCAACAACCTCCATCGCGCGCAGCCGATCGTGCGTGCGTTCTGCCGCGAGCTCGGCCTCGACTACGCGAACACCAGCGTGCTGGGCGCGTTGCGCGCGATCTTCGGCCACCTGCACCGCGTCTCGGCGCCGTTGCGCGCCCGCTGAGCGACGCGGTCGCGAGCGGACGCGCCCGGCGGTCGCGACCTGGCAACATGGCCGCTGCTCGCCGGTCGCGTCGCACGCGCTCGCGGCGCTCGACCTTCCCCTTCGCCGGCACGGCACCGGTCGTGATGCCGCGCCGTACGGCGAAAGCGTGCACGGACGACTCGCGCAGCTCCTCGCCACCGATCGCCAGGGCGAGCACGAGCAGCCACACGAGCTGCCACATCCACGCCGCAGCGAATGCGATCAGTGCCAGCCCGATGATCGTGCGGCGGAAGCCGCGGATGAAACGCAGGTTGTGGGCCGGGTCGTGCCAGCGCGCCCAGTCTCGGCCGAGTCGCACACCGCTCACTGCGAACGAGCAGCCGACGAGCGCGATCAGCGCGGCAGGGTAGGCGCGCCAGGCGAGATCAACGATCGCTGAGGTCACGAGCGGTGCCGCCTCCGTGCGTCTGCTCGGAGTCCCTAGACGGTGATCCCGAGTGCGTCGGCGACGGTGTTCATGTCTTTGTCGCCGCGTCCGCTCAGGTTCAGCAGCACGACATCCGTTGCCGAGAGCTCGCCGCTCAGTTTCGACAGGTACGCGATCGCGTGCGCGGACTCGAGCGCGGGGATGATGCCCTCGCTGCGGGTCAGCAGCTGGAAGCCCTCCAGCGCTTCGGCGTCGGTGACCGAGCCGTACTCCGCGCGCTCGCTCACCTTCAGCCACGAGTGCTCGGGACCGACCCCCGGGTAGTCGAGGCCGGCCGAGATCGAGTGTGCCTCGGTGATCTGCCCCCATGCGTCCTGCAGCAGATACGAACGCGCGCCGTGCAGCACACCGGGCCGGCCGGCACTGAGCGTCGCGGCGTGACGGGCCTGCAGGCCCTCGCCCGCCGCCTCCACGCCGATCATGCGCACCGCGTCGTCCAGGAACGGGTAGAAGAGGCCGATCGCGTTCGAGCCGCCGCCCACGCAGGCGACGAGCGCATCGGGCAGGCGCCCTTCCTTCTCGAGGATCTGCGCGCGCGCCTCGCGGCCGATCACCGACTGAAGGTCTCGCACCATCGCGGGGTACGGGTGCGGACCGACGACGCTGCCGATGATGTAGTACGTCGAGCGCACGTTCGTGACCCAGTCGCGGATCGCCTCGTTCGTGGCGTCCTTCAGCGTGCGTGAACCGGACGCCACGGGGCGAACCTCGGCCCCGAGCAGCTTCATGCGGAACACGTTCAGCGACTGCCGGCGCACGTCCTCCGTGCCCATATAGACGACGCACTCGAGGCCGAGCAGCGCGCACACCGTCGCGGCCGCCACGCCGTGCTGACCGGCACCGGTCTCGGCGATGATGCGGCGCTTGCCCATGCGTTGCGCGAGCAAGCCCTGCGCAAGCGCGGCGTTGATCTTGTGCGCGCCGGTGTGGTTCAAATCCTCGCGCTTGAGGTAGACGCGGAAGCCGACGCGCTCCGAGAGGCGGTCCGCAAACGTGAGCGGAGAGGGCCGCCCGACGTAGTCGCGGAGCAGATCATCGAGCCGCCGCTTGAACTCGGGATCGTCCATCGCCTCGTGGTACGCCGCCTCGAGCTCCGCGAGCGCCGGCATCAGCGTCTCGGGCACGTACTGCCCGCCGAACTCTCCGAAGTGCCCGGCCCGATCCGGGAGGTGCTCGGTCGCGGTCATGCGCTCGTCTCCTCGTTTGCCGTGTCCCACGCGCGCACCGCGGCGATGAACGCGCGCACCTTGGCGTGGTCCTTCCTTCCGTCCGTCTCCGTGCCGCTCGATACGTCCACGGCCCACGGGCGCACCCGCTCCATGGCCTCGCCGACGTTCTCCGGCGTCAGGCCGCCGGCCAGCATCATCGGCACCCGCTCGGCGACGCGGCGCGCCACCTCCCAGTCAAACGGGCGCCCACCGCCACCGCGATGCGGCCCGTGCGCCGCATCGAGCATGAGCGCGATCGCGAACCCGGGCTGCACGAACTGCATCGGGTCGGACGGGGAGTCGATCGGCGAGACGTGCACGACCTGCACCACCTGGCGGGCCACCAGCAGGCAGTCCTCCCACGTCTCGTCGCCGGAGAGCTGGACGAAGTCCACGCCCGCCTCCTCCGCCAGCTCGTTCACCTCGTCGATCGGCTGGTCGGCGAACACGCCAACGGTCAGCGGACGCTTCACGTCGAGGTAGGCGCGGATCACATCGGCGCCGTGACGGAACCACGGTCCCACCTCCTCGCGCACGTGCGGCTGCGCCGGCGGCGGCAGGAACATCTCGTGGTCCGCCAGCGGACGGCCGAGCGCCCGCACCATCGCGTACGCCTCCTGCGCATCCACCTGCCGGGACGAGCGTGCGAAGACCATGCTGACGAAGTCGGCGCCCGCGTCCGCGGCGGCGATCACGTCGGCTGGGGTGCGATTCCCACAGATCTTCACCAGCGTCACGAGGCACCTCTCCCGCCGGCGCCGGATTGCACGGGCACGCACATGAGCTCCGCAGCCCTCGCCGCGATTTCGCCTCCGGTGACGAGCGCCTCACCGACGAGCAC
The DNA here is from genome assembly GCA_027622315.1 of Chloroflexota bacterium. Classification (GTDB taxonomy): domain Bacteria; phylum Chloroflexota; class Dehalococcoidia; order UBA2979; family UBA2979; genus VGNK01. The sequence goes on along the minus strand of JAQBZW010000232.1, from coordinate 599 downwards.
AGCGTGCGCGCCGGCGACCGCCATGCGCTCGGCGTCGACGCGGCGCCGGATCGCGGACTCCGCGACGCGGACGACGCCCGCCGGCATGAGCGGCGAGAGTCGCTCGAAGACGCCGAGATCCTCGTCGAACGTGCGCAGATCGCGGTTGTTCACGCCGATCACGCGCGCGCCGGCGTCGACGGCGACGCGCAGCTCGGACTCGTCGTGCACCTCAACGAGCGGCTCCATGCCGAGCGCCCGCGTCGCCTCGATCAGCGTGACCAGGGTCGCCGGCTCGAGCATCGCCACGATCAGCAGCAACGCATCCGCGCCGGCGGCGCGCGCCTCGAGCAACTGGTAGCGGTCGAAGAGGAAGTCCTTGCGCAGCAGCGCGGGCCGGTCGCCGTCATCGCCGAAGGCCGCGCGCGCGGCCGTGAGGTCGTCGAGGCTGCCGGCGAAAAAGTCGGGCTCGGTGAGCACGGAGACCGCGGAGGCGCCCGCGGCGGCGTAGGCCGCCGCCTGGCGCGCGGCGTCGAGGTCGGCGTCGAACACGCCCTTGCTCGGGGACGCCCGCTTGATCTCCGCGATCAGCCGCACGCGTGCCCCGGCCGGCGCCGCAC
>JAQBZW010000231.1 GCA_027622315.1 Chloroflexota bacterium | reverse complement strand
TCCGGCACCGTGACCGCGTCCCCGTCGCCGCGCGCCACCGCCACCACCACCGCGACCGCTACGCCGACCGTCAGCCCGACGCCGCGCGTCACGGCCAGCCCAACGCCCGCCCCGGCGAAGACGCCGACGCCCGGCGGCCAGCCGGGCATCCAGGACACGCGAGCCACGCACCTGGCCATCCCATCACTCGGAATCGACGCAGCGGTCGTCGGCAGTCGGGCGATCCTCGACACCTCGCCGGTGCCCCCCGGCTGTCCCGCCAAGCCGGCCGGCCGGGAGACCCTCACGGTCCCGAACCACGGCATCGCCACCCCGGAGGAGGCATTCGAGGGGCTCGAGAACAAATCGTGGATCTACGGGCACAGTCGCTGGCAGAACCAGCCCGGCGTGCTCTTCGTGCTCGAGGACATCGAGATCGGAGACGAAGTCTTCATCGACGGATTCGACCGTCGGACCGGCAACAACGTGTCGAAGCAGCGCTTCCGGGTCGAGGGCATCTATCTCACGGACACGGAGTCGGGTGGAACGCTGGTCACCGCCGAGAGTCCGGCGGAGGTCCCGGACGCGCCCCTCGTGATTCTTCAGACCAGCGTCCGCGAGAGCGGCGCGAACAAGCAGTGGCTGCTCGACCGCGGCAAGGTGACGGCGAAGGCCATCAACCTCGTCCAGTGCGACGTCGACGATCCCTGCAAATACCTGCTGCTGTTCGTGATCGCGCGAGCGACCTAGACGGCTCAGCCGGTCCGAACGTCGAAGGGCTACGCCCGCGTGCGCCCTCGTTTCGGATGAGCGCCACCGCTCCGGGTGTCGGGATCGACCGCGACGTACCGGTGTGTGCCGTACTCAAGCGCCCGGCGGTGCGCTCCGTGGTGACCCGGGTCCGGCAAGCACGTCGAGTGCGGCGTCGGCCGCGCGCCGAATGAGGACCGGCATCGCCGTGCGCGTTGTCGCATCCCACGCGTCCCGGCGGCGCGCGAAGGTCGCCGCCCAGATCCACTGGCGCGCGGCAGCAATGCGGTAGTCGGCGTACGCCTCGCCCTCGTCGTACCTCACGCCGTGCGCGCCGAGCGCGGCACAGTACCCCGCGATCAGCCCGCGCTCCGCGCGTCGCCGGTCCGTCGTCGTGAGGCCGAGTACCAGCCAGCGACCGACGTCGCGGGCGGGCGGCCCCTCGCGCCAGCCCTGCCAGTCGACGAGCACCGCTCGCCCCGCGTCATCCACCGGGAGGAGCACGTTTCCGGGGTGCACGTCCGCGTGGATCAGCGTGCGTGGCCCGGCGTCCAGGCGCCCGACCCAGATGCCGAACACCTCCGAGGCGTCGGCGAGCGACGTGAACGCATCGGCTCCGATGAGTTCAACGAGGAACTCGCGGCACGCATCCAGCGACTCGATGAAGTAGCGGTAACCGTCGGAGTGATCGGTAGAGTCGGTCGGTCTCGGCCCGCTCCAGTGTGCCGCATGCAGCAGTGCGAGCTCGTGCAGGCAACGCGCCGCGTCGGTCACCGACACGCCGCGTACCGCGTCGCCCGCGGCGTGCGTTAATGCGACATCTTCGAGCAGGAGCACATGCTCGTCGCTATCCGAGTCGTACTCGGCGACGTAGCAGCGCGGAATGCGCGTGCGTGGGGACGGCGCAAGCTCACGGTAGAAGCGCACTTCGCGTTCGTACGCGCTGCCGCGGTAGTGCCCGAACGCGGCCCGCACCCCGGGGTCGACGCTCGATTGCTTCCAGATCAGCGTGGGCGGGAGCGAGGCCTCGTCGTGGCGGTACGTGATGTGCAGCCGGTGCATCGTCGACGTGAGGCTCGCGATACGCTCGGCGCGCACACTCAGGACGGCGGCCTCGGTCAGGCCGCCCGCGCTCAGCGCGGCGGTGAGCCAGGCGGGCGTGACGTCGGCAGGAGCGAGCGGGATCGGGAGCATGGGCGCTGCCTCTGCGGGCAGCCTACGCGGAAGCCGGGCCACCGCGCCCCGCGTCGGCCGTGCATGAGTCCACGTCAGCGTTCGACCGTCGCCGGCAGCTCCGGACAGCCGGCGTCGCGAAGCGCGACGATCAGGCGCGCCATCTCCTCCGCGAGCGCCCGCTCGTCGCCCGTGAGCAGCACGAAGTCGCTCGCCATGAAGGTCGAGCGGCCGCCGCCCGGGTGACGTTCGCGGATGGTCGCGTCGACGCGCGCCTGAAGCGCCTGCCGGATCGCCAGCGCTCGCTCGCGTAGTTCATCGCAGTTCGCGTTCGTCAATATTCGCCCAACTACCCGTCCCAATGCCCGGCGCCGGCCTCAACGCCGCTTCAGCACACCGTATGCGTCCGACGATCCGCCGCAACCCACCGCGGCGCAGCAGCACGACCTGGCGCCCGCGAGGCAACGGCTCACGGCGAGAACGATGGATGCTGCCTGCGGGTCCGGCGGCCGCGAAGATCCTGCGAACACGCGACCGCTACGCGAAGAGCGGCGGGCGCTTCGTGTGGAAGTCCGTCGCCTGCTGGAAGGCGTGCGCGATGCGCAGCACCTTCGCGTCCGTCCACTGCCTGCCGGAGATGAGCAGACCCGTCGGCAGACCCTCGGAGTCGAAGCCGTTGGGGATGCTCATCGATGGCTGGCGCGAGACGTTGAAGACGCCCATGGCTCCGTTGCGGGCGGGTGCGGGCGTCTCGTCCCGATCGGCGTCCGGATCGATCGGGAACGCCGTCACGGGCGTCGTGGGGACGAGGTACGCGTCGATGCCGTTGTCCGCGAGCGCGCGCTCCATGCGGCGCTCGAGCATCTTTCGCGCGTCGAGCGCACGAGCGTAGAGGTACGCCGGCGTCGCCTGCCCGACGGCCAGGCGCGCGCGCACGGCCGCTCCGATCGTCGGCGGATCCTGGTTGACGATCGCCTCGTTGTAGTCGTTCGCCTCCACGGAAGCGATGCACTGCACCATCCCCCGGTAGTCGTCGATGCCGGCGAGTGGCTCGATGGTCGTGACGCGGGCGCCCAGCGCCTCGAACGTGGCGACCGACGCCTCCAGCGCCGCCCGCACATCCGGCGTCGCGAACGCGGTCATCGACGGGATCACCGCAAGCGTCATGCCGCGCACGCCGCCATCGATGCCGGCCGTGAAGTCCTCGGTCGGGTGGTCGGCGCTGTCGAGGTCCAGCGGGTCGTAGCCCTGGAGCGCGTTGAGTATGAGCGCACAGTCGAGCGCCGATCGCGCCATCGGGCCCGTGTGGTCGAGGGTGTGCGACAGCGCGGCCACTCCGGCGCGCGACGACAATCCGTACGTCGGCTTGATGCCGCTGATGCCACAGTAGGACGCCGGGCCGCGGATACTCCCGCCGGTGTCCGTCCCCAGTGCGCCCATCGCCTGACCGGTCGCGAGCGCTGAGCCGGAGCCGCCCGACGAGCCGCCGGGGATGCGGTCCAGCATCCACGGGTTGTGCGTCGGGCCGTAGTGCACGTTGTTCGTGGTGCCACCCATCGCCAGCTCGTGTGTGTTCGTCTTGCCGACGATCACGGCGCCCGCGGCCCGCAGGCGCGCCACGGGCGTGCAGTCCGCGATCGGTACGCGGAAGCGGTGCGCCCCCGTGCCGTTGGTCGTGACGGCTCCGGCGGTGTCGTAGATGTCCTTGATGCCCATCGGGATGCCGTCAAGCGGTCCCAGGCGCGACTGCGCGCGCGCCCGCGCCGCTGCCGCCTCCGCCTCCGCGAGCGCCGACTCGCGCATCACGAGCACGTACGAGTTGAGCCGGTCGTCGGTCGCTTCGATGCGATCGAGTGTCGCCTTCGTCAGGTCGACGGGAGACAACCGCCTCGCCTCGATCTCAGCGCCCGCATCCGCGATCGACAGATAAATGAGATCGTTCATGACGGTCGTCATATCGCGCCTTCCCTTCGCCTCGCAACGGCGCGCGAGGCGCCGCCCGGCCGCAACCTCAACACCTTCGGCGGAACATTAGCGCTACCGCGTTTCGGGCGAGTTGAGCCGCTGTCTCATGTCGGTCACAGCGGCGGCTGGCTCACGGCTGGCCGAGAGGGGCGGGCGCGCACGCTCGTGCGCGAGTGGGTAAGGTTCCCGCCGTCCGAGAGCCAGCGACGAAGGGGGTGCTCGATGCCGTTTGCGATCAACCACATCCACCTGAAGTCCCACGACCCGCGACGGTCCGCCGACTGGTGGGCGCAGGCCTTCAATTTCGCGATCCTGAGCGACGACGTGCGCGCGACCGGCAATCGCTTCGTCGTGTGCGAGAGCGAGAACGGCATCCGCGTGAACATCTCGAGCGCACGCGACGGCGAGACGCTCGGTCCGGGCGACGCCGGCGTGCACGTCGGGCTCGAGCACTTCGGCCTGGACTCGGCGAACCTCGAAGCGGACATCGAACGCCTCACGGCACTCGGTGCGGAGCTGCTCGAGGGCCCGAGCGGGGGTGGCCCCGTGCGCATCTGCTTCATGAAGGCGCCGGACGACGTGCGCATCGAGCTGATCGAACGGTCCGCCGGATAGCGGCGAGGCGACGGCCCGCGGCGCGAACGAGCGGCGGTCCAGACGACCGCCGCAGCGCTCACGGACGCTCCCGCCTCGTGTCGAGCGGCTGCCCACTAGAG
>JAQBZW010000230.1 GCA_027622315.1 Chloroflexota bacterium | reverse complement strand
CCCGCGGACGCGCCGTCCGGCGCGCCGGCGGAGCGGTCGCCGGTGCGGGCGCGATCGTGCCGGCGGCCTGCAGCCGCGCGAACTCGGCGTCGTGGTAACCGAGCGCTTCGCAGAGCACCTCGCGGTTGTGCTCCCCCAGGAGCGGCGCATGGCGCGCCTGTGCGCGCGGCGTCTCCGACAGGATCAACTGCCGGCCCGGGTACTCCACCGGGCCCGTGTGCGGGTGATCGATCACCTCCCACGCGCCGCGTTCCCGGTAGTGCGGGTCCCGCACGAGGTCTTCGGTCGTGAGGATCGCGCCACCCAGGATTCCGAGCGCCTGCGTGGCCGCGAGCGCCTCCTGCTTCGGCGTGCGCATCAACCACGCGAGGTACGAGGCCTCGACGTCGGCGGCAAAGTCGGCGGACATGTCGACCGGCGACTTGCGAAACTCCGGATGGCCGGCGAGGTCGGGGCGGCCGATCAGCGCGAGGAACTCGTCGAGATGGCGGGGTGCGCCCACGAACAAATTGACATAACCATCGAGGGCCGTACGCACCCCCGACAGGAAGCGGTTGCCCGCCGCCGGGCGGTGGATCGTGCGTCCGGTGTAGGCGGCGTGCGTGAGGAACACCGCGCGGCGGTCGCGGAAGCCTGCCTGGCACTCGTACGCAGCGAGGTCGATGTGATCGCCGGCGCCGCCGCGCTCCACGCGCCGGCGCGTGAGCATGATCGCGTACGCCGCGACCGTCCCGGCGTGGTAGTGCGCGACGTGGCCGGCGAGCTTGAGCGGCTCGCGCTCGGCGATGCCGTTGAGGTGCAACGGGCCGCCTATCGCCTGGAGCGTGATCTCGGAGGCGAGGTAGTCGCGGTACGGTCCGCTCTGTCCGAACGGGGTGATCGACGCGAGCACGAGATCGTCGCGGTCCGCGGCCAGCCGCTCCCAGCCGATGCCCCAGGCGTCGAGCTGACCGGGCGCGAAGTCCTCGACCACCACATCTGCGGTCGCGGCCAGCCGCGCGACGATCGCGCGCGCCTCCGGCTGCTCGAGATCGAGCGTGAGCGAGCGCTTGTTCGTGTTCAGGTGCAGGAAGAGCGCGGACCCGTCCGCGTGCGGCTCGTCGTGGAAGAACGGGGGCTCGCGCCGGGCGGGGTCGCCACCCGGCGCTTCGACTTTGAGCACGTCCGCGCCGTAGTCGGCGAGCAGCTTGGTCGCGAACGGTCCCGCGACGCCGCGCGTGAGATCAAGCACACGGATGCCGTCGAGCAGCTCAGCCACGTGGTGCGCTCGTAGACGCCGAGCGGGCCGTCACCGTCGCGCGGCTATTCGCCGCTGAACTTGGGCTCGCGCCGCTCGAGGAACGAGGCGAAGCCCTCACGCGCGTCGCCCGTCCGCAGCAACGAGCTCTGGTACGTCCATTCGAGCTCGAGCGAGTCGTGGAGGTTCTGGTCGAGCGAACGGCGCATCAGCCGGCGCACGTAGGTATAGGCGAGCGGTGGGCCGGCGGCGATCCGTCGCGCGTACGCGAGCGTCTCCTCCAGCAGCTGCTCGTCCGGGTAGACGCGGTTCGCGAGCCCGAGCTCGAGGCAGCGCGCGGCATCGATCAGGTTGCCGTCGTAGATCAGCTCGTACGCCTTCGCCGGACCGACCAGCCGGGGCAGCCAGTACGCGAGCCCGTAGTCGGCCGCGATGCCGCGCTTGATGAAGATGGTGCCGATGCGCGCGCTCTCGGCCATGAAGCGCACGTCCATGCACATCGCGATGCCGAAGCCGCCCCCGGCGGCCACGCCGTTAATCGCGCCGATCACCGGTACGTCGCAGTTCGCGAAGGCCTCGGCCATGCGGCCGGAGCTGCTGAAGTGATCGAGCTGCACGTTGCGCGGTGGCTTCTGGCGCCCGCCTCCGGCGGAGGGGTTTGAGTTCTCACTGACCTCGGCGCCGGCGCAAAAGGCACGGCCGTTGCCGGTGAGGACGAGCGCCCGCACGTCGTCGTCCTTCGACGCACGATCGATCGCGCCCATGACACCCGAGATCAGGTCGCCGCTGAGCGAGTTCATGCGTTCCGGCCGGTTGAGCGTGACGAGCATCACCCCGTGCGTGTCGACCTCGATCAGTACGTCCTCGGACATCGCGCGACCTCCGGACCTGCATACGGACGCGGGTATCGCCCGCGGATCATTCGTGCGCCGGACGATAGCATCGCCGCCGGTACGGACGCCGCCGATGCGGGTACCCGCACCTCCTCCCTCGGCGCCTACGCGCACCTCATCCCCCGGCGCTCGCGCGCACCTCCTCCTCCGGCGTGCGCGCGAGCGCCGGGGGATGAGGTACGCCGGGTGAGGCAGTGGCGTATGCGCCGCGGAGGTCGCAGGGACGAGGGACCGCGAGGCACAGGCTAGGATGACGCCGACGGGACGCCACGCGCGTCTGCGGAAGAGGCATGACCACTCCGAGAAGAGGGACAGAGATGGGCAAGCTCGACGGCAAGGTCGCGATCGTGACGGGCGCGAGCCGCGGCATCGGCAAGTCGATCGCGGAGTTGTTCGCCGTCGAGGGCGCGAAGGTCGTCGCGGTCGCGCGCACGATCGAAGAGGGCTCGCACCAGCTCGAAGGGTCCCTCAACCGCACGATCGAGGAGATCAAGGCGGCCGGCGGCGAGGCGACTGCCGTGGCCTGCGACGTTTCGACGTACGAGAACTGCAAGGAGATGGTCGCGTCGGCGCGCGCGGCGTACGGGCCGATCGACGTGCTCGTAAACAACGCGGCGCTCACCTACTTCATTCCGATCGCGCAGTACCCGGTCAACCGCTGGCTGCGCTCGCTCGCCGTGAACTTCAACGCCCCCTTCTACCTGAGCCAGCTGGTGCTCGAGGACATGATCGAGCGCAAGGGTGGAGCGATCGTGAACATCTCGTCCGGCGCCGCGATCGGCCCGGGACGTGGCCCGTACAGCGGCCCACCGCAGCGCGGCGGCACGCTCTACGGCGCCGAGAAGGCGGCGCTCGAACGCTTCACGCAGGGGCTGGCCCAGGAGGTCTACGAGTACGGCATCACGGTCGGCTGCTTCAGCCCGTCGCAGGTCGTGCCCACGCCGGGCGTGGTCTTCCACGGCCTGATGGAGGGCCGCACCGAGGCCGACGCCGAGAAGCCCGAGACGATGGCACAGGCGGCGCTGCTCTTCGCCACAGAGCCGCTCGACAAGGTCACCGGTCGCGTGACCTACAGCCAGCAGATCCTCAAGGAGTTCGGCTGGGTCAAGGACGCGCGCGGCCACGGCATCGAACACCCGGGGTCGGGCTACTCGCAGATCTAGGTCGACGGCGCGGGCGCCGGGCGTGCGCGGCAGCCGCGGGTGATCGTCCTGGTGATGGGCGTCGCGGGCTCGGGCAAGACGACCGTCGGGCAGCAGGCCGCCCGGCGGCTCAGCTGGCGTTTCATCGAAGGAGACGCGTACCACCCGCGCGCCAACGTCACGAAGATGCGCGCCGGCCACCCGCTCGATGACGCAGACCGCCGCCCGTGGCTCGCGGCGCTCGCACGCGAGATCGCCGCGTCTCGTGCCGGCGGCCATTCGCTCGTGATCGCATGCTCAGCGCTCAGGCGCGCCTACCGCGACGCGCTCACGCACCGCCGCCGCGACGATGTGCTGCTGGTGCATCTCGTGGGCGAGCCTGCGGTGATCGCAGCGCGCATGACGACGCGCCGGCACTTCATGCCGCTGGGCCTGCTCGAGAGCCAGTTCGCGACGCTGGAGTCGCCCGGCGCCGAAGAGCGCACGCTCGCGCTCGACGTGCGCCTCGCGGCGGCCGTGCTGGCATCGCGGGTGGTTGTCGACGCGGCTGGGCGAATGGGTGGTACCCCCGGCAGGAGTTGAACCTGCGCGCATGGTTTAGGAAACCACTGCTCTATCCACTGAGCTACGGGGGCTCTGAACCTGTTGGCCTGCCGCGTCAGCCCGCCGTCGGTTGCACCTGTGGGGCCCACTGTGGGGCCATGAAATCCTGAAGCGCGGCGGCCGACGCGCGCATCATCTCCGCGTCGGTATGCGCGTACAAGCTTAGCGCCAGGGTCGCGTCGCTGTGTCCCAGGATCGCCATGAGTACGCGTGGCGACGTGCCGAGCGCGACGTGGATCGACGCGCATGCATGCCTCAGATCGTGGAACGTGACGCGGGGCAGCCCGGCGGCGGCAAGTACGGCCTGCAGGTGTCGCGTGACAGAAGGGCCACGAAGCGGCCCGCCTGTCTGACTCGTAAAGACGAGACCCCCATCGTGCCAGGCTGATCCAGCCTGCAGCCGTTGTTCGCGCTGATGCTGGCGGTGTTCGCGCAACGAATCGGCGACGAGCGGCATGAGCGGCAGCGTCCGCCGCGAACGTGGCGACTTTGGCTCGTCGACGATCACCTCGCGACCGACCAGCTTGAGCGTTTGCGCGATCTGTACCGTCCCGGCATCAAAGTCGACATCGCGCCAGCGCAGTCCCAGGGCCTCCTCCTGTCTGAGTCCGAGGAGGGCCGCGAGCAGGTACACGGGACGCAGCGTGTCCCCGTCGAGCGCAGCTAGAAGCTTGCGCACGTCCGCGGGCATGAGCGCTGTGCGTTCGACGTTCGGCCCGCGCGGAGCGTCGACAACACGAGCGACATTACGC
>JAQBZW010000229.1 GCA_027622315.1 Chloroflexota bacterium | reverse complement strand
CGTTCGGCGACCACGTCGCTTCGGCAACCGCCGACGAAGCCGGCCTACATCGCGTCGAACGTCTCGCCGACCTCGACCGTGCCCCTTGACGCGAGGATCGGGCAGCCCTCGGCGAACTTCACCGCGGCCTGCAGGCTGTCCGCCTGCAGCACCGAGTAACCGGTGATCGGGTTCGCACCGCCGCCATCCGTCGCGGCTCCCGCGGCGCTCACGGTCTTTGACGCCCCCACCGGGTTGCCCCCGTCAACGACGGCGCTGCCCAGCTTCTGGAACCACGCACCCCACGCGGCCATCTCCTTGGCCTGCGCAGCTTCGCCCTCCGGCATGCCACCGCCGTGATAGGCCAACAGGTACTTCGGCATCGCTTCCCTCCTCGAGGTAATTGGGCCGGACAGATCGACGACGGCAGGGGCCGGCCCAACGCGCCCCAACCACGGAACGAGCGCTCCGGGATGTCGGTCGTCGCTTACCAATACGACGATCGGTGATGCCGCGGATCGACAGCACTTGCAGCCCGGCGACGGATCGCACCCGAACAATCGCTCATCGCGATGAATCAAGACGCTGATCAGACCGTCTCGGTCCGTCTCGCGCGGGGGCGGTTCACGCCACCCGTAGCACTGCCGGTCCCTGCCGATCCCCGGGGGGCCGCGCGAGCGCGACGGTGACGATCGCCGCCACCGGCAGCACCGCGAGGATCGCGATGCCGGTGCGGAAGCCGTCGAAGTGCGCTTGCAGCCACGCCAGCGGCAACGGACCCAGCGCGGACGCGGTGATGTTCACCATCACCGCCGAGCCCTGCACACGACCGAGCCCACGCCGCCCGTAGAAGTGCGCCCACGTCACGCTGCCGACGATGCGCGAGAAGCCACCGCTCGCGCCGAGCAGGATCGCGTACGCGGTTGCAAGCAGCAGCGAGTCCATGACGAGCGTGACCGCCATGGCAGCGAGCAGCGTGACCATCGAGGCCGCGAACACCCACTTCGGCCCGAAGCGGTCGGAGACGTCGCCGGCGATCATCGAAACGACTGCAGACGAGAGCGCATAGGGCACGAAGATCGCGGCCGCGACGGTTGCCGAGAGCCCCTGCTCGCCGAGCACGGCCGCCTGGTGGAAGACGAGGCCCGTGACGATCAGCGCGGAGGTCGACATCGGGATCGCGAGCACCCAGAAGCGCAGCGATGTGAGCACCGGCAGCCGCGGCTCGGGCAGCCCCGGGTCGATGCCGGCTTCCTCGGGCGGCGGGCCGTCTGCGCCGTCCGGGAACAGGCCCATGTCCTCCGGGCGATTGCGCACCACGAAGAGCGCTCCCGGCAGCACGAGCACCCACACCATCACGCCCAGCACGGCATACGCCTCGCGCCAGCCAATCGTCTCGATCAGCAGGCGCGCGACCGGTGGAATCGTCGCGACGGCGAGCGGGAAGCCGAGGCCCATGATCGCCATCGCGCGCCCGCGCCGGCGCACGAACCACTGCGCCGCGAGCAGCGTGCCGTTGATCGTGAGCGAGCCCTGCCCGAGCGCGCGCAGCGCAGCGAACGCGATGAAGATCATGAGCGCCCCGCGCGCCCACGACATCGCAACACACGCGAGACCCAGGCCGATCGCGGCGCCAATCAGCGTGCTGCGGGCGCCGTAGCGATCGGCGAGCCGGCTGACCGTGAACACCATCACCGCGCTCACGCCGGTCCCGACCGCATAGAGCGCCGAGATCGCCGTCCGCGTGAGAGAGGTGTCCTCGATGATCGAATCGATGAAGACGCTGAACGTGAAGGACTGGCCGGGGCCGCTGCTGTAGGCGATCACGGCGCCCATGGCGATGATCGCCCAGCCATAGAACGGCCGTGTGCGCATGCAGCTCGACGGCCTCTCCGGGTACGCGGTGTGCCATTCGGGAACCGCGCGACGCTAACACGGCGACTGCTCATGGACGCTGTGCCGCCACCGCGCGCTGCCGGCGAGCGGCGGCAGTTTCGCGGCTTGTCGGCCCGCGACAGCGGTGCGTGTCTCAGCCGCGAAGCCTCGCCTACGGCGCCTCGGGGATGTGGAGCGGCATAGCGATCGCGGCGTCGTTCTTGATGATCAGCCCCTGCAAGGGGTCAACGCGCACCAGTGTATTGGCGAAGGCCGGACGGTTCCGGCCGTACGTCAGCCAGCCCTGTGCCGCGCCATCCCAGCCGAAGAACGTGACCCCGGACGCGTCGCTCGCCAGCGCCGCGGGCGTGACGCCGGCGGGGCCGACGTAGCCAAGCGTGCTCCAGCCCGGGGGCGCGCTGATCCGCTCGCTCCCGGACGCCGAGGCGATGAACCCCGGCTCCGACCAGGCGAGCGCGGTCTCAGACGGGCGGAGCGTGATGAACACGCCGGCCCGATGGTCGAGTCGCGATATGCCCGGCACGAACGCAGGGGCACCCACGATGAACGACTCCCAGCGCTGCGTGTGGATGTTGAGCCAGAAGAGGCCTTCCACGCCGAGGCAATCCATCGACGAGCACCTCACAGAGCACCGGCGGCACGCGGTACGCACCGGGTTGTCTCGCGACCTCGTGCGAGTCCGGATCGTGCGCCCGCGTGAAGCAGAACCCGGGACCACCGGCTGAACGCCTGCATCTTCGACCGGCCCTTCGCCTTCGCTCAGGAGAGCCTCGGGGCGAACGGGACACCTCGGCGAGCGGCGCTCAGCGCGATAGGAAATGGGAGGACGGGCGTCGCGGGACCTCGCGCCGGATCCGGCACTGCGGCACGCGTGGAGGGAAGTCCGGGACCAAAAGCAGCACAGAGGTCCCCTTCGACAGGCCCTTCGCCTTCGCTCAGGGGGGCCTCAGGGCGAACGGAAGGTGGCAGACGGGTGTCGCGGGCCTCGCGGGCCTCGCGGGCCTCGCGTGGATCTGGCACCGCGGCACGCGTGAGGCGGAATCCGAGACCACTGGCAGAACGCAGGCTCCCTTCGACAGGCCCTTCGTCTTCGCTCAGGAGGGCCTCAGGGCGAACGGAGGCTCAGGGTGAACGGATGTTGGGGGACGGGCGTGGCGGTGACGCCGTCTCGGCCCCCTCGCCCCATGCGCGCTACCCTCCGCCCGCACCGGAGGAGGGCAGACCATGTTGCAGTGCGTCACGGCACCGGGGACGACGTTCGAGCTACGCGAGGTCGACGCGGAGCCACCGCCGCCGGGCCAAGTGCAGGTGCGGATACGGGCTGCCGGAATCTGCGGCTCGGACCTGCACGGCTATCGCGACGCCGATCGCTGGATGGCCGGCGAGATCCGCGGGCACGAGATCGCGGGCGAGATCGCCGCGCTCGGCGCAGGCGTCGAAGGGTTCACGGTCGGACAGCGCGTGGGCGTTGAGCCGCTGCTGTACTGCGGCAGCTGCGAGTACTGCCTCTCCGGCGGCTACGACCTGTGTCCGACGCGGCTGCTCGCCGGGGCAGGCCCGGCGAACGGCGCCTTCCAGCAGTACCTCACCGTCCCCCCGCACACGCTCTTCCCGTTCGCCGACGACCTCGACTTCGCGATCGCCGCGCTCGCGGAGCCGCTCGCGGTGGGCATCCACGGCGTGCGCGTGGCGCAGTCGATGGTGCACGACGCCGCGCCGGGCGCCGACCGCGTCGTTGTGCTGGGCTCCGGCACGATTGGGCTGCTCGCGGCGTTCTACGCGCGCCAGGCCGGCGGGGCGGAGGTTGCGGTGAGCGCGCGCTATCCGCAGCAGGGCGAAGCCGCGCTCCGCCTCGGCGCGACGCACGTCTTCGCGGCAGACGACGCCGGCGGCCGCGAGCTCGCGGCCTGGTCGGGCGCAAACCCGGTGGACCTCGTGATCGAATCCGTAGGCGGCCGCGCCGATACGTGGAACCAGTCGCTGGCCCTGGTGCGGCCGGCCGGACGCGTGCTGATTCTCGGCGTGTTCACCGCGCCGGTGACCATCAACACCGGGCCAATGCTCGTGAAGCAGCCGCGCATCGTGAGCACGCTGACCTACAGCCGCACCGGCGCCCACGCCGATTTCGCGATCGCGCTACGGCTGCTCGAGCGCCACCGCGACGTGATGAGCACGTTGATCACGCACCGCTTCCCGCTCGCCGAGATCGCGGACGGGTTCGCGGCGGCTGCCGACAAGTCGCGCGGCGCAGTGAAGGTCACGATCGAGCCGTAGTGCGCTGCGCCCCCGGGACCGACGAATCGCGCCACGCGACCAGTCCTACCCCCCGAGCGCCCTCGCCAGCGCGGCCATCTCGTCGGCGCGCCAGCGGCGCGAGATCGCCGAGTCGGGCACGGTGTTCGCCGAGCCGTGGTAGGCCCCCGGGTAGACGTGCAGTTCAGCCGGCACGCCTGCCGCGAGCAGGCGCTGCGCGTAGGTGATGTCCTCGTCGACGAAGAGATCGAGCGTGCCGACGCAGATGTACGCGGGCGGCAGGCCGGCCAGATCCGTGGCGCGGGCGGGAGCTGCGTACGGCTCGACACCGGGCTCGCCGGCCCGGCCGCCGAGGTAGGCGTTCCACCCCACCGTGTTCGTGTCTCGGCACCACACGCGCGTGTCCACGATCGCGTGGCTGCTGCGCGTCTCGCTGCGGTCGTCGAGCATCGGGTAGACGAGGTGCTGATAGCAGACCGCCACCTCGCCGCGGTCGCGGGCGAGCAGCGCGAGGCCC